>NZ_KV800716.1:61360-93031 GCF_001810285.1 Corynebacterium sp. HMSC071F07
CCTCGGTGCCGGTACGGACGCTGGCGCCGAACTCGGCGGCGGTACGCAGGACGGTCATGGTGTGGCGAGCGTCGTCGACAAGCGTGTCGTAGTAGCGCACGCCACCAACCACTGCGTGATCCTTCAGGCCCGGGGCAACATTCAGCACGCCCTTGCGGGTCAGGTGCTTTTGCATCGGAACGCTCTTTGCGCCGCCCATGAGGTCATACAAAGTAAAGCCGCCGAACATCATCACGCGCTCCCAGACTGGGTGGGTCAGCGGGAAGATGAATTTCAGCGGCTTGACCAGGTGCGGAGCCAGGGTGGACATGTTGAGCTCGCGCTCATGGAGAGACTCGGCGACCAGGCGGAAGTCGAACATCGCCAGGTAGCGCAGGCCACCGTGGAACATCTTGGAGGAGCGGGAAGAGGTACCTGCTGCGAAGTCGCGAGACTCGACAACTGCGGTCTTCAGGCCACGGGTAGCGGCGTCGACTGCTGCGCCTGCGCCAACGGAGCCACCGCCGATGATGACGACGTCATATTCCTCATCGGAGTAGTTCTCCCATGCCTTTTCAAAGTATTCCGGGTTGAAACTCTGATTGCTTAGCTTTGTCATTACTAAACTCATCTCCTTTACTTGCCCCTTATGCCATCGCAATACAGTCGCCGTGCTCTCGCACGGCGCGCGCTACGGTGACAGGCGGAGCCTCATGGTCGCCCAAAGTGGTCCATTCCCCGCCTCGGGCCTTGAAGATCTTTTCTCCTGAATCTTATGTTAGGGGTCACGACAGAAAGCGCGCTGTTGCGCTACTCACTCGTAAGTTCCTCCACCGTAACCAGCATTTTTCATTAATTTTTATAAAGGAAAGAAACTTATGTCACCCCTATAAGGGGGTATAGGCGGACAAATAAAAAGAGCCTCTGGTCATATCCAGACGCTCCTTGCGGTTCCCCTAACTTTATTAAGGTCTACTTCTTCTTATTCAACTTCGCCATCGCCTCCAGCACCTCGGAGACGCCAGCGCGCTCTGCCGAGTAGGTCACGGAACCTGCTTCTTTGACCAGCTCAATGGGTGCGGTCTCCAGCGCGACCACCTGCGTGTGGTCCAAGAAAACCTCGTCTCCTGCCTCACCAGCAAAGACGATCACCTCACGCGGGGCCGCCCCCACTAGCTCAAGAATCTGCTCAGTAGCAGCCCACCGACATGCCTCATCTGCAACCACGATTAGCCCCGTTGGGGTGTCCACGAAACGGGCACCGGATACTTCACCCAGGACGTCCTTCACCTCACGCAGCTCGCGCTTGATATGACCAGAGACCACTTCCCCACCTTCGTAGGCCCATTCGACGACAATGTCGCTGTGTGCTTCGATGGCAGCAACGGCGGCGTCGGAAAGCGGATGCATGGCAATAACCTCGGAGCCATGCTTGACGACGCCGCCCTGATGCTCAATCCTCCAAAGTTCCTGCTGGATATTGGCAAAGGTGGAGTCTGGGTAAGCCGCCGCCTGCGGGGACATCAGCACCAGCATCTGCGACTCCGGATAAACGCCGGCGAATGCATCATGCAGGCGCTTGGTCACGGAACCATCCTCATAATTCAAGGTGGATTCATCTGCCACAACGATGCGCGGGATCTGCGTGAAGTGCGCCTTCATGCGGTGTGGCAGGCGGGAGACGATAAGGCGCGACTGGGTCGCAGCGCTCAACAAGCCCTGCTCCACTTTGGAGCCCGCGAAGACTTCCTTGCTACTGGTGGCGAGGTTGGCCTGCGTCTCAGCCACATCAACCTTGAGCTGTCCCATGATTTCGGTGACTTTGTCGCGGCCCTCACCCAAGCCACGAGTGGCCTCCTCGATGACGATGTTGAGGTTTTCCTTGATCCACTCGAGTGTCTCCGGGGTGGTGCGCTTGATCTCCTCCACCTCGCCGCTGGCCGGCTTTGCGGTAATGGCCAGACGGTCCTTGACCAGCTCAGAGGTGGCTTCGGAGATGCGAGTCTTGAGCCCCATCAGGTCATCGCGCAGGCGGCGCACGCGGTAGCGCTCCGACTCGACCGCCTTATCCTCGCGCTCTGCTTCCTCCAGGCTCGGCGCTCCGCCGCCCATGCGGGCTGGAACCCAAAAAGCGCCCTTCGGCATTGGACCAAACTCCGCCTCGTAGTCCTTCCAGAGCATCTCGAGGCCTTCCTGCATGCGGCGACGAATTTCGGCGGTGTCTGCCTCGACGTCGCCAGTCGGTTTAAAAGGCTCGAGGGCACGGATGAGCAGCGGGGTATTGCTGCGGCCCAGGTTCTTCTTCTGCCCCTTGGTCCACAACCGTTGGGAGCCGAAGGTGACCATCGGGATAATCGGAACGCCGGCATCATAAGCGATGCGGGCTGCGCCGCCACGCATGCTGCGGATTTCGAAGCTGCGGGAAATCGTACCCTCGGCGAACACGCCGACCAGCTCGCCGGCCTTGGCCAGCTCGATGCCTTGGCGGATGGAAGCTCCACCATCGATCCGGTCTACCGGGATGTGGCCCATCATCTTCAGCAGTGGGCCCACGACTGGGGTCTTGAAGACGCTGGCCTTGGTCAGAAAGCGCACCAGGCGCTTCTTCTTATGCGGTAGAAAACCGCCGAAGACAAAGTCCATGTAACCGGTGTGATTGACCACGAGCACCGCACCGCCCTTGTCCGGGATATTCTCCTCGCCCCAGGTGCGAAACTTAAGCCCCTGCGCAATAGTAACGCCCCGTGCCAGGGTGACAATGCGTTGATAAAAGAAGTCTTTAACGGCGTTCATAGTTCTTTCCCCTGGTTAAAAATATGCGGGACTTTGTGGAGGCTAAAGGTAGCTCGGACAAAAACAATTACTAGTTAAGCACGACAAGTCCCCCGGATCAGGAAAACCCGGGGGACGTATATATAACTGTTAACTAATCTGCTTTAGCGCGGACGCAGAACGTCCTTGCCCACGAATGGGCGCAGCGCCTCTGGGACAACCACGGAGCCATCGGCCTGCTGGTGGTTTTCCAAGATGGCAACGAGCCAGCGGGTAGTGGCCAGGGTGCCGTTGAGGGTTGCGGCGTACTGGGTCTTGCCGTTTTCGTCGCGGTAGCGGGTCTGCAGACGACGCGCTTGGAAGGTGGTGCAGTTCGAGGTGGAGGTCAGCTCGCGGTAGCAGCCCTGGGTTGGAACCCATGCCTCGTTGTCGAACTTGCGGGCCGCAGACGAGCCAAGGTCGCCACCAGCGATGTCGATGGTGCGATAAGGCAGCTCCATCGCAGCGAGCATGTCCTTTTCCATCTGCAGTAGCATCTGGTGCATCTGCTCTGCTTCTTCCGGCTTGCAGAAGACGAACATTTCCAGCTTGTCGAACTGGTGAACACGCAGGATACCGCGGGTGTCCTTGCCGTGGGAGCCAGCCTCGCGGCGGAAGCAGGAGGACCAACCGGTGTACTTGATTGGGCCGTCGCTGAGATCCAGGATTTCATCCTTGTGGTAGCCCGCGAGCGCAACCTCGGAGGTACCGACGAGGTAGAGATCATCTGCCGGCAGGTAGTAGATCTCATCGGAGTGCTGGCCCAAGAAGCCGGTGCCGGCCATGATGTCTGGGCGAACCAGAACTGGCGGGATCATCAGCTGGAAGCCAGCCTCGCGCGCCTTCTGTGCCGCGAGCATGAGCATGCCCAGCTGCAGGAAGGCACCGTCACCGGTCAGGTAGTAGAAGCGGGCGCCGCCCACCTTGGCGCCACGCTTTACGTCGATAAGCCCAAGGGACTCGCCGAGTTCCAAGTGATCCTTCGGCTCGAAGTCGAACTCTGGGATCGTGCCAACCTCTTCGAGGACGATGAAGTCATCCTCGCCGCCAGCCGGCGCGCCCTCCACCACGTTGGAGAGCTGGAACTGCAGCTCGTTTACCTTTTCTTCAGCAGCAGCCAGTTCCGCCTCGGCCTTCTTGACCTTTTCCTTCAGCTCATTAGAACCCTCCAGCAGGGCTGGGCGCTCTTCTGGGGATGCCTGGCCAATCTTCTTGCCGAAGGCCTTCTGCTCGGAACGTAGCTCGTCGGCTGCCAGGATGGCAGAACGGCGGGCTTCGTCGGCGGCCAGAAGCTCGTCAACAAGAGCTGGATCCTCACCACGGGTTACCTGGGAGGCACGGACAACGTCTGGGTTTTCGCGGAGGAACTTTAGATCAATCACGCTTAAAAGTTTAGCGCACCAAGCTGCCCTTGCAGTGGTAATAACCAGCGAATTATTATGTGTTTATGACCGCACAAATCATCACCGATGGACCCGTCCCAAAGCATGCCCAGCTGCGTGACATCCTCACCGAGTTGTGCAACACCACTTTGAAACCAGGGGACATCCTTCCAGGTGAGCGCATTCTGGAAGAGACTTATGGCGTCTCTCGCATCACGGTGCGCCGCGCTATCGGTGATTTGGTTGCCGCCGGACGCCTGCGGCGCGTGCGCGGCAAAGGCACTTTCGTCGCCCCTAATCCCCTAGTATCTCGTCTGCATTTGGCCTCATTCTCCGATGAAATGGGCGCCCAACGTGTCCAGGCCTCCAGCAAAATCCTCTTGGGCGGCCGCGCGTCAGCCCCGGATGAGGTGTCCGAGTTCTTCGGCACCGATCCTTCCGTGACGCATACCCACCTACGCCGCCTCCGCTTGGGCGATGGGGAGCCCTATTCCATCGATGACGGTTGGTATAACTCTGCCTTTGTTCCCAACCTTCTGGAAAATGACATCTACAACTCGGTCTACGCCATCCTGGACTCCAACTTCGATCTACCGATCACAGAGGCGGACCAGACGGTCACGGCGATTGCGGCGGATGCGGAGATAGCCCAGCTTCTCGACGTCGAGCCCGGCACCCCACTGCTGCACATCATCCGCAAGTCCCGCTCGGGCGATCGCCCAGTTGAGTGGTGTTCTTCGGTCTATCGCACCGACCGCTACCGGCTTACCACGCGGGTAAGCCGCGCTCTCGACACCTAAGAGATAAGAAGAATCCCAGGCAGGCGGGTACTATGGGAGGCCTTATGAGTAAGAATTCTCCTTGGCGCTCATCGTTTGCCGTCCGCTTATTCTTGGTGGCCACCCTCGCAGCCGCCGCGTTTCTCGGTGCATACGGGCTGCTTAGCCCGAATACTGGCAACCAGTCCGCTCCCAATAAAGCAGAGCAGCCCTCCGCCGAGCCGGAGGTAGTTGCATTTACCTCGGCCGAGTCCGGCACCTGCTTATCCTGGGACATCGACGGCAAGGGAGAAATCTCTAACTTCGCAGAAATTTCCTGCGACAAACCACACCGCTTCGAGGTTGCCGCCCGCGAGGATCTCAGCACCTACCCCACCAGCGAGTTCGGCCCCGACGCCGAACGTCCCGACGTCACGCGCCAGAATGCCCTGCGCGATGAGCTGTGCGAGTCCAGCACCCTGGGCTACCTGCACGGCAAATGGGATCCAAACGGCAAGTACGACATTGCATCTGTCCTGCCGCCACAGGCAGCATGGCAGCAAGGAGATCGCACCCTACTCTGTGGCCTACAGACCACCGATGAGGCAGGCGTTCCACAGCTAAATACCGGCAACGTGGAAGCGGTAGATCAGGCGGTCGTCGCCAAGCCTGGCGAATGCCGCAGCATCGATGACAAGCAGGTCGTGCGCACCGTGGACTGTGCGCAGCCGCACCAGCTGGAGACCGTATCCATCGTGAACCTAGGCGAACACTTCACCGGTGGCTACCCCAACGGTGAGGAACTGGATTCCTACCTCAACGAAACTTGTACGGCCGCCGCCATCGAGTACCTGGGCGAGGAAGAAAACCTTTATCAGTCCACCTTGCAGCCCTTCTGGGGCTCGGTCAGCGAGGCCGCATGGAACGGTGGCAGCCGCTCCGTGAACTGCTCTTTGATGCACCCAAACGATGGCCACTTCTCCGCAATCACCGGCTCAGCCACCGGCGGCCGTGACGCTCTGACTATCGACGGCGCGCCACCAGCAGTCCAGCCAGAGCGCAATCCGGTGCGCAAGCCTTCCGCAGCGCCCACCACAGCGCCTAACGCACAAGGCGCCCCAGCAGACAATAACTCGGCGGCTAACGCTCCGGCACCTGCCGCGCAGTAATAAACCGAGCAAATCGGCAATACAAAAAGCGATAGCGAGCAGCAGGTGTATTTAGTAAGCGAAGAGCGCTTCGATGAGATGGTCAACGATGCGCTCGATAAACTCCCGGACGAGTTCGTCCAGCGGATGCGCAACCTGGCCATCTTGGTGGAGGATTTCAACGCAGAAAATCCCCACCTGTTGGGCCTCTACGTGGGCGTGGCCCTTCCGGATCGCACTTTCGACCACACGGGCTTTCTCCCCGACACCATCTTCATCTACCGCGGTGCGCTGCAGGAATGGTGCAACACGGAAGAAGAGCTGGCGCACCAAGTCGAGGTGACTGTCTTCCACGAGCTAGGCCACTACTTCGGGCTAGAAGAACACGAGCTACACCATCTGGGCTGGGGTTAGCGCCCTCGGCTAGATGCTGCTGGATTCTTCCATATCGGTATCTGCCCAGCGCTTCAGTGTCCACTTGCCAAAGGGCTGGCCGTTGGGTTCCATCACCGTAAAACGTCCGTTTGCCATGTACCCGGTGTAGGCGAAGTCCGCGTCGACTCCGGTGGCGTGACGGCTGACCACACGAATGGCAGCGCCATGGCTGACAACGACCGCGTCCTCGCCTAAGTTAGCGGCAATTTCTTCAATCACCAGCTGATAGCGCTCCAAAACGTTGCGGTAGGTCTCGCCGCCTTCCATGCAGGCGTTCTCGTCGCCGTCGAGCCAGCCGCGCAGCGCCACCATGTAGGAGCGGTGGGCGTCCTCGCTGCCGTCCATCTCGAAGTCGCCGGCGAAAACTTCGTGGATGCCCGTCTTCACCTCCACAGGCACACGGATTTGGCCGGTGGCCTTGGCAAAAGACTCCGCCGCCAGCATCGCGGTTTGCTGGGCGCGCAACGCAATAGAGCAATAAAAGCGCACCTTGCGGCCTGCGGTTAGCTCCGCAAGCTCTTGGCCCACGTCCGTGGCCTGACCACGGCCACGCTCGGTAAGCTCGGCTCCCGGCGGGCGTGTATCAAGCAGGTGCTCGACGTTGGAGTAGGTCTGGCCATGGCGCACGAGAAAGATTCTTCCGCTCATAGTTTCCTACACTATTGGCCCTTCCGTGCCCGCGCTACCCATTCATCTGCCGCTTTCAAGCGCGATAGATCACGCGGCTGCGTGCCCTTATCCGAATAGGAGGGCCACGAACCCAAGAAGACGAGTTCTTCCGCGCGCAACCACAATGCGCGCAGCGCTGCGGCCACGGGTTCGTCATCGATGTGGCCTACTAGTTCCACGTGGAACCTATACGTGCCGAGTCCGGTGCGGGTAGGTCGCGATTCGATGCGGGAAAGATCCACGCCGCGGTGGGCGACTTCCTCCAGTGCGCCGACCAACGAACCGGGTTCGTTGGGAAGGGTAAAGACCACTGCGGTCTTGTCACGACCGGTGCGGGTCGTTGGTTTTCCGGGCAGCCCCGCGAGGACGAAGCGGGTGGTGGCGCCCTGGACGTCGGCCACGGCATCGGCAAGCGTGTCCAGCTCAAAGAGTTCCGCGGCGCGGGTCGGCGCTGCTGCCGCATCGACTTCCCCCGCAGCTACCGCCTGGGCTGCGGCACCATTGGAGCTGGCGGCAACAAACGTGGCAGCGGGAAGATTCTCTGCCAACCAGCCACGGACCTGCTGCAAGGCCACCGGATGGGTGGAAAAGGTACGCACGTCATTGGGCTTAGTGCCGGGCCGGACCATGATGCTAAACGCAACAGACAGGTCGACTTCGCGATAGATCTGCACTGCGTCGCCATCGACTAGGGCGTCGGACGTGGCGGTCACCGCACCGTCGACCGAATTTTCCAGGGCAACGCAGGCATAGTCCGCTTTACCTGCGCGCACCGCGTTCACAGCTGCCGCGGGCGAGTCCACCCCCCCCCGCTCCACGGCGGCGAATTCGCTGGCCATCTGCTGCAGAGCAGCCTCGGTGAAGGTACCGGCGGGACCAAGGAAGGCAATTTTTGTTGCGGTGCTCATGCTGGCAACCCTAGCCCACTAGACTGTGGCGCCATGGAGTTTTCCCCGGATTTCAGCTTGGCGGCTCTCCGCGAATCGCTTGCGCATTTAAGCGCCGAAGAGCATGGATTTACCCACCTCGACTTGGAGCGCGCACCGCAGGCGGAAGGCCGGTTAAGCGGGTGGATACTCTCCGCCAAGGATCTCAACGATGTAGCGGGCATGCCTACCACCATGGGGCATGTGCAGCGCACCTATCTCCCAGAGTTCAGCGATCCTTTCATCGAGCGCTTGGAGCAGCAGGGAGCGCGCATCGTGGGTAAGTCCGCGGCACCGGAGTTGGGCCTGCGGGTAGATACGGAACCGGTGGGCCTGCCGCATCCGGATAACCCGCTCTATCCAGGAAAGACGCCGGGTGGTTCCTCGGGCGGTGCGGCGGTGCAGGTGGCCCGAGGGTTACTGCGTGCGGCTCATGCTTCGGACGGCGGCGGTTCCATCCGGGTGCCTGCTGCGGCTTGTGGCGTGGTGGGCTTCAAGCCCTCCGGCGAGGAGCTGGCGGTGCAGGGCTTTATTGCGCGCACTCTTGACGACGCCGCTTTTCTCCACGAACTGCGCCCACGGACGCCACGCGCACGGGTAGGCGTGCTGGTCGATCCGCTCTTTGCTTCCACGGCCGTTGCCCCGCACATGCTGCAGGCGGTCAAAGAAGCAGCGCAGGTACTGGAGGGCCAGGGTTTTGAAACGGTGGCGATTTCGCCCTATCCGCAGGCAGGCGAGACTTTCCAGGCTTTCCAGCGCCTATTCATGCGCAAGCTGGCCAAGCTCCCGGAGACCACCGGCTACGCCGAGTGGATCCGCCAACTGGGGATGCAGGTAAGCAACGCCGAGCACGCGGCGGCGCGCGAGCACGCGGCGCAGCTGCCGGCGTTGTTGGCGGAGTACTGGCAGGTAGACGCCATTCTCACGCCAATGCTGACCTATGATCCGCCCAGGCGCGGCGCGTTCACCGCCCTCCCGCACCAGGAGAATTTCGACGAACAAACGCGGTGGTCGCCGTGGGGCTCGCTGTTCAACGTCGCGATGCTGCCCGCGGTTTCGATTCCCTGGAAGGTGCCAGACCATCCGCCGGTGGGCGTACATTTGGGAGGCATAACGCTTGACGACGCCGAGCTGCTCGGCCTCGCGAAAGTGCTGCACCCATGACGCGCAATCTACACAAGGATGCTCGACCCCAGGCGATGCGAGCAACGCTGACGGAAATCCTCATCGTCTTGGCCTTGAGTTTTGGTATTTCGGGCGTGCGCTCGGTGCTGCGGCTCATCGATGACCTGCTCAATCCAGCACCGCTAAACGAGCAATCGGTGACCATCAACTCGAGCCAATCTGTCTCCCCGTGGCTGGACCTGGGCCTGCAGCTCTGCTCCGCCGCCGTGCTGTTTTCCTGGGGCGCGCTGGCGCTCTATTTGCTTTCGGTCCGAAACAAACCCGCGGCGATGCTTGAGCGTTTCCCGCGTGTAAGGGATTGGCTGCAGGGCGCAGGCCTGGCCGCGCTCATCGGGTTGCCGGGGCTCGCACTGTACTACTCTGCGCTGCACTTTGGTTGGACCAAGGAAGTCGTCCCAACCTCCTTCGATAATGCCTGGGTGGAAATGCCAGTGCTGCTTTTGAAGTCAGCCGCGAACGCCTTTGCCGAGGAAGTCGTGGTGGTCTACTGGTTTATGACCCGCCTGCGCCAATCAGGCTGGGCGCTGCCGGCCACCCTCGCGGCGTCATCAATCCTGCGCGGTTCTTATCATCTCTACCAGGGTGTATCGGCAGGTTTCGGCAACATCGTGATGGGGCTGGTCTACGGATACTTCTATGCCAAGACCGGCAAGGTCTGGCCGCTTATCATCGCGCACTTTCTCATCGACGCCGTGGCTTTCGTGGGATATGCCCTGCTTTTCTAGATTGCGTATTCTGTTTATTCACGGCCCAGTTCGGGACACACGCATGTGGACAAACGCATGTACACATATGGGACAGGAGTGAATTCGATGTAGAGTTGAGCGCATGACTGAATCTGGACGAGACCCGCATCGCGAGGCACGCCGCGCAGGTGATAGCCCTGTGCCCGCCTCCGGAGCAGATTCCGGCGCAGGCTCGGCCGCAGACTACGTGCTCGGTGCTGACGGCAAACCTATAAGGGACCGATTTGGGCGCCCAGTGCGGCGTCGCCAAGCAGCGCCGCGCCCACCGCGGGCAGGATCTGCAGCGAGTAACCCTAGCTCCCGCCCAACCTCTCCCCGCCCGGAAGAAACCCGTTTTGATGTGGGCGCATACATGGAGCGCAATCAGGGCGCGCCACGGCGCACGCCGCCCCGGCTCGAGCAACAGCCTATGCCACAGCGCGCGCCTCGGCGCGCAACGCCGGATGTACCGCGCAGCTATCGCTCACCTGAAGGCACAAGGGGCGTAAAGCCGCAGCGTCCGCATCGCCGCCGCAAGAAGGTAAACCCGATTAAGAAGTCTTTGGGCTGCCTGGGCTGGTTCGTGGCGATCATGCTCGTGCTGACTTTGGTCTTTACCTTGTGGACGGATTCGCGCCTGACCCGCATCGAGGCGATGCCGGAACAGCAGGTCTCCAATACGGCGGGCACCAACTGGCTGTTGGTGGGCTCCGATTCCCGCCAGGGACTGACGGAGGAACAGCAGGCAGAGCTCGGCACCGGCGGTGACGTGGGCGTTGGCCGTACCGATACCATCATGGTCCTTCATATTCCGACCTCCGGCAAGGCCAAGCTGGTCTCCATTCCCCGCGATAGCTACGTCGAGGTACCCGGCTTCGGCATGGACAAGATCAATGCTGCCTTTACCTATGGTGGCCCGCAGCTGCTGACGGAAACCGTGGAGCAATCCACTGGCCTGCACATCGACCACTATGCCGAAATCGGCATGGGCGGCCTGGCCAACGTGGTCGATTCTGTTGGCGGCGTAGATATCTGCGTCAAGGAAGCGATTGATGATCCGCTCGCCGGCATCAACCTGCAGCCGGGCTGCCAGGAGCTGCGCGGACCGGAGGCGCTGGGCTATGTGCGTACGCGCGCTACCGCGATGGGCGACCTTGACCGTGTCCAGCGCCAGCGCGAGTTCTTCGCAGCGCTGCTGGATAAGATCACCTCGCCGGGCACGCTGATCAATCCGTTTAGGACCATCTCCCTGGTCAACCACACCGCCAGCTCCTTCATCGTGGGCGAAAAAGACCACGTCTGGCACCTGGCCCGCGTGGCGCTGGCCATGGCCAGCGGCGTGGAGACCGAGACCGTGCCAATCGGCGGCTTCGAGGACACCACGGTGGGCAACGTGGTGCTCTGGGATGAAGAAGCAACCCAGCAGCTATGGGATTCGCTGAAGTAAGACCGCTCCCGGTAAAGCAGCGATCATGAAAGGGGAGGCACCTCATCGGAGGTGCCTCCCCTTCTTTGTGTCTTTTGTAGGCGCATCGTCCGCGCGGGAAGTACTAAACAGCTACTTTCTAGCGCAGGGTGACCTGGCGGGACTTGATGTTCTCGAGCTGCTTGCGCTCGTCGGAGTTCAGGTTCTCGTCGTTGTCGATCTCTGCGGCGAGTGCCTTGTCTACGCGGGCAAGCTCTGCCTCGTAGGAGTCGAATGCTACCTCTGGCTGCAGGTCAAAGACCGGCGCGATGAGGCCGTGGGTGCGGAAAACGCCGGCGAACTTGGTGTTTTCACCAAGGTTCAGCTCGCCGCGTGCTGCAACGCGGGCCAGGGCGTTCAAGAAGGCGTTCTCATCATCGTTCGGGCGTACCCAACGGATGTGCGCCTTGCCGCCGCCGGCGTTTGCCCAGAAGGCGATGCCCTCGATGTCGTTGCCTACCTGGTGGGACTCGATGACGGAGTCGTTTGCCATCTGCATGGACTGCGCCACCTGCGGGGTGATCTGAGCGCCCTCTGGCATCCACCAGGAGAAGTCCTGGTAGACGTTGATATCCAAGTCTGCAGATTCCTCAAGCAGCTCGCTAAGAGCCGGCTCGGAGCCGTCTGCCGCGGTGGACTCAAGGGTAGAGCCCGGCTCATTATTCTTTACCCAGTTCAGGGCGAATGCGAGGTCGCGGCCCGGGTTGTGGGTGTGGGACTGTACCTGCAAGCCCACGAATGCGTCGCCGCCGAACTCATCGTCACGGATGAGTGCGGCAGAAGCGCCCGGCAGAACGGTGGCGACATAAACGTCCTTGTCAAAGCCCTTGAGGGAAAGCTTTGCAGTCGCGGAAGGAACGAATTCCTGCATCGCAACGAGGGAAGCCTCAGCGCTCAAGCCGCCAAACGGACGGGCGTCCTTTTCTAGGGCCGCGCGCTCTGCGGCGCGAGCAGCTAGCTTGGCCTGACGGCGAGACATTCCCTCAGGCAGCTGTTCCTTGTTCTTTTTCTTCTTGGCCATGTTCACCAATCTACCTGCTGGCTAGAGCTCTATGGCGTGTAGGGCCACTTCTGGTTGATTCGTGGCCAAAATGTCTATCCCGTTGGACCACGCCCACTTCATGTCATCCGGTTTATCCACCGTCCACAGATAGGTGGGAAGCCCAAGGGCCCCGATGTCATCGGGGCGCAATTTGGCACGCAACAACGACATGCCCAGGCCCGTTGGGCGGGAAAGCAAAACATCCGGGAAGTGCCGCTCCCAGTCGCGACGTAGATAGAAGCGATCGACCTGCGGGGCAAGAGACTGCATGCGCCGGACTGCTTTGTGGGAAAAGGAAATCATGTGGATGCGGGGGTCGTCGAGAAGCCCGGCGTAGCGCAAGCGCAGCACCAGCTGTTCTTCAAGGACATCGCCCTGGCCGGAGGGATGCTTGGTTTCGATGTAAAGGTGATGCGGGTTATCGCCCAGCATCTCCAGCAGTTCATCGAGCAGCAACATGTGCTGGCCGCCGCCGATATCGACCTGGTGCAACTCCTCCCAATCCATCTGCGCGATGCGGCCTGGGCGGCCCGCGGTGCGGTCAAGGGTGGCGTCATGGTTGACCACCACCTTGCCGTCCCGGGACAGGCGGATATCGCACTCGAGGCCGTGAATCGGCAGCTCCAGCGCCTTAGCAAATGCAAGAGGGGACAATTCCGGATATTTACCGGAGTATCCCCTGTGCGCGACGATTTTCACTATCCAAAGATCTCAGTCTTGATCTTGTTGAGCGTTTCATAGGAAGCGCGGAAGCGCTCCTTTTCGTGCTCGTCGAGCGCCAGCTCAACGACCTTGTTGATACCGGAGCGATCGATCACTGCCGGGGTGCCGATGTAGGCATCCTCAACGCCGTACTGGCCCTGCAGGTACGCAGAAACCGGAAGCACAACTGCCTGGTTCTGGATGACTGCACGAGTGATGCGTGCCAGGCCCATGCCAATGCCGTAAGAGGTGGAACCCTTGGCATCGATGATCGTGTAGGCAGCGTCGCGAGTATCTTCGAAGATCTTCTCGATGCGCTCGTTGTAGCCTGGATCCTCCTCGGAGCGGTGGGACAAGGACACACCGCCGATATTGGCCGAAGAGACAACCGGGAGCTCAGAGTCGCCGTGCTCGCCGATGATGTAGGCGTGGACGGAGGTCGGAGCGATGTCATCCATCTCCGAGAGCATGTAGCGATAACGCGCGGAGTCCAGGATGGTGCCGGAGCCGATGACGCGCTCATGCGGCAGACCGGAAGCCTTCCACACTGCGTAGGTCAAAAGGTCCACTGGATTGGAAGCAACCAGGAAGATGCCATCGAAGCCGTTAGCCATGACGTCGGAAACGATCGAGTTCATGATGTTGACGTTTTTATCCACCAGCTGCAGGCGGGTCTCACCCGGCTTCTGCGCGGCGCCGGCGCAAATGACCACCATTGCGGCATCAGCGCAATCCGCGTAGGTGCCCTTGGTGACGCGGGTGCGCGAAGGCGCCCAGACCACGCCGTGGTTCAAGTCCATCACGTTGCCGGCGAGCTTCTTCTCGTCGATGTCGATGATGGCCAGGTGGTCGACGGTTCCTTGGTTAACGAGTGCGAATGCGTAGGCAACTCCAACATCACCTGCGCCGATGAGCACGACTTTGTTTCCTACATGATTTCCCATGAGCCCTATTGTGCCCCGAGTCCCCCAACTTCGCCTGTTGTACACCCGATCTCACACAAGGGACTGTCCGATTTCACATCATTTATGCCCGATCAAACATCCCCTGCACGAGGGTGAGGATGCTGGTTGAATGGTTCGCATGCGTGATATCGCCCGCAAATTCGCCCGCACCGCAGCCATACATACCCTTTCAGCTGCGGTTTTCGGTCTGGAAGTGCTCAGCGATCTTACCCCTGGAGTACGCATGACGGGCAGGAGACGTTTGCCACAAAATATGGCGCCCGGCATCTTTGTGGCGGAAATTGCTACCTGGGCCGCAGTCTCCCCGTCGCTTTTGCCACGTCCTTGGTGGGTCACCGCAGCCAACGTCGCCATCGGTCAGGCAGCCGGACATTTCACGGCAACCACCGCTGCGTTTATCACTAAACGCGGCCTGCGCTACATCGGTAAGCGCCCACAAGACAGGGTTGGGCCCGCCACCCGTAGCCGCACCCACCTCGCCCTGGGCGTAATCACGCTTTTGATGGGCGTGCGCTCGCTGCGCAATCAGAGCGAGCAGGCCAAGCTGGTCAACAAGTACAACGAGCGCGGCCCCCAGTCAGCGGCACTCGGCATCGCCATCGGAACCCTAGGTTATGGCAGCCTGCTCGTCATCGGCGAGGCCGCCCAGCTCACCGTCACCCAGCTCTCCCGCCAGGCCCAACGTTGGCTGCCACGCTGGCTGGCGTGGCCATTGGCCGGATCAACCGTGGGTTATCTCATGGCTTTATTTAGTGACCGCATGCTGTGGCGGCGCTTCATTCACGACGCCTCGATGCAGGCGCTGCAGCTTAATAAGCTGGTCTATCCCGGCTCTGTGATGCCGTGGGAGCCTGAGCGCTCCGGCAGCCCGTGGTCCCTGGAGCCATGGACTGCCGTGGGCTCACAAGGCCGCGCCTTTTTGGATCGCGGCCCCCGCGCGCACGACATCAAGGACGTCATGCTCTGCTCTGATGCGCACGAACCGATCCGCATTTTCATTGGATTGGTCCAAGGCCGCGGCCCCATCGCTGCCGCTCAACAGGCGCTCGCCGAGCTGGAACGCACCGGTGCCTTCCGCCGCGACACCATTGTGATTGAGATGCCAGCAGGTTCCGGTTGGATCAACAACTATTCGGTATCCGCCTATGAGTTTTTAACCCATGGCAACTGCGCCACCGTGACGCTGCAGTTTTCCTATCTTCCTTCGGTCTTTTGCTACGTCGTGGACCGCAAAGCACCAATCAATGCTGCGCGCGAACTCATCGCCGCGGTGCAATCACGCATCAACGATATGCCGGAGGATAACCGGCCGAAGCTTTACTTCGCCGGGGAATCTTTGGGCTGCTACGGCATCGTTGAAAACTATCGGGACTTGGAGGAATTGCTGGCGGCTTGCGATGGCGCGGTCTTTACCGGCCCGCCGCGGATGACGGCTTTTACCCGCCGTTTGGCCCGCGCCCGCGACCGCGGTTCATTGGAGCGGCTACCGCTTATCGACGCCGGGCAACACGTCAGGTTCGCTTCCACCCCAGAACACATGGAGCACGACGCCTTTGGCAACGAATACCAGCGCTGGCAGCGCCCGCGCGTGGTCTTTGCCCAGCATGCATCCGACGCCATCGTCTGGTGGGATCGCCGCCTCATCTTTATACGTCCAGACTGGATCCAGGAACCCGCCCCAAGGACGCTGTACGCAGATACCTTCAGGCGCCTGCCATGGGTGCCTTTCATCACCTTCTGGCAAGTAGCTCTCGACCAACTCAATTCGCTCAACGTCCCTGGCGGACACGGGCATAACTATTTCGAGGAAACCTTCTGGTACTGGGATAGCGTGCTCGGCTCACAGGCGCGTACGCAGCTAACGTCAGAACTGGCAGAGCGCATGCGCGCCTTCGTCGAGCGCGACCAGCTAAATAAGCCTTCCGATTTCCGGCACCAGGTAAAAAAGCGTCTATAGCGCTCTCGCCCTAGTGCGTAGCAACTCTTAGCCGCACTTCACGCCGGTGGAATGATGCGGGCAGTAGCCGTGTGGGTTCTTGTGCAGGTACTGCTGGTGCTCGTCTTCGGCGAGGTAATACTCGCCTGCGTCGGTCTCAGATAGCACGACTACTTCGGTGGTGGTGTCACCAAAGCCGGCGTCGGCAAGCTTGCCCGCGTAAGAGTCAACGATGCCCTGAATTTCCACGCGCTCGGCCTCGGTCTCTGGATAAAAGGCCGAGCGGTACTGCGTTCCCACATCATTGCCCTGGCGGAAGCCCTGCGTTGGATCGTGTGCCTCCAAAGCCTTGACCACGAGCTCTTTCAGGCTTACCTGCTGCGGGTCATAGGTAATCTGCACGACCTCCGCGTGATTGGTCAGCCCGCGGCAGACCTCGTAATAGGTGGGGTTTGGGGTGTTGCCGCCGGCATAGCCAACGGACGTGGACTCCACACCGGGGTTTCCCAGAACATTTTCTCCGCACCCCAGAAACAGCCGATGCCGATCACGAGAGACTTCTGCCCCTCCTTCCAGGGGCCGGTAATCGGCGTGCCCAACACAGCGTGCGGCTGCGGATCCAAGATCGGTTTCGCGCGCCCCGGCAGAGCATCTTCCCGGCTAACGATTTTCGGTTCTGGTTTAAACAACCACGACATGTTTTCTTCCTCGTTTCACTCTGAATTTGATGGTTATTTGATGGTTTTCACGAATTTTCTTCGGGCCGTTTGGCCACCGTTTAGGGCCAAGGCCTGCTCTTCGATGCGGACGAGTGTAGCGCGGGGTGGAAAAATTGTGGCGGAATACTTTCAGCGCTCCTATCATTGGGCACCGTACCCAAAGAAAGGAATTAACAATGGCTGTCTACGAACTTCCAGAACTCGACTACGCATACGACGCACTCGAGCCACACATCTCCGCAGAGATCATGGAGCTGCACCACACCAAGCACCACGCTAACTACGTTGCTGGCGCAAACGCTGCTCTCGAGGCTATCGACGCTGAGATCAAGGGTGAGGGCAACGCTGACCGCCTCCGCGCTCTGTACAAGAACCTTGCTTTCAACCTGGGTGGCCACACCAACCACTCCATCTTCTGGAAGAACCTTGGCCCTAACGGTGGCGGCGAGCCAACCGGCGAGCTGGCAGAGGCTATCAACCGTGACTTCGGTTCCTTCGAGGCTTTCCAGAAGGCCTTCAACGCTGCGGCTCTTGGCCTGCAGGGCTCCGGCTGGGCTGTCTTGGGCTACGACCACATCGCTGGCCGCCTGCTCGTTCAGCAGCTGACCGATCAGCAGGGCAACACCTCCATCAACTTCACCCCGCTGCTCATGCTGGATATGTGGGAGCACGCTTTCTACCTCCAGTACAAGAACGTGAAGGCCGACTACGTTAAGGCAGTCTGGAACGTATTCAACTGGGATGACGTTGCTGAGCGCTTCGCTGCAGCTTCCAAGTAAGCGTTAATTCACGCTTTTAGAGCCGGCCTTTACCCGCCTTTGATTGGCAGGAAGGCCGGCTTTCTTTTTGTTTTCACCTACTTCTCGAGCCCTTGTTAGACCCTGCCTTTAGCCCAGGCCCCTTCCACGATGAAGTCGCGGAACTGCGCGACCGGCGGAGCCTCATCTCCTTGCCGCCAGACGAGGCCAAGCTCGCGGTAAGCGGGCGGCTGCAGCGGAACGAGGTTTCTTACCTGCAGGTAGGGGTCGTCGAGGGGCAGAAGCGCGCTACCCAGGCCGGCGGCAACGAGTCCTGCCACAGTGGTTAGCTCCATCGACTCAAAGACCAACCGTGGGCTAAAACCTGCACTGTCTGCTAGGGCGTCGAGAAGCATGCGCGTGCCATACCCGGGAAGCATGCCGATGAAGGGTTCGTCGCGGAACTCGGCGATTCCTACCTCCGCGCGGTCTGCGGCCCAGTGTCCCTCGGGCACGGCGAGCCCCAGCCGCTGTCTCTCGATCTGATGCCAACCTATCTGTGCACTAGTTGCCGGCTCCGCCGCTTCGGGCAAAGTAGGCCGCGGGCCCACCAGCGCTAGGTCAGACTCGCCCGCGAGTACGCGGCCAACCAGCTCTTGCGCCGCGCCTTGATGCAGACGAATATCCACGTTCGGATGCTGTGCGCGATAAGCCTTGACCAGGTCAGGGACCATCCAGGTGCCCAGCGAATGCATGAAATCTAGGCGAACTGCGCCGCGTTCCGGGTCCATGAGCCGGGACACCATATCCCGCCCGGCGCGCTCAGCGGCGAGCATCTTCCGTGCGTGCACTACGAATGCCTCACCGCGGGGTATTGAGCACCAGCCTGCGCCCCACGCGGTTGAAAAGACTTGCCCCCAGCGCACGCTCCATGCGTTGCACTCGGCGGGTGAGCGCAGACTGGGAAATGCCTAGCTCATCGGCCGCGGCGCCCACCTGCCCGAGCTCCGCAACGGCGACGACGCCACGAACGTCATCCAGGTTCATTCCCGCACCCACTTTTCTATATGCGCCGTCTGCATTAAATTTCTAATTTTCAGACATTTTACACATGCATTGCCGCCACGCATGCTGTTTATATGACTAGAACCCGGCGCGCCATGCTCGCAATGCTCTTCGTGGGGCTGGCGATCTTTTCCTGTCTCTACACCACCCAAGCCCTACTGCCCACGCTGGTGGAACAGATGGGGCTCAGCTCCACGCAGGCCGCTCTGACGGTGTCGGCGGCCACGGGCGCGCTGGCTCTATGCGTGATTCCCGCTTCCATCCTTTCGGAGCGATTCGGACGCGGCCGCCTGCTCATCGTCTCAGCGGTCGGTGCGACGCTGCTGGGCTTAGTCGTACCGCTGGCCCCAAACGCAGCATTGCTCATTACTTTGCGTGGCCTGCAGGGCGCGGTGATTGCCGGTGCCCCAGCCACGGCTATGGCCTGGTTATCTGAAGAGCTTTCTGCCACCGATCTCGCCCGCGCGATGGGCCTCTACATCGCCGGCACCTCCATCGGCGGGCTGACCGGCCGCCTCGTGCCCACCGGCATCGTGGAGTTCAGCTCTTGGCGCTGGGCGTTGTTCGGCTCAGCCTGCGTCTCGTTATTTTTCGCCCTCGTTTGCATCGTGTTGCTGCCTGCACAGCGCAACTTCACCCCTAAGGCACTGCGCTTTGGCAACGAGCTACGCGCCATCTTTGGCCATCTGCGAAACCGCAAGCTGGTGGGGCTATACCTGGTGGCATTTCTGGCGATGGGCACCTTTGTCTCGATGTACAACTTCTTAGGATTCCGACTCATCCAGCACTTTGGCCTGGCGCCAGCGCTGGCGGGTTCGGTGTTCCTTTTCTACTTGAGCGGCACGTGGGCCTCGGCTCGCGCAGGCCGGCTGGTACAGCAGATCGGCCATGGAAAGACGCTTTTTGCTTCCTGCCTTCTTTTCACGCTCGGCATCTTTGCCTGCGCTGGGCCCCTTCCGCTAGTTCTGCTGGGCATCGTGGCGCTGACGGTCGGTTTCTTTGCCGCGCACTCCACGGCTTCCGGCTGGGTGGGACACCTGGCCACCCATGACCGTGCGGAGGCCTCCAGCATGTACGTCTTTTGTTATTACTTTGGTTCTTCCGTCCTGGGCGCGGTGGCAGGCCTGCTTTTCGACGCCCTGCCCTGGGTCGGCTTCATCGCCTGTTACGGTGGCGCGACGCTGGTACTGACAGGCCTGACTTTTACCTTGAGAAAAAACGAATAAACTCGTGTTTTATGGATAAATGGTCAGCGCGCACATGGCATCGCCGGGCCTCGCGTCCCGTGACAATCTGGATGATGGTCTTTATCGTTGTGGGCGCCATCCATGCTTTTATCCCAAATGCCCGCTGGGTGCTCATTCACATTTTCACGCTGGGCATTCTGAGCAACTCCATCGTGGTGTGGTCCCAGCACCTTTCTGAGAAGTTCGTGCAACCCCGCCTGCCGGATTCCGTCCGGCCCACCCAGCTCACTCGCATCTATGCTCTCAACGCGGGCATTGTGCTGGTGCTTATCGGTCAATTACTTCTGCATGCGTGGTCACAGCACTGGATACTCACCCAGGTCGGCGCCACGATAGTTGCTGCGATGATTGCCTGGCATGGCGTTTCCTTGTTCGGCCAGTGGCGTGGAAGCAAGGGCAAACGCTTCCGCCCCGTCATTGCCGCCTACGTCGCCTCCGCCTTCTTCCTCGCGGTGGGCGCTGCTTTGGGCGCACTGCTTTCGGTGCATCCTGCTCTCCCACAGCTGCTCATCGCCCACGTCACGGCCAACGTCGCCGGCTTCGCGGGCTTGGCCGCGGCCGGCTCGCTGACCATCTTGTTCCCGTCCATCTGGCGCACCAAGGGCGTCAACAAGCGTATGCGCCCGAGCTTCCTTTTGTTGGCGCTCGGCGTTGTCATCACCTTGGTCGGCACCATTGTTAACCACCCAGAGTTCGGGCTCGCAGTCTACTGCGTGGGCTGGGTCTTAAGCCTCGAGGGGTGGGTCACCAACGTACTAAACGTGGCTAAGGATCCGCGTGGGCGGGTGAACTACCCTTCGATCTCCGTTCTGTGCTCCGCTTTCTGGCTGGTAGGCGCGCTGACCTACTACACGGTGCAACACTTCTTTAGCCCTGAGCCCGGCATTCCCACGCTTGGACTGGTGGTGGGCTTTGCCGCGCAGCTCCTATTTGGCGTGATGAGCTACCTGCTTCCCATCACAATGGGCGGCGGCCCGGCAGCCACCCGTGCGGGCCTGCAAGAGCTCGACCGCCTCGGCCTGCTGCGCGCCACCTTCATCAACGGCGGCGTGGCAATCTGGATGTCCTCGACGACCGTCTGGGTCACCCTGTGCGCCGCCCTCTTGTGCATCGGCTCCCTCGCGGTTTACCCGGTGCTCATCGTGCGCGCGGTGAAAGCCCAAAAGGCAGTGCTGCAGAAGAAGGCCGAGGGGCCTGCCCCGGAGACCACCGTTGCCTGGCACCAAGTGGGCATAGGCGCTGCCATCCTGGCACCACTGCTGCTGTTCTAATACGCAGACTCGTCGCTTACAGCGGCGGTTCCGGCGTATCCAGGATCGGAGGATTCTAGAGAGATTAGATAAAGCCCCAAAGGCTAGATGCTAGAAAGCGCAGGTACGCCCGGCGCGCCGACACTCATAAAATCGCGCACGGCCCGAGTGGCCTGCACGTCGCCAGAATTATAATCAAGGATTTGCTGGCGAACTTCCATATCCCCTGCCAATGCTTCGCGGCGGGCGTTGACGGATTCCTCGCCGTCGAAGTCTTCGGGCCATTGAAAACCGGCAACGGGAGCCACGGTCTTAAGGCCGAGCCCATAGGGGCCCACAAAGTTGCGCTTAACGTAGACAAACATGTCGACCCATTCGGGCGAGGCGATGAACTCTTCGACCTCATCCAACTGCGGAGCACCAAAGCGCTTGGCGGACATGCGCATCCAGTGGTTCTCACCGTGCGCGGAATAGCAATAGGCCGCGAAGGTCTTGCCCGCGGCATGCGTCTGGGCGCGCAGGCCCATCAGCCACTCCCAGAACTCCGCGAAGTTAGCGGCCTCAGCGCGCCCGCCGAGCGGTTCCCAGGTCACGAAGGCGTGGTACTCACCCTCATACCAAGCACCCCAGAGATAAGCGCCCTGGTCCAGGTAGGCCTCCATGTCCACATCGACTTCGACGTCGGCACGTGGCACGGTGAGTCCGGGCTGAGCGCTCTGTGCAGTTTCATCGCGGCGCAAAAGTGGCTCGCCCACGCGCCAGGCCTTGGCGAGCTGGGAGGGCTCGCCCAACTGGGCGTCGATAAGCGCTTGCACCGTCTCAATGCCCTTTTCACGGTAGGCCTTGGCGCGATCGCCCGGCAGGAACAGTGAAATGTCGTCGCGGGCGCGCAGCTCAGGCTCGCACAGCTTCCAGAAACGGCAGGTTGCGCACTCTTTGACGCGGCGTGGACCCGTGGGCAAAGGCTGCGCCAACGCACTCGCGACGTCGAAACGTGCGGTGTCGGTGAAAAATACCCGCGAGCGATCCTGGCCAATCGCTCCGCCCCGGCCCGAATTTAGATCAAGGTCCTCCAGCGCACGCGCGGCAAATGCCAGACGATAGCCGTCGACGGAATGATGCCGCAGCTTATAAGGCACCTCTAGTGGTTCACTAAGGCCTACCCTGTGGGTGGGCACCGCCAGAGTGCGCGCATTTTCGTTACGGCGCGCTACGCGGTGATTCGAGACGATGATCGGCGTATAGGCCTCCCCCTCACGCAGCAGAAGGTCTATTTCTACCTTCCATTCGCCGGTGGCGAAAATGGCTCCCGTAATATGCGTGTATCCATAAGCCAACGCTTCTAGCGTGGCCATAGAACGCTCCCACTCATCACCTTCCAAGTCGATGCGCCGGAAGCGGCCGGGAGCCTTGACCGGCAGGTTCGCCATCGCGGCTTCTACGGCGGCCACGTGCCTTTCGGCCCGGGCCTTGGAGGCCTCAGTTGGTTGGATCTCCGGATGGGCACGCCGCTGCACCAGCCTATAGCGGCACCCCACGAGGTCCGCAGCACCAAGCACATCCTTCACAACGGGTGAGCTTAATAGAACAGCAAGGTAAAGTTGAACCCAGACAATTAAGTAAAGGAAAAATTTATGAGCATCGTGAAGAAGATTAGGAAGGCTCGCCGCGAAGCACGCGCCGAGGTCAAGGCCGCTAAGACCCGCGTCAAGGCAGAGGTTAAGGAAGCATCCAAGGCCCAGAAGCGCCAGCAGAAGATCCTGGCCAAGCAGGAAAAGGCGCTTATCAAGTCCGAGGAGAAGGGCCTTAAGAAGCGCCGCAAGCACGAAAAGAAGATGGCACAGCTCGAGCTCGATAAGCTCAAGCACGGCCGCCTTAACAAGGACAATGTCAAGCGTTACGCCGGCGCTCTGCGCACCGCTGCCCCACTGCTGCTGCCGCTCGTTTACCGTGGCATCGTTGCGGCACAGGGCCAGCTTGAGGCCAACCGCGCTAAGAAAGCCGGCCTGACCACCGATCAGATGGCGGCATTCTCCGGCCACGGTGCTTCCTTAAAGGCTCGCACCGCAGGCATCCGCAACACCCTCAAGGATTCTGATCTCCCGGCCGGCTTCAAGCGTGACGTAAAGGAGCGCCTCAACGAGGTTGATTCTTCCATCGATAACGCTGAGTACATGACCGACCAGCAGCGCCGCCGCGTGCACAAGACCATCAACGCGGAGATTGACAACATCACCGCTGAAATCCAGCAGCGTCTGTCCGCATAAGGTCGACCAGTAATATCCCGTTTCCCCCTGTGGGCAGTAAGGCCGAGAAGGCTCTACAACACGCCCTGCTCGCGAGCAGCCGCCACAGCGGAGGTACGCGAGCGCACGCCCAGCTTGTCGTAGATGTGCACCAGGTGGGACTTCACGGTTGCCTCAGACAGCATGAGGTCTTGGCCGATCTCACGGTTGGAAGCGCCGGCAGCCACCAGCTTGAGTACCTCTAGCTCTCGCGGGGTCAACGAGGTGCGCGGAGTGCGCACGCGGGTCATCAAACGATCTGCCACGATCGGCGAAAGCGCCGAGTCACCATCTGCGGCGGAATGCACGGCAGCGAGCAGCTCGTTCGGCGGAGCGTCCTTGAGCAGGTAGCCCACTGCGCCAGCCTCAATGGCGCCGAGAATATCGGCGTCGGTGTCATAGTTAGTCACTACGAGAACCTTCGGCGGATGCGCCATGGAGGAGCGAATAGCTGCGGTTGCCTCAGCACCGCCCATCACGCGCGTGCCTTCCACGCCGGCACCGAAGCGCAAGTCCATCAAGATGACATCGATTCCGCCGGCCTGTGCCGCGGACACCGCGGCCTCCGCAGTTGCCACCTCGCCTACAACCTCGATGTCTTCAGCGCCTTCGAGTACGGATCGCAGCCCGAGGCGAACGATCTCGTGGTCATCGGCCAACAAGACCCTAATCACGCGCGCTTCCTCCTAAAGTGGTCGAGACAATCATCCAAAAGTTTAATCTACCGTGCCGCCCAAGGGCATACTAACTGACACCGCAGTACCGGAACCTGGTGTTGACTCCACCACGACCTCACCGCCGAGCTCCTCCGCGCGCCGGCTCATAGCGCTGAGCCCAATATGCCCCAGGCCCGCGGGCTGGTCCTGCACCTTCGCTACGTCAAAGCCATGCCCGTTATCCACGACGTCGACACGCACCTCGTCCGGGGCATAAGTCACGGTGATGCGCGCGCGGGTGGCACCCGCATGCTTGACGACGTTGCCCACCGCGCCCTGCGCGATACGCAAAAGCGCCGCCTCTACCTTCATCGGCAGCTTAACTTCTTCACCTTCTGCCTCCACCTCGACGTTCACGCCGCTAGTGGCCGCGAAGTTCTCAGCCATGCGGTTAAGCGCCGCCTCCAGTGAAGCCTCCGCCAGCGCGGGTGGTTGGAGCGCCGCAATCATGGCGCGGGCTTCGTGCAGGTTATCGGCCGCAGTTCGCCGCGCGAGTTCGATGCGCTCCTGGGCTCGCTTGATGTCTTCCTTCCCCAAGTCCCGATCTGCCGCATGCAGCAGCATCTGGATGGAGGAAAGCCCCTGAGCCAGGGTGTCATGAATCTCGTGCGCGATGCGCTGGCGCTCTGCGATCATGCCGCTTTCACGTTCCGATTCCGCCAGCTGCGAACGCGTCTCGATGAGCTCGCGATTCATCAGGGACAAGGCTCGGAATGCGTAGTAGATAGCCACCGTCACTAGCGCAGAGACCGCAGGTCCCATGACACCGCCGAAGGTCAACCCACCCGGGATCTGCATGATCACCGAAATCGCCGTCGCCGCAATGACGCAGACTATGCCCACGTACAGGTCCAGTACGTAGAGATACAAAAAGAACAGCGCGAAGACCAGGTAAATCGCAACGGGAGCGACGAACATGTCTGCCATCCACACGACGGATAGAATCACCAGCCATAGGTATCGCACGCCCTTTGGCCATTGCTCAAAAAAGACCGAGCCTGCGAAGTAAATTGCCGCAAACGCCGTCAGCAGCAACAGGTTAATCACGGCCTGCCACAACGGCAGGCGCACCGTGCTGAAGATGGCCACCACGAGCAAGGTCGCGGTAAGGATATGAATGCCATTGCGCAAAGCCTCAGTCTCTGAGGAACGCTGGTCTATTGTGGACATCATGCGCAAAAGCCTACTGTCCGGCCTTCTGGCCGTCACGCTCGCCCTCGGCGCCTGCAGCTCCCAGGAGACCGCATCCACCGACTCCGCACCCGCGCCTCACGACGCCGCGCCGTCTTCCGCGGCTCCAGGAGACGGCCTGCCCGTCGATGCCACCGCCGAGCCGAATGCCGAAGAAGCCTGCCCCTATCTCGATACCCAGTGGGTAGCTGATACGAATGGGCAGAGGATGACCCGCACGGCCGTCGACAAGCGCTTTAGCACCCCCGCGTGCATCTTCTGGTCCTATCCGGAAGACCCGCAGGCCACGGTCGTAGTCCGCGAGATGCCGGACGTTGAACAGGCCCGTGCCGTGGTGGATTGGGCCGCCCCGGTCGATTCCACGGAACTAGCCGAGTTCGCAGGCTGGTCCGGCGGCCGCGGCGTCTTCGACGAAGCATATTCCGTATACGCCGTGCAAAAGGACAACAAGGCCGTGCTGGTGTGGTCGAATCAGCTCCAGACCTTGAAGGCTGAGCTCATCGCCCAAGAGGCGATTAAGAACTTAGGGCTTTAAACCGCCACGTCGTTATACGGCATTATCGTCGAAACCCACGGGAAAATAACCTCCATCAGGAGGAAAAATACGCCAACCGCAATCGCGAGCACCAACACCACTTTGACGGCGGTGGGCCCTGGCAAAAGATTCCATAGTGCGCGATACATCTAGCTCTCCTCCAGTACGGCAGGGGTCTTGCCCTCTACCTTCGGTTCATGTGCGACTTCCATGGCATGGACAATCATGCGCTCCGCATTCGAAAACTGCGGGTGGCAGGTGGTTAGGGTGAGCAAGGCTTCCGACGCCTGCTCGACCGGGGTATCCCAGCCCGGGACAGGGGCGATAACCCCGACATCGCCAGGCAGCGTGATATGCCGACCGCTCAGACCTTGGTACTCAGGCTTAGCCTTCTGTTCAGGGCTAAAGCAATCAGCTGGCGCGCCGTCGATTGGCAACACGCGGTAGGTTATCCACTCCGACTGGGTTTCGACCACGATGGCATCGCAGGTCTCAAGATTAGCCAAGTCATTAAATGAGGCACCCTTGCCCACGCGGTGGCCGGCGACGGCGAAGTTTCCGAGTTCCCCCGGCATCTGACTATCGGTGTAGCGACCTGGACCGCGCAGTAGATCCTCTTCCTGCGTGCCTTCAATGATGGCGAATTGGAAATCCGAGCCGAACGTCGGGATATACATCCGGGCAAAGGCCTCACCCAGCTTGGGGTGGAGTTTTCCGCGGGGGTTGTGCCACTGAGTTTCCAAGTTTTCGCTCGCCTTTTCCTGCAGGCGGTCAGACTCTAGGTTGGTCCAGTAGGCCTCATAGAAGGCAAAGAGAAGCAAGATGACGCCACTGGTCAGCAATAGCTCACCGATGACGGTGCTCACTCTATTTTTGCTCATAATTTAAACTTAATCGCTGTACAGTACAGAAAGCCCTATCCGCGCCTCGTGAAGGATTAACATGCTCGAAATATTCATGTACCCGGTCTCCGGAATCATGAAGTTGTGGCACATACTTTTCGCCCAATTCCTCGATAGCTCGCTGGCGTGGTTGGTGGCAATCGTCTTCCTTGTGATCACAATCCGTAGCTTTATTGCACCGCTGAATTGGCTTTCGGTGAAGTCGGGGCGCATTGGCGCGCTCATGCGCCCAGAGCAGGTCGCTCTCAATGCCCGCCTCAAAGAGGCAACCACGGTGGAAGAGGCGATGGAGATCCTCACCGCGCAAAAGGAACTGCGTGAGCGATTCAAATTCAACCCGGCGGTAGGCTGCCTGCCCATCTTCATCATCATGCCGATGTTCTTGGGCCTCTACCAGGTGGTTTTGCGCGCCTCCCGCGAGGGCAACAGCGACCATGTGGGCCTTTTAAATCCCGCAGACGTCGCGGCATTCCGCACCACCTTGCTCAACGGAGTACCGATTACGGATTTCGCCCGTGAGCACAAGGATCTTGTGATTCCCATCTTGGTGCTAGCGCTTTTGTTCACCGTTCTGAACATGGTCATCACGCTTTACCGCTCTTATCTGACCACGCAGTTTGATAAGAAGTTCAACCGCCGCATGCTCTGGTTTACGGTCCTGCTCATCTTCTTGGTGCCGTGGCTGCTGTGGAACACCGCAATGAACGCACCTATCCCGGTGGCAATCATTTACTACTGGGGCTGGACGTATCTTTACACGCTCATCCAGACAGTGGTTTATGAGCTAATCCTGCGCCGCCGTTACCCGCTACCAGAGGAAGTCCATGCCTTCCGCCGTGAGACCATCGGCCGCTGGCGTTCCAAGGAAGAAAAGCGCAAAAAGAAAGCCCGTTCCGGCAAGGAGGCAAAGAAACAGGCTAAGGCGAAGCGCAAGGAAAACATGCGCATCGTGGCGCAGGCTCGCAAGCAGCTTAAATCGAATAGTCAGCAGGAGGCGCAGAAAGAAGCTGAATAGCCAGTTCGCGCGCGGTCTTCAGCGGTGAAAGGTCACGGGTAAGGCGCGCGCCTGCCATGCCGCCGTCCAGGAAGATGAGCAGCTGGCTTGCCTGCGTGGCAGAAGGATAGCCGTTCTTTGCGGTAAGCAGCGCAGTCATGGTGTTGTGCACCCAGGTGCGGTGCTCTACGCAGGCTGCCACGATGCCGCGTTCAGCATCGGTTTCAGGGCGTGGATATTCGCCCGCCGCGTTTAAGAAGTGGGAGCCGCGGAATTCGATTCCTGGCTGTTCCTCGATTGCTTTATCGAAGAAGGCCAGCACCTTCTGGTGCGGATCGGTCATGTTTGCGGTACGGGCTTCCCAATCGGCCCGATACTTTTCATCAAGCGACTCCACATATGCAATGACGAGGGCGTCTTTAGAGCCAAAGAGGGAATAAAGGGATGCCTTGGCCACATCCGCCTCGCGGAGAATGCGGTCAATACCGATGACGCGAATGCCCTCGGTGGTGAAAAGATTGGTTGCGGACTCAAGGAGTCGGCTGCGCGGACTCGGACGGTTCCTGCGCGATTTCTTTTCTGGCATATCCTCTCCTAAAACGACAAAACCGGTTCATCTATACAATATAGACAAACCGGTATGTACGCTAATTAACCCTGTTTACTTGGGAGACTTCTTGGTAACCAGGCCGACAATCCACAGAAGCAAACAAGCGCCCAAGGTGGCGACGACGATCATCATGATCCATCGATTCGGGGAGTCAAAACCAACAAAGGACATAATGCCTGCGCCCAAGAGGCCGCCAAGTACACCGACGATCAGGTTGGTCAGAAGGCCGTGATCACGCTTCATAATCTTCTCTGCCAACCAGCCAGCGATAATGCCGACGATGATCGATCCGAAAAATCCTAGGCCCATGCCCATAGCTATCTCCTTTTATTAGTTCTTTCAGCTACAAGCACTATGGTGCCAGCAAAAAATATAAACACAAAAGGGACGATCTGCGTTTCCGCAGGTCGTCCCTCGAAGCGTTGATGAATCGTTAGTTAATTGCCAGGGAACCCCCAGAAACTAGCGCTCTATTCTCCGGAGTCCGGACGCACAACCATCATCGGGCATGGTGCCGACTGCAAGAGTGCGCGGGAGGTGGAGCCAAGAAGCATGCCCTTGAATCCGCCGCGGCCGTGGGAGCCAACGACGAGCAGCTGGGCGCCATCAGCGGCGTCGGTAAGTGCGCGGACCGGACGGTCACGAGCAATAACCTTCTTGACCTGAACGCCTGAGTACTCCTCTTGAAGGGAAGCAATGCGCTCGCTGAGCAGCTCTGCCTGCTCCTTCTCCACGTCTGCCCACTCAGCCTGTGCGGCGGAGAGGCCAGCGAGGGAAGCCTGAACCTGCATGTCCATCCAAGTGTGAACCGCGATGAGCTCGGCGCCACGGGCATCTGCTTCCTTGAAGGCATAAGCGGTAGCCTTCTGGGAAACCTCAGAACCATCGACACCAACAACAACCGGACCGTACTTGTTCAGCTCGGTGACGTTGTTGTTATCACGAACCACAACAACCGGGCAGGCAGCGTGGGAAACCACGGAAGCGGAAACGGAACCCATCACCATGCCGGAGAGACCACCCATACCGCGGGAGCCCATGACAATCATCGTGACGTCCTTGGACATTTCCAGCAGCATGTCAATCGGGGAGCCTTCAGCCACCGTGTGGCCGATCTTCAGATCCGGCGAAACCTCATGAGCGATGGCGCGGCCTTCTTCGATCTTCTCCAGAGTTTCTGCCTGCAGATCATCGAAGAGTTCCTTCGGAGGGACCATGCCCTCTGCGTACAGGAATTGCGGCATGGTGTAGCTGGAGGCAATGCGCAGCGGAATGCCGCGCTTGGTTGCGGTGTTAGCAGCCCAACGAACAGCGTTCTTGGAGGCTTCCGAACCGTCTACGGCAACAACAACAATGTCTTCCTTGGCCATGATGTTTTCCTTTCAGCTGGTTATACCCTCAGTCTAGTACGTACTAACCAATCTCCGCAGTAGTTGCAGCGCCTGCATTAGCTGGGAAAAATACGGAGTACAAGAACTCCGCAATCTGTGCGATTACGGCGCCAATGCCGTTAGAGAAGAATTCAATTACCGGTGCGAGAAGAGAGTCAAAATCCATGGGAAACAGACTAGTGCATATGCGCAAGGGGTTCAGCCCATTGCCAATTAAAGATGGTCTGAATCCGACCAGGGTGCGCGTACCGGCCGGCCCAATTACAGCCTGGGCATTTTTGGAAGAAGTGATTACAGCACAGCGCCATCGCAGTCCGCTTGACGACGCCGCGGCGCTCCAGGCGCGCTTCGACAACAATGAGGTGGTTCTGCGCGACCAAACGGTCCTGCGCTCGGATACACTGCTCAGCACCGACACTGACGTGTTCTTCTACCGCATGCCGGCGCCCGAAACACCGGTGCCCTATGACATCCCGATCATCTATGAGGACGAGCACCTGCTCGTAGTAGACAAGCCGCCATTTATGGCAACGATGCCGCGCGCAAAGCACATCGTCCAGACGGCCACTGTTCAGATGCGCCGCAAGACCGGAATCGACGAACTCACACCCGCGCATCGCCTCGACCGACTTACTTCCGGAATCTTGGTATTTACAAAGACGAAGGACGTACGCGGCGCCTACCAGACACTATTTGCGGAAAGGCGTGTGCAAAAGACTTACGAGGCTATCGCCCCGCTTTCCGACGTCGCGGCGGGCACCGTGTGGGAGTCACGCATCGAAAAGACCCCTGGCGAAATCCAAGGGCGCATTGTGGACGGCCCCGTAAACGCGATCACCATCCTCGCCGACGTGACCGCTGTGGACAACACCGGTTACGAAAATATTCATGGCAAGCAACCCCCGCTCGCCCGCTACACGCTCAAGCCGAAGACGGGTAAGACCCATCAGCTAAGGCTCCACATGTGGCAAGCCGGCGTACCCATTCTCGGCGACCCCGTGTACCCCGTCATCTATCCCGCCGACGCGGAGGACATGCGCGTCCCAATGCATCTCACCGCAACGCACATCGCATTCACCGATCCACTTTCTGGCAAACCTCGCGAGTTCTCCTCAAACTTGCCACTAGTCGCCCATAATTTCCTTCACCCATAAATGTTGTAATTCGTACGTCGATCCCATCGAACTTTTCACCAGGAAAATTACGAGCGTCTACAAACTCATCTTTTACCCAACCCACTAAACCGAAAAGAAATAAAAACAGCCGACCCGCATTCCAAACTTTCAAAAGCCGTGCCTCGCCCACATTAAAATGCAGCGCGCATTAGAGCATTCATGCTCAAGCTATCGTGCCCTGGACCCGACCAGAAAGCAATAACCCTGGCGCGAGCAAACCACCAAACAGGCACGACCCGTTACAGCAACCACGTACAAGCCGCAGACTTAGAGTTATAGCCCGCAGCATAAGGTCACCCCGAACGACTAAGACTCAACGCTCCGCAGACGATGAAGTCGGAGCCGCCGCGACGCAAACGAAACGACAAAACTTGAAAGGGCGACTTACCTCGGTGAGGTTGCGATTCCCCGAAGCTACACCGGCACCGTAAGCCCCATAGCAACTCCGTACCCCACTCGTCGCCACTACCCAAGGACCAACCGGTCCACGGCTGCAATCGCAATAGAGAAATCGACGGCGAAATGTCTACTTTCATGCGATCCATCCATAAGAAGCGTTTCGACACTGTGCTTTAAGCCGAGACTAAGGACGGCGAATTGGAACAGTCACCGACACCGTCGCCCACGGGCAATAAATCAGTCCGGCGGCGCGCCGCTATCAGTGAAACTGTCTCTACCTGCACATTCACGAGACGGACAAGCACCAATTGTCAGATGCGAGTTTTT
>NZ_KV800717.1:0-209 GCF_001810285.1 Corynebacterium sp. HMSC071F07
GCCGAGCTCTACGGCCGGGCCAGCAGCAAGCGCGTTGACGGGAAAGTGCGTGTAATCCGCTGTGCCATCGGTGTCTATCGCGTGCTTGGCCAGTAGGTGATAGAAGCGGTGCAGCGTAGACGAGTGGCCGTCGGAAGCGCCCATGTCTAGATCGTCGTTGAATGCCCGCGGGTAATTAAAGCCGCGTCCAGACAAGATGCATTGGAAGA
>NZ_KV800718.1:0-31527 GCF_001810285.1 Corynebacterium sp. HMSC071F07
CAGGTGTCTACCAAACAGGGGTCAGGTCCGCTGGCGCAGCACGTTGAGGTCAATGGGGATGGGTGCTTCTGCGATGTGCTGGAAGAACTGTGGTGTGAGCTTGAGGTAGCTTTCGACGAAGCTACCTTGATTAGGGTCACGCGTATCGAACCACAAGTCCCATTCGTCCAGGATTTGCGTGTGCTTTCCTCGTGCTCTGACTCCATCATCGGACTTAACCGTAATGCGAGAGTCGGACAGGCGAATCAATTGTTCTCGGACGATGGTGATTGTCCCCTTGGCTCCGCCAGTTCCGCGCTTGCCGATACCAATGGAGCTAAGGAATTGGTTCATGGAGTGGCCGAGGGGGATGCGGAACGCTTCTTCCTGGCTGATTTTCCCCTCTTTGAGTCGTCCGGCGTTTTCGACTGCGCGGGTAATCAAGTACGCCATGATGAGTCTGGGGTACTTGCCGTAGGGAAGTCCCTCGCCTGAATACACCACGATTTTCCCCGACGGGGTGATGATGACGCGTTCCTTATCCTCGGTTTTGCGATAAGGAAAAAGTGCTTGGACGAATAGTTTAGAGGTGTAGCCGACGTCCTGGGCTTGGAGGAGTTCTTGTGCGGCGTCGTGTTCTTGCCTGCGGGCTAGTTCTTTGACTGCTTCGAGCTTGGCGCGGCGCTCGTCTGGGGTGTGTGGGGGCTGCATGGTGCCGTGGTCTCCTTTCGGATTATCGACACCGCCCGTGTTGTGCTTTGTTCACTGTCCGTATGGAAGTGGTAAAGTATTAGCCGACACGGTCGGTGTCGTATTGTTTTTGGACCCCCGCTAGAGCGCCAACTCTATGATGCGGGGGTTTCCTCATGTTTTGAGGAATGTGCGCGCCCTGGACTTGAACCGAGGGTGTGTGCCGCTCGCGCTGCGCACCCCATGAGTGTGAGGCGCGGCTTTTTATTTTCTCCGCCTATTAAATCACATCAGTGTGACTTACTGAGGATTTAGTAATGGTGGCGGCTTTTGCCAAGAAGCCTTATCGGCTGTTTGCTTTGATGAAGCTTGCTCGGAACCTAAGGCATTAGTGGAGTCACTGTTGTTCTTCGGGCTCGTCTTTTAGCCCGTTGAGCATTATTTGGTTAAACAAGTTGTTGATTGTCTTCTCTTCGAAGTCTGCAGCCACTTGATTCCAATGGAATTCTTCTAGTTTGGGAAGCATGGCTGTAATAGCCATTTTTAAGTAGAAACCTCGACTACGTCCTGTCCTATCGCAGAGAGCGTCGAGTCGTTCAATGATTTCATCTGGCATCCGTACAGACACCACACGTCCGGAAGGGTGGGGTCCTTGTTTCATATGAAGTATCCTCTCCTTGGCAGCGATAGTAAACATTGTTTACCATTGCTGCCGCTCTTGGGACTGTCGATAGAATTGTTTAATCGACACTGTGTAAACATTGTTTACTATACGCAAGACTGGTGGAGTCTTCTCAAACTCTTTAACAGCATCATGAGCGGCGCGCGCCACAGAGAGGGAGGACGCCTCCGTGGACGCACTGCCATTTATCAATTCCATCAACGACTTTTCCGACTGGTGGCAGTTAGCACCCTTCGCCTTGCCAGTCTGGATGCTCATTGCCCAGATACGACGCGCAGGACTGGTGGCAGGAATCATCAGAGCGTTAGGCGGAGTAATCGCCTGGGTAATCATCTGGTTCTTCCTCACCTTCCTCGGCGTGATGGTTTGCTCCATGGCTGACCACTACGAGCGCGCTACGGACGAGACCAACGACTCGCCCTACTCCAACACGTACGAAGACGCGCCCGCCAACCTCGGTGAGTAGTACGACCTGAACGAGCAACAGTAGCCGCAGCCGCTAACGCCGAAGACTGTCTTTCTCTCTACTGACTACTGGTCGCCATTGTCATCGGCATCATCGCCGCCAGCGCCCTTAGTGGCGCTGGCGGCTTCGTCGCTGTCCTGGCCCTCATCACTGCCAGCGTGCGACTCATGGTCTCCAGACGAATCCTGCGCACTAGGGGAGGAATCACTAGCGGCCCCCAGCATGTCGTTGAAGTCTCGCTGGCTTACACCGACGAGTTCGCGCACAAGCTCCTTGGATTCGCCTAGGTCGATAATTTCCTGCGAGGCTTCGCCAATCTTTTCATCGAGTTTCTCGCGCTGGTCGATAAGCGACAGTAGCGAGTTGATGCTCTTCTTCCGGTCGCGCAGCTTACGCTGTTCTTCTTCGAGACGCTGACGCAGTTCCTGACGCTTCTTCAAACTTCTACTTGCGGTAACCATAAACCCACAATGCCAGCGCACACACCGCCCCGCTCCTGACACAAACACCACGCGGGAAGTTCGGCGTAATCGGAAGCAAGCAGTGGACTATCCCTGCAGTCTCTCGACAGCGCTGTAGACCTGCAGCCGTGAGCGCGAGCGCCCTTTTTACAACACACTATTGGCACTCTTAGTGTTAATCGGGTTTTGGCTGCTAGACTAGGGCGCATGATGACCCTGCGCGTAGTCAATAGCGGAACAGGTTATGAGTACCTGTTGCGCTCGGTGGCTACCAATGATGGGCCAACAGACGCGCCAAGTTTGTCGAAGTATTACGACGCGAAAGGAACCCCGCCAGGCCGTTGGTTAGGTGCTGGTTTGGCCGGTTTGAATACCGAAACGGTCACTGAAGGTGGGGAAGTTACCGAGTCGCAAATGGCCGCGTTGTACGGCGAGGGTCTGCACCCTGATGCGGATATGAAGATGTCCGAGGGGCAGAAAATCAAGGACGTCCAGTTGGGGCGTCCGTTTGCTAATTTCACGAACGATGTGCCGGTTTTGGTTGCTTTGCGTGACGCAGAGCGCCGCCATAGGCAGACAACTGGCACGTTGATGAGCAAGCAGGAGCGCGCCGAGTTAGTCCAGGATATTGGCCGAGAATTCTTCATTGAGGAACACGGAATAGAGCCGCAATCGGGCCGGGAAGTCGTCAACTGGGTTAACGGTTTAAAGGACAATGTGCGCCAGTCTGTGTCAGGTTTTGACTTGACGTTTTCGCCTGCTAAGTCGGTGTCAGTGGCGTGGTCGTTGTCTGATGAGAAGACCGCGCGGCGTATTGAATCGCTTCATCACCAGGCCGTGAGCGAGGCTATAGCGTGGGCAGAAGACAACGTGTTTTTCACTCGCTCTGGCAAACAGGGGCGCGAACAAATCAAGACAAAAGGTGTTATTGCCTCCGAATTTAAGCACTACGATACGCGCGCAGGAGACCCTGATCTGCACTCGCACGTGCTGGTATCCAACAAGGTTCAAGCCGAAGACGGACGTTGGTTATCGCTTGATTCCAAGGCACTGCACAAGCAAGCGCAGGCCATTTCGCACCGCTATGACTCCATCTTGAACACCCTGCTTTCTAACGAGATGGGCTACACATTTACCGCCTGCGACCACGGGGTCAATAAGGAACCCACGTGGGAGATCGACGGTATTTCCGCCTCGTTGATGGAGTCGTTTTCTAAGCGTCGACGCGGCGCACAGCCGGTCTATAAGCGACTGGTAGAAGAGTTTGTTGCCGCGCGTGGTGCTACGCCTAACTCGGTTGAGGTGGGTCGTTTGTGGCAGGAAGCTATCTTGGAAACCCGTGACGCGAAGCGTGAACCAGAAAGCCTGTCCGAGCTTCGCGCAGGCTGGAAAAACGAAGTCTCCGCTCGCGAAAACGGCGCAGAAGAACTAGCTGCAATCCACCAACTTGCCGCAGATTCTAACCGTGATGAGCGGCCACTGTTTGACACCGAGGCCCACCTTTCGGGCCTTATTGACGAGGTTGTAGCTACGGTGACGAGGCGTCGTTCCTACTTTCGTACCTCGCATGTAGCGACTGCTGCGGGTGGAAAACTGCAAGGCTATCGCTTCGATTCTCTTTCCGAGCGCGACCTTATCCATGCCACTGTGGTGGAGGCTATTGTGCGCGATAAGGCCATTGCGCTCAATGATTTCGACGTCCTAGAACTACCCGAAGCGCTGAAGAATACGGCAGGTAAAGCCCGCGATACCCGCGCTGATAGTGAGCTTTATACCACCCAGGACATTCTCGATACCGAAGACAAAGCACTGGGCGCGCTCAACGAGCCGGTGGCTGCATTCGCACCGTCGGCAGCGATTGATAAGGCGCTGGATGAGCACGAAGCCGAGGCCGGGTTCCGCCTTAATACAGGGCAGGAATCCATGGCGCGCTACCTCCTTACCTGCGGCACATTGGCGGCTACCGGCGTAGGCCCGGCTGGTACCGGCAAGACCGCATCTATGCGCCTTGTTGCCAATGTGTGGGCCAATGAAGGCCGCAACGTGATTGGTTTGGCCCCGTCTGCACAAGCAGCAGACGTGTTGTCTAAAGACTTAGGCTTTGACGCTTTTACCATCGACAAACTCACCTACACCTGGCGCGGAAACCACCCAACAAAGCCCGGCCATAGCTTAAAAGACCTTCCGGTTTCTATTAACGCTGGCGATATGATCATCGTCGACGAGGCCGGCATGGCCTCGACCCCTAACATCGGCTCGCTGTTAGAAATTGCCGAAGAAGCAGGCGCAGTCGTGCGCTTTATCGGTGACCATAAACAGCTCGGCGCGGTAGAAAACGGCGGACTTTTCGGCGCTATGGTCAATGCTTCTGGTCGCACTGATAATCAACTCTCCGAAGTCGTGCGCTTTGGCGGAGATAGTGAGCAATCTGCTACCAGCTTGCGCTTGCGCGAGGGTGATTCGTCTACTTTCGACTTCTACGCTGAGCGTGGTTGGGTCAATGGTGGCGCACGCGGCGACATGCTGGATAAGGCCGCAGCAGACTACTTGGCTGATATTTCTAGCGGTAAAACCAGTCTTCTTATTGCTGCCACCAACCGCGATGTGGCAGAACTCAACGAGACAATCCGCGCCCACTACATCGCCGTGGGCGTTGTTGACACCACCGTGGAAGCCCCGCTTTCTAGAGGCGAGAAAGCAGGCGTGGGCGATACGATTCTGGCGCGCAAAACCAGACTTTCTACGAGGACGAGACCGCTACCAGTGCCCGTATTAACAACGGCACGCTGCTGACTGTTACCGCCGTTGCCGAGGGCGGCAGTATCACCGCCCGCAACACGGCGACCGGCGAGGAACTGTGCCTTCCAGCAGACTACGTTCGCGACAATGTGCAGTTGGGCTACGCTGCTACCGTCCACCGCGCCCAGGGCAGCACCGTGGACTGTACCCGCGCGGTAATCGACCACCACGTCGATAGGGCCGGGCTGTATGTCGCACTTACACGCGGCAAGCTTGCCAACCACATCTATGCGGTCACCGAACACCAGCTAGATGAACTCGCTGAAGAAGGCCACTACCACTACCAGGGCATAGACCATGCTCCGAGTGTCAGGGACGTCTTTAATAAGGCAATTTCGCGCGATAACAGCCCGAAGGCTGCACGCGAGGTTATAGCCGAGGTGGTAGACGAGCAGACCTCACCCGATCGCATGATGGGCCTGTGGCTTATGGTTTATGATGAGGCCACCAACGACTTCATCGACGCCTACCTACCGGACTGGATCGACACCCTGCCCGGCGACCTAGCTCAAAAGATTGAAGCCAGTGACGACGGTGTAGAACCCATTCGCTATGGTTGGGCGAAGCTTATTGATGCAGGTATTGACCCGCGCACCGTCATGGACGCGGCTACTCGCGATATTGACAATGCTCATGATCCGGCACGTCTTATCCGCTACCGCCTGGACGAACAGCTCCGCCAGCTTGATACGGGCAAACGCAACCAACTGCCCCCTATCTCCAGGCATGCAGACATGGAACTCGATACGTGGCTTCGCACCCACAATCCTTACGACCGCGCGGAGACCACCCGCCTTACCGGTCAAGAACATAACCTCAACCGGCTTAACCAGTCTGTGCTGGCAGAGCACGCACGCTTCGCCCATTCCAAGGTGGAGTCGCTTACCTGGCAGGAGGCAAGTATTACTACTCGCCTACACGAGGACAAAGACGCCGCCCTCAACGAGGTACAGGCCGACTACCAGAAGGTAGTACTTGATGCTGGGCGCATTCGCGCATACGAGCAGGCCATGGCGGACCACAGTGCGGCCCTTCGTGAAGAAGAAGCAGCCCACGCAGACATTGAGCACCAACGCCTGCTTGCAGAGGACTACACTCGCCCGGTTGCCGAGCAGGAATACGACCACGACGCGGCAGGCTATGGCACCTATCAACAGCGCATAGCCGACGCGCACGCGCGTCTTGATAGTGCTCATAAGCGCCGCACGCTTGCCCAGCAGGCTATTGAAGACACCGGCGCGAACCTGCCGGAGGCAGGTCTGTGGGAGGAAATCTGTTACCGCGCCGACGACACAGAAGAATGGGACAAGCGCCTACACGCAGCCGAACAGCACGACAGCGAGCACACCGATAGGCTGCAACAACGCCTCGATACCATTCGCCGCGAGAAAATGGACTGGGCCGACCGCGCCGACATCGCTACCCGCCTGAGTGAAGAAGAAATCCCGAACGATGTTGCCGACCATGCAGGATACATTGCCGATGAAGTCAATCTCCTGGCCGCACAACGTACCTACGAACTACGCCGCCTTGGCATAGACGAACCTGCCCAAGAGGCAATCCGCGACATGGTGGCAGACACTATCGCCGCAGCCTACGAGCACGACACCACTGGCTATGACGAGCTAGACACCTCCTACAACGAGGTGGAAGAAGAAGCACCAGCACCTGAGACCACCCCAGAAGCCGACACCGCCCAGGGCGAAGACCCCGGCGAGCTGCACCAGGGCGCACAAGCAAGCCTCGACTTCCTCGCCAGCCTCGGCCTAGGTGGCGAGCAACAAAGCGTTACCAACGACAGCGACACCACCGACGAACAAGCACCCGCTGACGACCTTGAAGAAGAACAAGGCCCAGAGCTCTAGAAACAGCGAGGTCAAAGGCACTAGAGCGCATATGTGTATATACCTACATCCGCATATGTGTATGTAGGTATATACACCAGATAGTTAGCTTCTTTCCTCGAGCCATCGTGTTGCCCACTCTTCAAAAAGTTGGGAGATACTCTTCTCTTCTTCCACTGCGGCGAGTTTGAGCTCTTTAATCAATTGCCGATCGCGGACGTACAACTGAAGACGTGTCGCTTTATCGTTAGCTTGGGCGAACATCTTTGTTGAAGGCGAGCCCTCCGACCTAGTTCCAGACGATTCTTCCCGCGCCTTATTTTTGGCCTTTGGAATTGCCATTGCCTACCCCTTAATCCTCAAATGCTGCGACTACTTCTCGAGCCAAAGAATCCCAAACCTTCGTACTACTGGGCTTTGTTCCGAAAGCGCGACGTGTAGCCGCCCTCGTTGGGATGACTGTTTCAGCAAGTGCTGCAGTTTCATCACCCTCCAGTTCGGCATGGACTTCATCTAGAAGTTTTTCCCTTCTGTCGACATTCGACAGAACAACTGCTGTTGGTATCCCCATTTCTATTAGCCAAGAAAGTGTTACCTGCGTTCGATCAATATCCATCGGGGAAACACCAGTTGGAAGAAGGACTAAATCGGCAGCCTCGGCGCTTTCGGTTATGAAAGCTAAACCACCTGGAGGGGTGTCGACTATAAGAAAGTCCGGATTGTTCCCTCTCCTGACTACTCCAGGGAAATCACTTGAACTGCGGACAGATTCGATGGGAAATGGAAAATCCTTTACTCTGCTCGCCCATCGGGTGGCAGATTGCTGGGGGTCGCCGTCTGCGACTGCAACCGTATAGCCCATCTTCCGAATTGCCTCTGCGAGCATTACCGAAAGTGTGGTCTTCCCTGTCCCGCCCTTCGACTGAATCACGGAAATTACTCGAGTCATAAAGCAAGAATAGATTTAGGAAGCATTTATCCTGGTAGCGACATGCGCATGTGTGTATATCATGCTATGCGGAGGGAAAACATTAAGTAGAGAGCTGAACTAAAAATCACTTTATGCGCATGTACTGATATGCACATATGCATATATGCGCATCTCGAAATTTAAAGCTATCCACTTGCCTAGGGATACTCCGGTTGCGGGCACGCGTGAAGGCGGTATGGTTTTGGGTGTCCGCAGCGCACCTCCCCCGGCGCATAGTCGGACGGAAGGAAAATAAAAAAGCCACAACCCCCCGCAGGTGGCTTCTCCCCTAGTGCCTCTCGTCGTTGGAAGCACTAGGGGAGTTTCCTTTATAACGCCGCCCACCTTCCCCCTGGAGGCCGGGCGGCATTCGCGTTTCTTTTACGATCCTGCATGGACCGATTTGATGTACCTTGACGCAAACGCAGCGCATATAAGCGATGCCGACTGGAGGCCCAATTGCAGCACGTACGTTACAGGGTCTTTTAGACCGGATAGATCAATCCCTGCCAAAACCCCGGCCGCGCCGCATATCCCGAGGAGACAGAGGAAAGCGACCATGGCCCCGTCGGATGCCACACAATAGATGCCAACACATATTCCCCACACAACAAAAAGCAGCCTAAAGCTAAGGGCTTTGCCTCTATGAACCACTCCTGCTGAAGAGTGGCTGCGCTGGTCACTGCAAAGAGAAGAATTTGAATAGCGATGAGTGCAATGTTTCCGTAGAGGGGTTTACCCACTGACTCCCTAAGTTTCGTCCACGAATCTTTCTTTTCTTCGCCCCCTTCACGGTTCTCACATTCTGATTCTTCAACCCTTTCATTCTCTGGAAAGACTTTTTGAAACAAGTTCAGAACAAAGAATGCAAAAAGTCCCTGCATCAATTTCACGAAGAAGGAATCATTTGGTTTCTTCACGAGTTGCCCACTTCCTTAACCATCGGCTCCAGCATCTATAAAGTACACCCTATCGTTACACGGGGTTATGGCTACACTTTAACGTAAAATAAAGTTGATTCGGGCATTGTTTTACACCTGTATAGTGGGGGCTAGGGCCTAGTTATACAGAAAGTGGTGGTTGCGGTGTTGTCGCCGGATGGTTTCCATATTGAAAGTCATATTGATGCTGTGCCCGCGTTGGCGCGGGTGAAAAATCTACATGACGGGCTGTCGTCGGGGCAGCAGGCGTTGGGCAGGATTGTGCACGCTTTGCTTGCTGACGCTGATGGTCTCGACGGGGTTCAGCTTTATGCCCTCTCGGATGCAATCGAGTCCTATCGTGATGCGGTCATCGCCCAGGAGAACGTGGCTTTTAAACCTGCGCAGAGTGAGGACTAATGCGTGGGCAGCGAGTGGGGTATATCCGTGTCTCGACGGTGGAGCAGAATAATCAGCGCCAGAAAGAACTACTCAACACGTCTGGAAGTATTGACCGGTTCTTTGAGGATAAGATTTCCGGCCGCACGAAGACTGAGCGTCCTGGGTTGGGGGAGTGTATGGCCTATGTGCGCGATGGTGACGAGCTCGTCGTCTCGTCGATTGATCGCCTCGCCCGCTCGTTGACGGATTTGCGTGGCATTGTTGATGAGCTCACTGACAAGGGCGTGACCGTTACTTTCCTACATGAGAACCTGTCTTTCTCGAAGGGCACGAGTGACCCTCGCGCGGATCTTATGCTGGGTATTCTCGGCAGTTTTGCGGAGTTTGAGCGGGCCATTATTCGTGAGCGGCAGGCGGAGGGGATTGCGTTGGCGAAAAAGGCCGGCAAGTATAAAGGCCGCAAGCCCGCTCTTAGCCCGGGCCAGGTGGCGGAGATTAAGCGGCGCGTTTCGGCGGGGGAGTCGAAAGCAGCCTTGGCACGGGAATTCGGGGTCACCCGTCCTACGGTGTACCGGGCGTTGAAGAACGCATAGATGCGGCGATGGGGGCGGGTGAATATACGCCCCACGGGGCTTGCCACATGGCAGGACGTTGACGGTTCCAGGCACGCCTACAGGTAGCCTTGCGCACGTTTCCCCTCGTGGGCGGCTTTTACAAGGGCTGGCGAAGGCACGCCCCCAGGTCTCGTTAGGGATAACTGCTAACGTTATTTCCGGTTCACAATCACGCCCCGCTACTTGCGGTGGGGTGTGGGTGTGGCTTCCTCGTCGGTGCGCGGTAAGGCCCGCGCGTGACGTGGGCTGTCCCGCGCGCCCTTTTCAGGCGAGCGGACAACCCTACGACGTAAGGGAGGTAGACAATGGGTAAGCACTCATTGGATACGCCCGGACGCAAAAGGAAAGACCTTGACGCCACGAAGCTTAGCCGGCTTGATGTGGCAATCAAGGCCATAACACTTGCGACCGTAACAGTGAAGCTCATTGCAGTTATGCTTCACGTGGGTCTTTAGGCCCGAGGGTCTCAACGAGTAGCCGCTCGTTGGGGCCCTTTTTATTGTGCAGCCACAATTCAGGGACGAACCGTGCTGTCGTATTTTAGGCTAATGCTCGCGCGGAGGTTTCGCAATACTCCCACACTAAGCCCGTAGACCCATTTCCTACTGCAGTCGGAAAGCTGTGTAGCCGTGTATCGCCTTCTGTGCGCCCGTGAGGTCTCGCTAGCGTGTGGCTTTACCTGCACTTTCTCCGCCTGGGCGACGTTCACCGAATAAAGAGAAAGGGCGCTCCCACCTGTGAGGCGCCCTTATTTGTTCTTTTTAGAAGGGGAGTTTGAGGCCAGGGATAAGACCCGCGAAGGCAGCGCCACCAATGGACAGTGCAATAGTGAGTACTACGCCGATAACACCGGCAATAATCCCAGCGGTGGAAGAACCACCGCTAAAAGCAGGGGTAGACTGCTTATCGTCAGCTGCATCCGTTCCGGTATCTACCCCAGGTAGTTGGGGATTTCCCGTTTCCTTCGGAGTGGTTGGTTTGGGCACAACCTTCCTAGCTTGGACGCTATTGGTGATGACCTTAGAGGTTCCGTCTGAGAAAGCTACCTTGTAGACAAACTCCCCGTTTCCCTCGACCGGAGGAATAACGGTAAACGTATTTCCTTCCTGCTTTACATTCCAATCTTGCGGCACTTTCAAGAGGGTCACCGAAGCTGTGGAAGGAATATCCAGAACTTTTACGGTAGTAGTCATGCCGACTTCAATAACACTTTTGTCAATAGTCGGATTGTGCTGGAGCTTTTCCGCAGGATGAACAGTGAAAGTATGCGTTACTACCTCAGTCGATCCATCAGGGTATTCGACAGCGAGATCAACAGTTGTTGACACTGTCTTTCCGTAGCGATCAGATTCCGAGATTAGCCAGAGCCAGACTTCCCCATCCTCAAACACTCTGACGGAGAGCTCACCTTCCTCATTCCCCCCGCCAGACACGCCCGGATTAAGGGCAGTCAATTTCGTCCCGTCGGGTACCCCTCCAACGGAAATTCTTTCTGTGAGTTTGTCCATTCTGATCCACTCGGGATAGGTGGGCTGGAATTGGTCAGCCATGGTCTTCTTCGCGGTGGCGGTCTGAGCCGTAGCGACCGGGGCAGCAACAGCTGTTGCCGAGGCGGTAGAGAGGCAGCATAGAGCAGCGACGAGTGCTCGCTTTTTCATGAGAAATCTCCTTGAGAGAACAGGGGATGGAAGAAGTTTATAGTACCCCGGCATTGCGCTTTTCTTTACTGCTCACCCGTTACCTTGTGAGTGTCCCCGATAATGGGGATAGTCGCTGGTCCCGGTATGGCTTACCTGCCCTGTAGTTTCCATAATCCGGGGGGTGTTGCCGCCGGGTGCCAGGACTTTCGATGACAGCTGATAGGGACACGGCCAGTTTTAAACTAGGTCTCTTTGTAACGTGGGTGCTTGCAACGAAGGTCATGACACCAGCGACTGGAACAACGCCATACCCATCTCGTTTTCTAGGAGCTCATCATGTCTCCGGAGCATTCCATCGACATATTCCTTGGGTTAGACGTCGGCAAATCTGAACACCACGCCTGCGCCTTAGACCGTGATGGCAACAAGGTCTTCGACAAACCGTTGCCTCAACTCGAATCCGAACTAGCAGGCGTTTTTCACCAGCTTCAGAAGCTTGGCACCGTGCTCGTGATCGTCGACCAACCCAACACCATCGGCGCACTACCGATTGCTGTAGCCCGGGACTGCGGTTGCGAAGTCGGATACCTGCCAGGTCTTGCGATGCGCAAAGCTGCAGATCTCTATCCGGGACGTGCAAAAACAGACAAACGCGACGCATTCATCATCGCCGACACCGCCCGCACAATGCCCCACACGCTACGTGCCGTCGACCGCAATGATGAGGTACTCTCCGCCCTAAAGATGCTGTCCGGCTTCGATGATGACATCGCCCGCGATTGCACTCGCACTGTCAATCGGCTTCGCAGTGTCCTCACCCAGATCTACCCCAGCCTGGAACGAGTTTTTGCTGGTAGCACCCTGACTCGCACGCCGATCCTGGAATTATTGATCCATTACAAGGGACCGCAGGGGCTAAAAAGAGCCGGATACCAACGAGTGTTGAACTGGATGATCAAGCGCACACGTAAAGACCCCACCCCGCTGGTAGACGACATTTTTGCAGCGCTGAAAGCTCAAACAGTCACCGTGCCTGGAAGCGATGCCGCCGAGTTAGTAATTCCTCAACTGGCTGCAAACATCCAGGCCCTCAAAGAGCAACGAAACACCATTGCTGAGCAGGTTGAAGAGATGCTCGCTGATTTCCCTCTTTGTGAGGTCTTGATGAGTATGCCCGGAGTCGGCATCAAGACCGCAGCGCAGATCCTTCTTGCGATCGGTGATGGCTCCGACTTCGCTAGTGCTGGCCACTTAGCTGCTTATGCTGGAATAGCACCCGTGACTAGACGATCCGGTTCGTCGATCAGAGGTGAATTCCCGGCACGGTCAGGCAATAAACGACTGAAAAACGCCTTGTTCTACTCCGCATTCGCAGTTATCCGCAGCCACGAACCGTCACGGCGGTATTACGAACGCAAACGCGCTGAAGGAAAACGCCACAACGCAGCAGTCATCTGCCTGGCACGACGCCGATGCAATGTCATCTACGCGATGCTGAAAAACAAGGAGTTCTTCCGCGAAATCCCGCCACGCCCCGTCGCCGCATAAAGCCCCAAAGACGAAGCCGACCAGCACACGCTGGCCGGCTCCTAGGCACGCCTAAGAAACTACTCCCAAGACTGTGCTCGTCAACATCGGTCTGGCACTTGACAAAAACATAGGGACACGTTACCGAGCATCCGCTACTGAGCGCCCTGACTACACTGGCCATCATGAAACCCCTGAAGATTCCACCAGGTCCCGGCATCCCAAAGGGCCTTGTCATCCCCTCAGCGGAGCTCACTGAACGCTTCGCGCGCTCCGGTGGGCCGAGCGGTCAGGGTGTTAACACCACGGACTCCAAGGTGCAGCTATCGGTCGATATTGCCGAGCTCAGCGTGCTTTCCGACGTCTACCGCCGCCGCGCTCTCCAGAACCTCAGCCACCGACTCGACGGCACCACACTCACCGTGTCGGTCACCACGCAGCGCTCCCAAGTGCGCAACCGCGCGGAAGCCCGGCGTCGCCTGGCGGATCTCATTCGGGAAGCCGTGCAGCCACCGCCTCCGAGGCGCCGGCGGACTCGGCCGAGTCGAGCCTCGATTGCGCGTCGTAAAGCGCAGAAGCAGCGGCGCTCCGAACTCAAAGCCAGCCGACGTCGCCCCAGCGCCTACTAGGGGATATGGGATTTTCGTGCATCCGTTGCAATATAGAGGAATGAACGAAAATCAGGCCCCTACCGAAAAGGCAGCTGAAGCCGTCGCGGAGTTCAACCGAGTGCCCTCGATCCTGTCCATTCAGTCGCATGTGAGCTATGGCCATGTGGGTAACTCCGCTGCCGTCTTTCCGCTGCAGCGCGCAGGTTTTGAAGTGTGGCCGGTCCACACCGTCGATTTTTCCAACCACACCGGCTACGGCCAGTGGCGTGGCCCGATGATTCCAGCCACGGATGTGCGCGAGGTTATCAAGGGTATCGATGAGCTGGGCAAGCTTGACGACGTCGACGCGATTATCTCCGGCTACCAGGGCGGTAGCGATATTGCGGATGTCATCATCGAGGCCGTGGCGCTGACCAAGGAGCGCAACTCGAAGGCCATTTACTCGTGTGACCCGGTGATGGGAAATGCCAAGAGTGGCTGCCACGTCTCGGAAGGCATTCCGCCGCTGCTGCGCGACAAGGTCGTGCCGGTGGCAGACGTGATTACGCCGAACCAGTTTGAGCTGGGATACCTGACGGGCCGCGAGGTCAGTGATCTGGAGTCCACCATTGCGGCAGCTCATGCTGCTCGGGAGCTCGGCCCGGAGGCCGTGCTGGTCACCAGCGTGCTGCGTCCGGAGCGCAAGGAGGACGAGATTGAGATGCTCGCCGTCAATGGCTCCGGTGCATGGCTGGTGGCGACGCCGTACCTGCCGCTGAAGCGCAACGGCTCTGGCGATGTCACGGCCGCGCTGTTTGCGGGCAACCTGCTGCGCGGTCGCGGTATTGACGGTGACCTCTCGGTAGCACTGGGCAACACCGCGGCCAGCGTCTTTGAGCTGCTAAAGGTCACGCACGAGTCCGGCTCTGGCGAGCTGGAGCTCGTTCGTGCGCAGGAGGCCTACGTCCACCCGGAGCAGCGTTTTGAGGTTACGAAGGTGGGGTAGGGCTTTATAACCGAATATAGGGGAGTCGATGGCGGCAGCACTTATGTGTTGCCGCCATCGTCGTACCAGGTCTTCGGGATTTTTCTGCCTCTTACCTGGGTTCTAAACATTTGCGCAACAAGAAGAAAAGATTTCGAACCATTGAAATAAAGTTCCAATGAGTAAATAATGAAAACGGTTACTACTCAGTTGCGCCTATCCTTCAATAAAGGGGAGTAAATGTTTTCTACCCGCACGGGGCGAACCCTGGCTGTCTCGGTCTCTGCACTTGCGATTTGTGGCCTCGGGTTGACCGCCTGTTCGAACCCCGATGATAAGTCCGCCTCCGGCGCCAGCGCCGAGCAGACCCTGGTCCTGCTGGATAACAACGAAACCGGCGGATACAACCCGGTTGCTGGTTACAGCAGGTCCGGCGATTCCCCGGTCTACGAGGGCCTTTCCGGCTCAAGCCGGTGTCGGGTGACACCTCCACGAAGCCCGTCGACTTTGAGCCTCTGCTAGCCTCCGGCCCCGCCGAGCCGAGCAATGGCAACAAAACGTGGACCGTTCCAATCAAGGACGGAATCACCTTCTCCGACGGGACTACCTTCGGGCCGGAGGACGTCGTGGCGACCTACAAGGCCATCCTCGACGAGCGCTCGGCCTCCTCTGAGGCTCCGAACTGGGAAATGCTCGATGAGGTGCACGCCGACGGAGACAAGGTCGTCTTCGAGCTGAATATCCCGTACGCGGAATTCGATCACCAGCTCCTCAACGGCATCGCCCCGTCGGAGGCCTTCAACTTCGATGATTTGAAGCCCGCCGAGGACTCAGATCTCAATACCAAGCCCGTGGGAACTGGCCCGTTCAAGCTCGAATCTTTGCGTGCCGACGAGGCCATCTTCACGGCCCGCGAGGATTATCACGGCGGGGCCCCTGAGCTGAAGAAAGTCATTTACCGAGTCAATCAGGACGAAAACTCCCGTGCTCAGCAGCTGCGCGGCGGCGAGGGCGACGGAACCATTATGGAGCCGGCGTTGGCGCAGGAATTTGAAGGCCAGGAGGGATTCAAGGTCGAGTCGGCTCATTCGGCGGACTGGCGCGGAATCCCCCTTCCAGCGGGCAACCCGGTCACCGGTGACCAGGCAATCCGCAATGCGGTCAACCTGGCTGTCAACCGTGAGGCCATGGCGAAAGACGTGATGAAGGGCCACGCGAAGCCGAACTCCACCTTCCTCGCGGACTTCTACGGCGACGCCTACGACCCGACCGCCGAGATCAAGCACGACACCGCGAAAGCCGAGAAGCTTCTCGACGACGCTGGGTGGAAGAAGGGCTCGGACGGAATCCGCGTGAAGGACGGCCAGCGCGCCGCATTCGATGTCATCTACTTCCCGAACCGCGATCACGCCCGCACTGACCTGACGTTGGCCGCAGCCTCCGACCTGAAGAAGGTCGGCATTGAGGTCAATCCGGTCGCCCGTGATTCCAAGTCTGTCACCCGCGAGGACTACGCCAAGACCCCGGTCATGCTGGGAGGAGGCGGTACCCCGTACTCCGTCGACGGCCAGATCTACTCAATCTTGCACTCCAAGTACGCTGAGCCGGGTGCCGGTGCCAAGTGGGATAACGGCTCCGACTACGTCAACCCGGAGATCGACAAGCTGCTCGACCAGGCGCGCGTCGAAGCGGACCAGGCCAAGCGAGACGAGCTCTACCGTAAGATTCAGAAGCTCTACGCCGAAAAGCCCGCCATGCTGCAGCTGGTCTACGTTGACCATGTCTATGTCGAGCGCGACCGTGGCTACACGCACCCGGATGCCATCCTTGAGCCCCATGCCCACGGCCTGAACTTCGGCCCGTGGTTCAACCTGGGGGCATGGCACAAGTAAATGACAGAAGCCGAGCCACACCCACGTCCTCACCCTCGCTCGCGCCCGCACTCACACCCGCGTCTACACCCCTCTGAGCATCAACCCCGTTTCAAGAGCCGGAAACGGCAGGTCGCAGGAATCGTCGTGAGGCGAGTGCTGGTAGCCGTTCCCATCGTTGTGGCGGTGACGGCAGCAGTGTTCGCGCTGGCGGCGGTGAGCCCCTTCGACCCTTTGGATGCGTATCTCAAAGGTCAGGCGGGCAACCTGACCGAAGCGCAGAGAGTCTCGATTTCTCACCAGTTGGGGCTGGATAGGCCCTGGTGGGAGTCGTGGTTGGTGTGGCTGCAGGGCCTGGCGGTGGGCGACCTTGGCATTTCGAGGTCCTACTCACAGCCGGTGACGCAGGTGCTCGCCGAGCGTCTGCCGTGGACGATGCTGCTCGGCGCCTGCGGACTTGCCGGAGCTATCGCGCTGTCATTCGTTCTGGCACTGTGGGCTGCGGTGCGGCGCGGGGGAGTGCTAGACCGGCTAGTCCTGTCGATCTCGACGGTGATTCAGGCGACCCCGCCCTTCGTCGTTGCACTCGGCGGCCTCGGCCTTTTTGCGTTGGCCTGGAAGCTATTTCCCACCGGAGGCCTGACCTACCCGGGCGAGCCCGTGACTTTCTCCTCTACGGTGGCGCACCTTACGCTGCCAGCTGTCGTTCTTGCGATTACGCAGGTGCCGTGGCTGGTGCTGTCGTTGCGTGAGTCCATCGTCGAGGTCATGGACTCCGGCGCGGTCACCGGAGCGCAGGTCCGCGGCATTCCGCGCCGAACGATTATTTTCTCCCATATCCTGCCGACCGCAGTGCCGCCTTTCCTCGCGCTCATCGGCGCGCGACTGTCTGAGCTGGTCGTCGGATCGACACTGGTGGAGGCGGTCTTCGCGTGGCCTGGGCTCGGAACCGCGCTGGTCAAATCGGCTCAGAGCTTGGACTTTCCGCTGCTGAGCATTCTCACTATCGCGACGACGGCTATCGTCCTGCTCGGAAATCTGCTTGCCGACGGCGCCTTCGTCGTCCTCGACCCACGGGGGGATGCAGATGCTTAAAACGACAAAGAGGCCGGTCGCCCCGGTCGTGGCCGTGGCGTGCCTGGTCCTCATCGCTGCCTACGCCTTTTTAACTCCGCTGTTTCACGACTCCGACCTGGTGCTCACCGACTTCGCCAATTCCGGTGTCGCCCCGGGGCCTGAGCACTTCTTCGGTACCGATTCGAAGGGGCACGACGTTTTCGTTCGAGTTGCTGCGGGAATGCGCATTTCCCTTTTCATTGCACTGGTCACGGCAGTGTGCTCGGCGATCGTCGGTATCGTCCTCGGCGTTACCGCAGGCATGCTCGGCGGGCGCGTCGACCGCGTCATTATGCGCAGCGCCGACGTCACCAACGCGCTGCCGCACCTGCTACTGGGGCTGCTCATCGTCAGCCTTTTCCGAGGCTCGGTCCCCGCAATCATCATCTCCCTGGTACTGACGCACTGGGTGACCATCACCCGAACGGTCCGTGCGTCCGTGCTGCATCTGCGGGGCGCCGAGTTCGTCGAGGCCGCGCTCCTGTCCGGAATGAGCCGCGCACGCGTGCTAGCTCGGCACGTTGTTCCGGCGGCACTGGGGCAGTCCTTGGTCGGCCTTATCTTGCTGATCCCGCACGCAATCTGGCACGAGTCGACGCTGTCTTTCCTTGGGGTGGGCCTGCCGCCGCACAAGCCGTCTCTCGGGACTCTGCTTGCCGACGCCGAGGGCGCCCTGCTTCTCGGCCATTGGTGGATTTTGGTGTTTCCCTCGTTTTTCCTCGTCGCCACAACGTTGTGTATTGCGGCCGTCGGCACGCATTTGAAGGAGCGGGTGACCGGACAGGAGGTGCTGGTGTGAGTGCTCGGGAGGGCGTCGGCAAGCGAGAGAAGCTGCTGGACATTGAGAGACTGACAGTGCGGATTCCCCTGCGCGGTGGTGACGTGGTGCATGCCGCGACGGGCGTGTCCCTGACTGTGGGTAGGGGAGAGGTCGTCGCGGTTGTGGGTGAGTCGGGCTGCGGAAAGTCGATTATTGCCTCGGCGGTGGTTGGCATGCTGCCGCCGCACGCGAGAGTAGAGGGGCAGGTGCGTTTCTATCCGCGCGAAGGGGCAGCTGACAGTGGTGCAGAAGCGGAGAGGAACGCCGAGCCCATCGAAATTCTGGCGCGGCGACGTACCGGCGCGGGCCTTGCTCGCACTGACGAGGAGCTGGCGGGGCGGCAAATCGCGCTAGTACCGCAGTCGGCGGCGACGTTTTTGACACCGGTGCGCACGGTCGGGGCACAGCTAAAAGAAACAATTTCCGTTCTGGGGCGCAACCACACGGTGGAGGAGATGCTGCGGCGAGTCAGCCTGGATGCGGAGGTCGCGGCGCTGTATCCCCACGAACTTTCCGGGGGTATGGCGCAGCGCGCAGCAGTGGCATTCGCCCTGGCTGGCGACCCTGCTCTGGTGATTGCTGACGAGCCGACGGCCTCCCTCGACCCCGACCTGACCATGGCCCTGCTGCGCATGCTTCGCCAAATCGCCGACAGTGGTGTGGGAGTCATGCTAATTACGCACGACATTTCCGAGCTGCGCGATAGCGGCATCGCCGACCGAGTTGCAGTGATGTACGCATCGCGCCTTGAGGAGACGGGACCGGCAAAACAGGTGATTGAGGCCCCAGCCAGCGAATACATGCGCGACCTGCTCGCAGCGCTGCCCGAAAACGGCATGCGGCCGATGCCCGGCGTGGTGCCGAGCTTGACGAACCTGGACGAGGACTATTGCTACGCGCGCAGGCTCGAGGAGGCGGGGAAATGAACGAGGAGGCTGTGGTGAGTAAGGCGTTGGTGAGTGAGCAGGCTTCGGTGAGCTGTGACGCGCAGGCGAGTGGCAAAGCGCTGGTCGCCGAGAACGTGTCGAAGTCATTCGGCGCCAAGGACGGCTCTGCGAGAGTCGTTTTATCGGACGTTTCCATCAGGGTTGATCCAGGGCAGATCGTCGGGCTTCGTGGGCCTTCGGGGGCTGGCAAGTCCACGCTCGGCCGTATCCTCGCAGGCCTGGAAGTGCCCGATTTAGGGCAGTGCTTCTGCGACGGGGTGCCGGTCGGCGCTGTGCGCAGCCGCGCCGGGCAGCGGGTTCGTGGCCAGATTGGGATGGTGTTTCAGTCTCCCCGAAGGTCCTGCGACCCGCGGATGACTTTGGGGCGCACCATTCGCTCAGCCGCACGACAGGGGCGGCAAGGGCGGCGGGATGGTCAGCGAACCGGGAAAAGTGTGGACATCGACGAGCTCATTCGAAACGTTGGGCTGACTCCGGACCTTCTCGATCGCTTCCCTAGCCAGGTCTCAGACGGGCAGCTCCAGCGTGCCGCAGTCGCTCGCACCCTGGCCGCCGGTCCACGCTACCTCATCTGCGACGAGATGACCGCCATGCTCGACGCCGCCAACTCCGCGGCAATCGTCGAGGTCATCCGGGATTTCGCCGTATCTGGCGGCGGTGTTCTCATGATTAGCCATGAACACAGGCTTCTCGCCGCCGTGTGCGACGGCGTCGTCGCCTTAGAGTAGCGATATTGCTTAGCGCCCAGCTTGGAGTCATTGAACCTTCACTGCCTGTGATCGCCGATAGAATTTAGGAATTAGGATAGCCATACCTATGGCAGGCAGTGTAGGCTCTCCTTTTGTTGGTTGAATGGTTGGCTATCAATCGTTACTTGCTTGAAGGGGCTCTTCCGGTTTTGGGGTGCGTAGCGGGGTGAGGTAGAACATGACGGGTTCAGCGGGTCACCACAACATGTAGGGGTCCCTGGGGTGAAGATGAAAGTTGCTACACGACCATCTAAACCCACCAGGGACCCGTACTGTGAAGCCTACTGGAAACCTCGTTGCTGACACTATTTGCCGTACCGCGGAAATCGGACTTGCCATCACCGGTGCCGCTGATGCCGGAGCGTTGACCATCATTGAAGCCACGCCAGTAGCCGTTGTCGGCGTGTGCCCGGACTGCGGACAGTCAGGAAAGCTGCGCGACCACGTCACCCGTCGACTCGTTGATCTTCCTGTCGTTGGATTCCCCACTAGGCTGCACATAAAAGTCCCCAGGTTCCGGTGCACAGCCGACTCATGTAAGAGGAAGATCTTCCAAGAATCTTTAACCTGCGCGGATGACGGCGCCAAGCTCACTTATCGGGTTACTCGCTGGATCTTGCAACGCCTTGCTATTGACCGGATGAGTGTGTCAGCTACCGCCAAAGCACTCGGTGTGGGCTGGGACCTGGTCAATAAAGTCGCACTAGATGCCTGCCGCCAGCTTGTCTACGGCGACCCCTGTCACCTAGACGGAGTTCGCGTCCTTGGAGTCGATGAACATGTATGGAAACACACCAGAAAACCAGGTCAGGCATCAAACCTGGTGACCATACTTGTTGACCTTACCCCGCTGGTGGACGGGCGTGGGCCTGCACGCTTGTTAGACATGCGACCGGGCAGGTCCGCAGATGTGCTCAGCGGGTGGCTTAAAGAGCGCGACCCCAGCTTCCGGGAACAGATACAGGTGGTGACCATGGATGGGTTCACCGGATATGCCACCGCAGTCGAGCAGCAACTACCACAGGCAGACAAAGTCATGGACCCTTTCCATGTAGTGCATCTGGCAGCCGACAAGCTCACCACATGCCGGCAAAGACTCCAACGTGAGACCACCGGGCGCCGCGGACGCAAAGATGACCCACTGTACAAGCACCGGCGCACCCTGTTGACCAGGACGAATTATCTCACCGAGCGGCAAAAGCAACGCTTAGAAATGCTGTGGGCCACCGATGACGACTACGTGTGCCTAGAAGTAACGTGGTTGCTCTACCAAGACATGATCGCAGCGTACGCGCATCCGAAGAAATCGGAAGGCAAAAAGCTCATGGAACGCATCATCCACACCCTGCGTAAAGGATTACCGAAAGGCTTAGAAGAGCTCGCCCAACTGGGACGCACCCTGTGGCGAAGGCGCAAAGATGTGCTCGCCTACTTTGATATCGTGCATCCAACGGCCCCGTCGAGGCAATCAACGGCAGACTCGAACACCTACGCGGCATCGCCCTAGGATTTAAAAACCTCAACCACTACATCTTGCGATGCCTAATCCACTCCGGACAACTACAGGACAAAATCAACGCACTCTAAAACCGGAAGGGCCGGAAATAGTCCTGGAGGAAAATACCGACATAGAAGCATGGGATGCGGTCATCGAAAATAACGATAAATTATTGGAAAAGTATATCGCAGGAGAACCAATCAGCCGGGAAAAACTTGTGCGGGAGGAACAGCGGCGGGTTCAAGACGCCTCCCTGTTCCCGGTCTATTATGGCAGCGCCAAAAAGGGCCTTGGCATTCAACCGTTGATGGATGCGGTGACAGGGCTGTTCCAACCGATTGGGGAACAGGGGAGCGCCGCCCTATGCGGCAGCGTTTTCAAGGTGGAGTATACAGATTGCGGCCAGCGGCGTGTCTATCTACGGCTATACAGCGGAACGCTGCGCCTGCGGGATACGGTGGCCCTGGCCGGGAGAGAAAAGCTGAAAATCACAGAGATGCGTATTCCATCCAAAGGGGAAATTGTTCGGACAGACACCGCTTATCCGGGTGAAATTGTTATCCTTCCCAGCGACAGCGTGAGGTTAAACGATGTATTAGGGGACCCAACCCGGCTCCCTCGTAAAAGGTGGCGTGAGGACCCCCTCCCCATGCTGCGGACGTCGATTGCGCCGAAAACGGCAGCGCAAAGAGAACGGCTGCTGGACGCTCTTACGCAACTTGCGGATACTGACCCGCTTTTGCGCTGCGAGGTGGATTCCATCACCCATGAGATCATTCTTTCTTTTTTGGGCCGGGTGCAGTTGGAGGTTGTTTCCGCTTTGCTGTCGGAAAAATACAAGCTTGAAACAGTGGTAAAGGAACCCACCGTCATTTATATGGAGCGGCCGCTCAAAGCAGCCAGCCACACCATCCATATCGAGGTGCCGCCCAACCCGTTTTGGGCATCCATCGGACTGTCTGTTACACCACTCCCGCTTGGCTCCGGTGTACAATACGAGAGCCGGGTTTCGCTGGGATACTTGAACCAGAGTTTTCAAAACGCTGTCAGGGATGGTATCCGTTACGGGCTGGAGCAGGGCTTGTTCGGCTGGAACGTAACGGACTGTAAGATTTGCTTTGAATACGGGCTTTATTACAGTCCGGTCAGCACGCCGGCGGACTTCCGCTCATTGGCCCCGATTGTATTGGAACAGGCATTGAAGGAATCAGGGACGCAACTGCTGGAACCTTATCTCTCCTTCACCCTCTATGCGCCCCGGGAATATCTTTCCAGGGCTTATCATGATGCACCGAAATACTGTGCCACCATCGAAACGGTCCAGGTAAAAAAGGATGAAGTTGTCTTTACTGGCGAGATTCCCGCCCGCTGTATACAGGCATACCGTACTGATCTGGCCTTTTACACCAACGGGCAGAGCGTATGCCTTACAGAACTGAAAGGGTATCAGGCCGCTGTCGGCAAGCCAGTCATCCAGCCCCGCCGTCCAAACAGCCGCCTGGACAAGGTGCGCTATATGTTTCAGAAGATAATGTAACGTCTTGCGCAATGCAAGCGTTCATTGCTGGCTATTGCGAAATATCATTGAGCGAGGACCCCAATATCTTGTGCCACGCCCGAACCCCCGGCGAACTAATCAATGCACTCTAAAACCGGAAGAGCCCTTTTAGTACTACTGGTGGATTTCGGTTTTGGTGGGGATTAACGCCGCCGGCTTCGGTTTTTCCGTTGAGGAGGTCGTTGACTACTTCCCGATGGTGAAATGGGTCGATGGTGAGGTAGAGAGGAACCAGTCACCTGGAAGAGATCGATCCAGTCGTTGGTGTGCAATCTGGGAGGTAGGGTCGCGGGGTCGATTCCTCGCGAGCGCAACCATGATTGTGTTTCTGAACGTGATGAAAACAACCCTGCCCTTCGGAGAATTTCCCCTATCCCGCGTCCCCGGGCAGTGAAAACGGTGTGCACCATCGCCTGAAAGGCTTTGCGCTGCTCTATCGGAATCTTCGGGTCACCCACCCGGCGGATCACTAAGATCCCCCCGTCAACGTTTGGCTGTGGCCGGAAAGCAGACCTTGGTACCCGAGAACCCAGGTGAAATGTGAACCATGGGGACCACTGAGCCGTCATCATCGTGCTTGCGCCTACCCCGGCCCGGCGGCGAGCGACTTCCCACTGCATGAGGAGTACAGCGTCAGTCCATGCTGGCGCATGCAGCAACTTTCGAAGAATGGCAGTGGTGAGGTGAAAGGGAATGTTTCCCACAATGACGCAGGGAGTGGCGGGTAACCGGAAGTTAAGGAAATCATCATGGACCACTTCGACCGCCGCCGAGGAGGTTTCTTGTGTGATTTTGGCAGCTAGTTTTGCGTCCACTTCAACTGCCGTTATCGCCCTCCCCAAGTGGGCCATCGGGTGAGTGAGGGCACCGCTTCCTGGTCCGATCTCAATGATGGGGCCGGAGGTTTGTTTCACAAGGTCGATGATGGAGTTGATGATCTTGTGGTTGGTGAGAAAATTTTGGCCATGCTCGTGACGGCCGTGTCCGTATGCAGACATCAGGTGTGCTCCTTGGATTTGAAAGGGAGCCGGGCATGACAAATAGCCGCCCGGCTAAAGGACCGGAGCGGTTTTTAACCTACGGGGTAGGAAACCGCCTTAGCGGTTGGTGCGCAACCGCAAGAAAGCGGTACCTGAAATCAACATGGGTCTAATTATATCCATTTAAATTCGCGGGTGTGAAGTGTCCCAGGTTTTGTTCCGTTTGAGTAGATGGGAAAATCTGGAACATGCCAAGAAAATTTGACCAGGATGCAAAGGACCGTGTGGTCCGTCTCGTGGAGGACCGCATCTTGGCGGAAAGCATGTCGATGCATCCCGCGTGCTAGGCAGTAGCTTCAAAGTTGGGGGTTTCATGGCACACGGCTCGTCTATGGACTTAAGCCTGCTCGTCGTGCGGGAAACATCCCAGAACCTGTTCCTGAAGATTTGGCTACCGAAAATGCCAGGCTACGCCGCGAAAATCAAGAGCTTCGAGATACCAACGAGTTGCTGAAGGCTGCGTCAGCTTTTTCGCCTCACGACCAGGCCCCAAACGTTAAGAAATGATCCGGTTCATCGATAAATACCGGAATCATTTCTCTGTCGAGTTCATCTGCACCGGAGTTGAAGATTAACCGGGCTGGTGGGTTTATCACCTCGCGTGGTTATCGCCAGTCCAAAGCCCGTGGGCTTAAGTGCTCGTCGCCTTCGTGACGCTGTGCTGATTGAACGCATTGGTGCCATTCATCGGGATAATTACGGTGTCTACGGCGTGCGGACAATGTGGCATGCGCTTGACCGTGACGGAATCGACATCGGTCGTGAGCAAACCGCCCGGCTGATGCGCCTAGCTGGTGTTTCTGGCACAGGCACAGGCGGATCACCAATCACAACCCGTACACCTCAACAGGCCGGATCTGCGCCCGGATTTGGTCGAGCGTGAGTTCAAAGCCCAAGGCCTTAAACAAGCTGTGGGTGGCCGACATTACCTACGTGCGTACGAAGAAGGGTTTTGTGTACACCGCGTTTGTCACTGACGTTTACTCCCGGCGGATCGTCGGATGGGCATTATCGGACTCGATGCGCACCGAGGTATTACCGCTGCAAGCACTCAACCAAGCGATTGTGAGCGCGAAGGAAACAACAGGCCTTATTCACCATTCGGATCACGGCTTATAGTACGTCAGCGTTGTCTACAACCAGCGTCTCGCCCAGCACGGGATTGCCGCTTCCACTGGGACCGTCGGTGACTGAAATGACAATGCTCTAGCTGAAAACGTTAACGGCTCTTACAAGAATGAGCTCATCCATACTCGCAGGTGGAATGATGTTGTCGAGGTAGAAATCGCGACGTTCGAGTGGGTGTCATGGTGGAACGAGGTAAGGCTCCACCAAAGCCTGGGATATCGAACCCCAGCCGAGGTGGAAACCGAATTGTGGAAGAAGAACCCGCAACAGGGAATAATAGAAATCAAGGAACATGCCTAGGAACAAAACTCGGGGCACTTCAAGCCCCTTATATGGCTCTGGATGTGGTGATTGCTGCAGAACCGTCATCAGTAAGGGTGACTTTTCCATCTACGCGGTAGACTTCACGCAACATTTTTGCGGTTAACACGTCCTTAGCTGCTCCGTGTGCGTATACAGTGCCCGCGTGGAGTACCGCAATGCGGTGAGCGAAGCGCGCTGCTTGTGAAAGATCGTGCATCGAAACCACGACCGCCGCGGGTGCTTCAGCTGCATAGGCGCGAATATGCTCCATGAGGATGAGCTGATTTCTTAGGTCAAGAGCGCTGGTTGGCTCGTCCAGTAGTAATGCCTGCGGCCGGCATACGATGGCCTGGGCGAAGCTTACTAATTGACGCTGGCCGCCGGAGAGCTGGGACATTGTTCGGGATTCTAGGTCTTCTAGCCCCAGCCGCGTGAGGACCGAGCTGACTCGGTCCTGTGTGGATGTGGCTACCCGTAGTCCGCTGAATCCCGTCCGGGAATGCTGGAGTGCCAGAAGTACCGATTCGAATACGGTAAGGGTGCTTTCCGGCGGGGGATCCTGTGGCAAATATACTGCCTCGGGCCCAGTGACGTCGCCGCTGAATCGGCATAGGTTAGCCATGCAGCGCAGCAAAGTCGACTTACCAGCGCCATTAGGGCCGACGAGGGCGGTGACGGTTCCAGCTTCGATCTTTGGGAGACATACGTCATTCAGTATCTGTTCGTCTCCATGGGAAAAGCACAGGTTATCTACCCGGAGTGTGGGTTCTGGCGGAACCGTGGGCGGTTGTTCCACGAGGGGGTCCTTTCTGGGGCAGGAAGTACTGGGAGAGGCGATCATTAGGTTGAGGAGACAGTTCGGGGGCGGCGTCGCAAAACAATGAGGACGACGAACACGGGAACGCCCACAATCGCGGTGATGATGCCGACAGGCAGAATCGCCCCAGGCTGGATCAGCTTGGATACCACTGAGGCTGAGGTCAGCAAAAGCGCACCTGAGATGATGGACGTGGTGAGGAAGAAGCGTTGGTCCTCACCAACGAGCATCCTGGCGATATGTGGGCCGACGAGTCCGATGAAACCAATTGTCCCGGCCATCGAAACGGCAGTTGCCGCCATAAGGGAGACTCCCACCAGCGTGTACGTGCGCAGCTTTGGGATATTGATACCCATGGACCTAGCGCGGTCGTCGCCCATTCGAAACGCGGTCAGCGTCCACGCATTGCGGTAGAAGTAAGCAATTCCGATTAGTGAGATGACCGCGAGAAGGCCGATCTGAGGCCACGTAGCGCGCGTAAGGCTGCCCAAGGTCCAGAAAACCACCTGCTCTAATTGGGTCTGCGAGGCGAGGTACTGCATTAGCGCTAGTAGAGCATCGAAGAGGAACACGATGGCTATGCCCAGCAGAATCATTCCCTCGGTACCAGAGCTCTTTGACCGAGAGAATAGGACGATCACCGCACAGGCCGCGAGGGCGAAGACCCAAGCACTGCCCGCCATTCCCAGCGCTGCCCCGATTCCCGCCGCGGTGAATCCTGAGACGGTGGCAAAGGCTGCGCCAAAGCTCGCAGCGGCGGAAATGCCCAGCGTATAGGGCTCTGCCAAGGGGTTATCCAAGATGGTTTGCATCTCTGCGCCGGCAGCAGCGAGGGTGCCACCGATGAGCACCGCTGTGACGGTCATAGGCAGACGTATATCAAAGATGATCTGCCAGTCAATTGGGCGGGAATCGCTGGGGTGAAAGAGCACGTAGAGCGCCTCATTTGCGTTCAAACTGCTGCCGATGAGGAAATCTATGGCAATGGTGACGCATAGCAGGGCCGTAAGCCCTGCGATGATCGCTACCTTTCGCCTGCTAGCTGTTCGGTACCAGTTTGACCGGGGGCGTTGCCGTTGCGGGGTAGAGTTTTGGTCGTCCACCTCGCTTCCGGTGGCAATTGATTGCGCTCGTGCTCCGTGGCTCATGGCAAACCAGTCCAGAAGGTGCCGCTAGCCTCCACAGGGAGGAATTTTTCATGTAGTTCTTCCAAATCGGCCTGCGGGTCGACATCGGAAAACAGGTCGGGGTGCATGGCTTTGGCAAACCACTCGATGGCTAGGTAGTTGTATGGGGAGTCGTAGAAGTGATGCCACGCAGCGTAGGCCCGCTTGTTCTTGACCGCCCGCATTTCCTTAAGGACAGGTTGCCCGTCAACAACGCGTTGGAAGTCTTTGGCTGCCTGTTCGGTGGACTCGTCGTAGCCCAGGGGTACAAAGCCATTCTTCTTTGGCTGCTGCTTGGCGCCGGTCCAGTCTGCGCCGGTGGCGATGATGACGTCTGGGTCTTTTTCAGCTAGCGCCTCGGGAGAGACTTGCCCCTGCTTGGCGTCGATCATATCGTCGCCCACGTTTTCGCCACCCGCTGCGTTAACAATTTGGGCTAGGTTGGACTTAGCGAAGGTAGAGCAGCAGTCGAAGTAGCCGGGAGCTCGCCAGAGGAAGGTCGGTGTGGGGGTGGCCTTGGCTTTTTCTAGGCGCTCCTGAACCATGTTCACCTTGGACTCATAGAACTCGGCATACTCTTCCGCTTCCTTCTCGTGGCCGAGTACCTTGCCGAGCAAGCGCACGCTCGGTGCGGTGTTCTTCACCGGGTCGGTAAAGTAATCGACGGTAACCGTGGGGATTCCGGCCTTTTCTAGACCGTCTACGATGCCAGCATCCTGGGCGGCTTCGAAGCTGCTTGCGGAGACAATGAAGACATCTGGACGGGAATTCAAAGCTTGCTCAACGGACATCGAGCCGTCGTAAACTTCACCAGTTTGCTCAATATCTTCGATCTCTGAGAATTTCTGTTCGTACTTCTTGTACGTGCCAGGGTCGTTCTGCTCCAGGTCATCTGGCCAGGCAACGATGCCCTGGAGCGGGTTTTCTTTGTTGAGGATGGATGTCGTGTAAAGCATCCGTTGCCCGCCCATGAGGACCCGATCGACGTTCTTCGGGACCTCGACTTCGCGCCCGAGAATGTCGGTGATCTGTTGCTTTTCTCCGTCATCTGCGGTCTGTTGTTCATCGTTAGTGCTGCAGGCAGCGGTCATAAGGAGGGCAGTGGCGGTGACGGCTGAGGCGACTACGCGGGCCATTTGGTGGTGAGGGGCGCGTGGGGTTTTAAAACCGCGAGCCCTAGTTGTCGTGAGGGACAAGGCAATCCTTTCTTCCAAGTGGATCTATTAGGTTAGCCATACCTTTGTTTATCTACAATGGGTGATGAAACTTTTACCCCCCAACATTCCCGTTAAGTCAGTTCATTCAGTCGGCGGGAATATGTGCGTAGCAGCAGTACCGCCGTGGTTGCGAAACCCATGATGAGTCCTAACCAGACGCCATATCCTTCCCATCCGAGGAGCTTTCCAAATATCAGAATCCCGGGGACGCCAACCAGCCAGTACCCGACGAGGGTGCAGCGTAGCCCTGAGGTGGTGTCTTTCAGGCCTCTCAGTAGGCCCACTGCCACGTTTTGGATTCCTTTGGCGAACTGTTGCAGTACCGCGAGACATAGGAGCAGGACGGCAATGTGAAAGGTGGTGGGATCTGCCTCTTTTAAGAAAGGATGCAGTACCCACCTGCCCAACAGAAGCCACAGCGCGCCCATTATTCCCAGATACGTGACCACGACGAACAATATGCGTCGGGTAATCTCGCGCACTGAGTCGGCACTCTCGGCCCGAGCCCTTGTGATCAGCACCGAGCCGCCGTGAGAAAAGCCGATGCACACTTGGTAAACGATGTACGCCAGTTGGTTCACAATATTGTGCGCCGCTAGCATCTGTGGGCTAAAGGTCCCCATCACTAAACCGGCGATGGTTGTTATTGCAGCCTCCGAGCCATAGGTCAGACTGACTGGTACCCCGAGGCGGACGAGGCGGCAGATAGTCTCCCCATCTCCTTTACACGGAAGGATGTGGAAATAGGGCTGTAGCTCGGGAATGCGCAGTACCACAATCCGGAAGGCCAGGAAGGTAAGCAGTTGGATGACAGTTGTAGAAAGCCCGATGCCCGCTACCTTCCAGTGATCCGAGGCTGCCCATGTCATAAATAACCAGTTCAATGCGATATTTATAAATATCGATATCAGCGTGATGGTTAACAGGGAGCCGGGTTTTCGCATGCCCACGGCGAATTGGCGCAGGACGTTGAGCCACATCATCGGGACTAACCCGGGTGCGAGCGCAAGGGTCATGGCGAAGGTGAGTTGGGCAACGTGCTTGTCGATGGGCAGAACAAGGACCAATCCGCCTAGGGCGATGACCAGTAACGCGCCGAGAATTGCAGTGCCAGTGGCCACCGCGAAGGAGGAGCGCACAGCCCGCCGGATCTGTTCTGCTCCCGCCTCGCAATTTTGACAAGAGGTTTTCTCTTTTTCCATTTTTGCTGCTGCTTCAGCCACAAGATTTGCCCCGGCCGTCACCATGCCCACGCACATCGTGCGGATCTGGTTGTAAAGCTGCATCGCTAGGCCGCCGCCGGCTATCGCCAGTACGCCCACGGACTGCAGCATCAATACGTCCGTGGTGGTCAATGCAACTCCGGCGAGTTGTACTCCAGCGATGGGAAGGGAAATTCCCAGAACTTCGCGATATTTCCGGATGGATTTCAACCTCGCAGCCACCTTCAACTTCGGACTAACATTCGTCTCGGCCCTCGCTTCTCATCTTCTAAACCTCGCCCATTTTGGCGGCTGGTCTCCAATGTGCTGCGGTTTCTAGCGGTAGATACGCAGCACATCCGATTCATTTGCGGCCTCCAGGCCGTTGAAGCGAATGGCGCTGCGATACATCTGCACCAAAGTTGCAATCGGACGCTGCCGTCTGCACCATGGAAATTAGTGGTTCGCCCCTGCGGATTCAGCTGGTGCTGGCCGATGCCCCAGCGGTACCACCGTTGGTTGAGACCGAATCCCGTTCAGGGCTGGTGTTTGCAGCGGCAGAGACTCCCTTCGGAAAGTATAAAGATTATACCTAGTTTAGGTAAGGCTACCATAATTGAAGATTTCCACTTCAAACACTTCAGGTGGAAGGAGTGTGAAGATGGATAGGAGAGCCTAGTCTCGGAACAAGACTTCTGTGAGAGCGTATGCGGTTGGGTGTGGATGTGTCAGGTTGTCGAAGTTGGGGAGAGGTTTATTTTTGATTGTTTTTCTTTCCCGTGGTGACGGTGAGAATGCGTGTGTGTCTTGAGTAGTGGGGTGTTTGGTGGCAACCAAATCTATTGATTTGGGCGGCAGCCCAACGAACGAAGTGAGGCGGGAGCTTAAACCGTAACCCGTATTGCACGGTTTTGTTGGTTGATCGGCTGGGGGTATAGAAATACAGGGATATAGTTATAAGCGACCTGCGGAAATAGGTTTAATCGCAGGTTAGACCCTGTGGATAAGTGGCCATTTGTGGGTAAATCTGCGCACGCTTGTGGGTAAATCTGCGCACGCTTGTGGGTAAATCTGCGCACGCTTTTTTGCTTTGTGGGTAAATCTGCGCAGTCTGACCTGGGGAAATTGTCTTGTGGGTAAATCTGCGCAGTGCGGTTTGCCCATAAAGAAAGCGCCCCACGTGGAGCGCTTAGCGATGGTTGGGGTTAGTCGAGACGGGGGCGTGGCGGTCGTTGGCGGATGGATGTTGTGGTCTTGGTGACGGTGACGCCGTGGGTGTCGGCGGTGATGCCGGCGTTCGGCCAAATAGTCAAGATGTCTTGGATAGCCTTCTTGACGTCGGTGCGGAAATCTCGCCATTGGGCTGACGTTTTTAGTTCTTTGGTGGCGAAGCTCGCAGCCATCATGTCCCAGGTGAAGGTGTAGGTGTCGCGGTTGTTTTTGGCCAGCCAGTATTGCTTGAGGGTAAGCCAGATGTAGATGTCCATTGACCGCGGCTTGGTCAGCTGGGCCTGACCCCCGGAAAG
>NZ_KV800719.1:0-22946 GCF_001810285.1 Corynebacterium sp. HMSC071F07
AGGTGTCTACCAAACAGGGGTCAGGTCCCTACACCATGATCCGCAAACTAGATGTTCATGATTCCGCCACGACTGTCGATAAGTTGATCGAGATGTTTACCGGCAAAATACGCAACATCACTAAAACTCTGGCCTGGGACCAAGGCGTAGAACTAGCCCAAGTAGACAAGCTGAGCATCGCACGTGGACTAGCAGTCTACTTCTGTGATCCACACTCGCCGTGGCAACGTCCTACCAACGAAAACACCAACGGGCTAGTCAGAGACTTCCTGCCCGAAGGAAGCGACTTTAGTGCCCTGACCGACAAGGATGTCCAACACATTCAAGACCTTCTCAACGGGCGCCCCAGAAAAGTCCTCAACTGGTATAAACCAGAAGAGAAGATACAAGAACTATTCAAGTGATGCATCCACCACTTGAAACCGCCGAACTTTTTTGCTCACGATTTGGCATCTGGGGCGGTTTCGGCCGCATCTTCGGCGCCGTCTGCAGCGGGTTGTGCGCTCCCACCGTCTTGCGGTTGGTCCTCCCACTGCGTGGTAACCGGCCACATCTCGGTGATGGACTCCCATTCTTCCTTCCAGTCCTCGCCGATGGCTTGGTCTTGGAGCATGCGTACCTGCTGGGCAGGCATCGGCGGCTTGGGCCCCAGCTTCGGAGGCAGGACGGGGCGGTTGACCTTGGGGGCGAAGGGGGAAAGCGGCACGCGCGGAATGCGTGGCTTGCGGGCAGCTAGGCGGCTGGCCTGGTGGAACGAGAAGTGGCCCACGCGCTTGATGGTGGCATAAGGGCGGAAGTACTGCGGGCGACGCAGGCGGCGGGCCACGCGTTCGCCCAGCACAACTCCGGCAGCCAGCGCACCGGCGATGGCTAGTGCTCGTGACAGGTTGGTAAAGCCGGAGATCATCTGCTCATTCAGCGAGGCGTACATGCCGCGGTAGAGGGTAAGGCCAGGCAGCATCGGCGTATAGCCCACGATCATTGTGATGAGCGGCGGCATCATGTAGCGGCGCGAGAGCAGGCCGCCGGCCAGGCCCACCGCCGTGGCGGAGATGCCGCAGGCTACGACGTCGCTCACGCCGAAAGGAATGACTACGAAGTAGTAGAAGAGCATACCGGCGCCGGCGGTAAGTCCAGAGACGGTAACCTCAATCCAGGAAGCGCCGCAGGCCAGGGCGAAGGCGCCTGAACCGATGCTGCCGCAGAGGATGAGCAGCGGGACCTGGTGATAGACCGGCGGCGCGAGCGTAGCCAGGGGCGGCAGGGTAAAGCCCATCCAGTCAGAGAACTGAATGCCCACGCCGACGCCGGCGATGATGGCGCCGGTGGCCAGCATGGCTTCGAAGAAGCGAGCGGCCGATGTTACCGGTGCGCGGGTGATGCCGTCGACCAAACATTGCACCAGGGTAAGGCCGGCGACGAGCACAATGATGCCTGAACCAATGATCTGGGAAGGCGAGAAGGTAATGCCGATTCCGGCGGCCATGTTGTAGAGGATCGCCGCCGGTACGACGGCGAGGAATCCGCCCATGATGTTTTGGTAGAAGGGTGGCACGCGGAACTTTGCCGCCCAGGCGTTGACGCCCATAACCAGCAAAGAGACGAAAAACGCCATGACGCCCACCAAGGCGTCGCCGCCGAGCATCACGGAGAGAATGCCGCCCATAACGCCCCAGCCCAAAAGGACGGTGGAGGTGCGATAAGGCGGCTTCATGTTGTTGATCTCGTCCAAGACGCGCTCGGCCATGGCCGGTGGTGTGGCGCCGGAGCGGATCGAGTAGATCAGGCGGTCTACCGCGGAAAGCTTGGAAAAGTCCACCGAAATTGAAGGGGCCACGCGGAAGACGTGTAGGTTACGGCGGTTAGAGCCCGCGCCCATCGCGGTGTGAATGGTGATGGTATTCATCATGATGTCCACATGGCAGTAGTGGAGACCATAGGAAGAAGCCACCAGGTGAATCTGTGCCTTGGCATCGGAGTTGGCAGTGCCGGCGCTGATGAGGACTTCGCCCACGCGCGCAGCGATTTCCATGACACCGGTGACCTGCGCGGCGTCGGTCAGATCGACTGGCGCCAGCGGCGATGGTGGTGGCGCGGCCTTTGCCGCATCGATGGTGGCAACGTAGCCGGAAGAAGCACTAAAACGCTCCCTCAGTGCGGAAATAAATGACACGCAACAAACCCTTAAAAACCGATTGAGACTCTTGCTTGCACTCTATCCGCTGGGGTTGCGCGACGCACGGGCCACCCCAGTGTTTTCGTCCGCTCGCCTGCTCGGGTACGATTCTTCGCAGCGGCTCAATCCGCGGTGCTGGAGTGGCGCAATTGGTAGCGCAACGCACTTGTAATGCGTAGGTTGCGAGTTCAAGTCTCGTCTCCAGCTCAATGGCCCTGGTGAGATTTATTTCTACCGGGGCTAATTTCATTGGAAAGCAACGCCGAGCTTCTGACTTGGCAGTCGCCGACTGAGATTAATACCCCGTGACAATTGTCATCGCCGACTAATGACAATTGCTATACGTACTCTTCGCGGTGTCGCATGAGACTTGAACCATGGCAAACACGGAGTCCACGTTAAGAGTTGAATCACTAACAAAGTCATTTGGTGAGGTTTGTGCAGTAAAGGACCTCAGTTTCTCGATTGAGCGCGGTGAGGTCGTAGCCCTTTTGGGACCTAATGGTGCGGGTAAGACTTCCACCATCGATCTCATCTTGGGTCTAAGCAAACCAGATTCAGGAAACATTGAAGTATGCGGGACGACGCCGCGCAACGCGGTGGTGCTCGGTCGAGTTTCTGCAATGATGCAGTCGGGAGGCCTGCTTCCTAACTTAAAGGTTCGCGAAACGGTTGAGCTTATGGCCAGTTTCCATCGTGATTCCTTAAGCGCAGAGGAAGCGTTAGAACGCGATGGTGCTGGCGAGTTTGCAGAACGGTACGTGGGTAAATGCTCAGGAGGCCAGCAACAAAAGCTACGTTTTGCAATGGCTTTGGTCAGCAATCCTGAACTCATCGTCTTAGACGAACCTACAGCTGGCGTGGATGTAGAAGCTCGACGCGATTTTTGGGCGAATATACGTGAAGATGCTCGCGAGGGACGAACCGTTATCTTCGCTACCCATTATTTGGAAGAAGCCGACGATTTTGCAGATCGAATCGTGATGATGAATCACGGTGTCCTTGTAGCGGACGGCAGCCCACAGGAGCTACGAGCGCAAGTTTCAGGAAAAACAATTCATGCCAAACTTCAAGCTTCGCAGTCAGAAGTGGAACAAGCATTAAGAGATTTTCCTCAGATATCGCTCGATATGCGCAGGGAAGAATTCGTTTTGGTAGCCGAGGATACTGACAAAATCGCACGCTTGCTTTTAACTCGAGGTCTTGCGAGAGACATCAGCATTACTGCGCGCAGCCTTGATGACGCCTTTATCGACCTAGCTCATCAGGAAAGGTAGATATGTATTTATACAAATTGGAAATGAAGCGCATTTTGCGCAATGTCCGTGGTCTAGTTTTCGTCGTGGTTATCCCCATTGCCTTTCTGTTCATATTTGCTACTGCAGACTATGCACAGCAGGAATATGGGAATGGAAACTGGGCAGCAAATATCTTAATAAGTCTTGCCCTTTATGCTGGGTTAATGGCGACTGCTGGAACTGGTGCAGCAGTCGGCATCGAAAGAGCAAGTGGGTGGAGTCGGCAGCTGCGTTTAACTCCTCTTCGCCCAATTAACTATGTAGGAGCTAAAGCCACAGCGGGATTAGCTCTGAGCGGTATAGCCTTGCTCACGGTTTATATCTGTGGACCGCTGGTCCATGCACACATGCCGGCTCTGGCTTGGGCTCAGTCTTTTGTCATCGCATGGTTGGGCTCAATCATTTTTATGTCTTTTGGGTTGTTCATGGGATACCTTTTGCCTGCAGAGACCACAATGCAGGTAGTTGGGCCTTTGTTAGCGTTGCTGTCTTTCCTCGGGGGAGTATTTATGCCACTGACTCCTGGATCGACTTTCGACAAGATTGGAAGTCTTACCCCGCTCTACGGACTTCATAAGTTGGCGCTTTCGCCGATGGACGCGAGCAACTTTTCGTGGGCTGCAGTGGCCAATGTTGTGGTTTGGCTGTTCGTATTCTTGGTCGGGGCAGCCCGGAAGATGCGCTATGATACGGCTCGGGTTTAGCTAAGATGAAAAAGTGATGACTCGGTATATTACCTGGCCAAACAGTATTTGGGCCATTTTCTGGTTGGCCCTTACTGTTCCAATTCTTTTGACGGTTCGAAGCCACCCGTATCCGGTTTCAAGCGCGGTTCTTGTTCTTTGCTGCGTATTTTGTCTCATTGGTTCCTGGGCTATCGCAATCGATGATCTGCGCCTAGGTGTGATGCGGGTCAATCTCCGTGCAGTTTCGTTGTTAGTGGTTGGAACCTTTCTCGCACTGATCGTGCTTAATCTTGTCGGAACCGATGCGATTCAACTTGCATACTTCATTGCCTCGGCTGTTGCATTTGTATTTCCGTGGCAGGTTTCCCTGCCTTTTACTGCAGTCGCCGCGATAGCGATTCCTCAGTCGCTATGGCCGTTCGGCCACTTGTCTTTGATTACAACCGGCATTGCCTGTTTAGCAAGCCGAATGGCGATTACTAGCCAAGCGCAAAGGAAGATACAGGAAGTTCGATCCCAAGAACTCGAAGTAAACGAAGAGCGCAACCGCATGGCTCGCGACATGCACGATATTTTGGGACATTCTCTCACAACGGTGACACTTAAAGCGGAGCTTGCAAAGAAGCTCATTGAGCTCGACCCGAATACGGCGAAGTCACAAATTGCAGAAATTGAGGAAATCTCGAGGTCTGCGCTGGCAGAAGTTCGCACCGCAATAAATGGCTATCGAGAGCTCAGCCTTTCCGGTGAACTAGCTCGGGCATTAAGCCTCCTTCAAAGCGCAGGTATTAAAGCGAAGATGCCGAATTCGGTAGATGAAGTACAGGTTGATTTGAGGGAAGTGTTTGCTTGGGTAGTGCGTGAAGGGACTACGAATGTTGTCCGACATTCCGGTGCAAAGAGATGCTCCATCAGTCTGACCTCCAAATCTGTATTGATTGAAGACGACGGAGTCGGAATAGCAGAGATAAGGGAAGGAAATGGTCTGCGAGGGCTGCGGGAGCGATGCCAAAATAACGGAGTCGAATTGTGCTTGGGTGAAACCACCATGGGAGGTCTGAAGCTTACAGCCCAGGCCGTTCAAACCGGGCCATGGGCTAAGGAGCATTAATGATAAAAGTGATGCTTGCTGATGATCAGGCTATGGTGCGAGGCGCATTAAGCGCCTTGCTTAGCTTGGAAAGTGACATTGAGGTAGTGGCCGACGTTGGCGACGGAAGCGAGGTCATGGAGGTCGCCTCGGTGGCTTGTCCTGATGTTATTTTGATGGATGTAGATATGCCGAATGTGGACGGTCTGACTGCTACGAAACGCCTTAGAGAAGCGCTACCGCAGGTAAAGATATTGATAGTTACAACGTTCGGGCGCCCGGGTTTCTTGCGTCGCGCGGTTTCCGCGGGAGCACATGGCTTCATCGTTAAAGACGCGCCTGCCGCAGAGCTCGCTGATGCGGTGCGCCGAGTTCACTCCGGCTTGCGTGTAGTTGATCCCAAACTTGCTGCAGATTCTTTTCTATTCGGTGAATCGCCTCTCACCGTTCGAGAATCCGAAGTGCTTCAAGCAGCCGCCGATGGTGCGGTCGTCGCGGAAATCGCGAAGCGGGTTAACTTATCGGAGGGCACGGTGCGCAATCACTTGTCGCGTGCGATGGCTAAGACTGGTGCTGACACTCGTGCAGCGGCAGTAAATCTTGCCATTGAGCGGGGCTGGATTATCAGTTGACGTTGCTTAATCTTTAAGCGGTGCGGTTTGTAGCTTTCCTGAATCTAGGAATTCCAAGACGAGTTCCACTGTCTTTTTGCGAGTAGCTGTGGGTATCTTTCGTTCAGTCAAGTGGTCGTGGACCCAGAGGCCATTGCCAAGGATGGTGGCGATGAGCGCGGTTTGGTCATCAGCTGCCGGATCTGGCAGCCAGCGCTTGTCGACGTCGCGCCATTGTTCCATGAAGTCCGGGTGTTGCTGGGAGTGGATGCTCATCAGCAGTTCGATCAGAGGGTCGTTCTTGCCTAGGGATTGCACGAGTGCGCGCAGGCGTTCCTTTTTGTCTAGCTCCGCGGCCTGCTTGCCGCCGGCTAGCTCTTCGAGTTCCGCTTCCCAGCGCGCGGCGCAGAAGCGGTGGCACTCGATGAGCAGATCGTGGCGGGAAGGAAAGTGATAGATGAGCCCGGACTTTGACATTCCCGTGGCGGTTGCCAGCGCGTCGTAGGTCACGGCATGCACGCCCTCGTTCTCGATGATGGTGAGGGCGGCTTTTAGCACTTCGGTCTTTTTACTGATGCGCGGCATCGTAGCCTCCCGACTTCGGGTTGTTTTTAAACAAATAGCCGGTCACTGCGGCGAAGAGCAGCATCATCGCGAGCAAGCCGCCGAGGGTCGTGAGGTAAGCGTTGTCGTAGGCGGCTGCGGCGAGGTCGTGGGTCGCGGCGTCGTAAAGCGCCTGCATGCCCTCGATATCCGCGGTTAGATTGCGGGAGTAAAGCAAAGGCACAATGGAGCCGGTGATAGCGATGGATAGCAGCGTGCCGAGCTCGTAGGAGACCTCCTCGACGCCTGCGGCCATGCCGGAACGATGGGGTGGTGCCGCGCCGATGATGGCGGTTGAGGCCACGGACATCGTGAGCCCCGCGCCGATGCCCATGCAGAGCAGCCCCGCAACGAAGCACCAAAAGATGCCGTGGTGGCCCGCCCACATCGCGATGGCGATGCCCGCAGCCATGAAAACAAACCCGCCGGCGATGATGGGCAGAAAGCCCCAGCGGTGCAGGTTGGCGCCGCCTAGGGTGGACATCGGAAGTGCCGCAATCGCCACCGCAGAAATGGTGATTCCCGCATGCAGGGGGCTTAAACCATTGACCATCTGCAGCTTCTGCGTGGTGAGCATCTCCAGCCCGGACATGCCAAACATCGCGCCGCCCGCAGCAATGACGCCGCCTGTGAAGACGGGGGAGCGGAAGACATCGAAGGTGAGCATCGGCTCAGAAAGCTGCTTTTGGCGGCGAGCAAACGCGAAGCTGCCGATGCCGCAGGCCACCAGCGCGCCGCCGGCCAGCCCATAATGGGAACCCGCCACCGACTTAATGGCCAGCACCAGGGAAGAAAGCGTAATAAGCGCATAGAGCGAGGATGCGAAATCCCAGTGCTTGTCCGGGTTCGGTTGGTTGGGCGGTGCCAAAAGGAAGGTCAGCAAGAGTGCGACGAGCACGATCGGCACGTTGATGAGAAAGACCGAGCCCCACCAGAAGTGCTCGAGGAGGAATCCGCCGACGGTAGGGCCGGCCGCAGCGCCTACGACCGCAACGGAGGCCCAGATGCCGATCGCGGTGTTGCGTTCGATTTCATCGTCGAAGGTCAGGCGAATCAGTGCCAAAGTAGCGGGCATCATCACGGCAGCGCCGAGGCCCAAGAATGCGCGCGCAGCCACCAAGAACCACGCGCCGGGGGCGAGCGCGGCGGCGAGGGATGCGCTGCCGAAAAGCACAAGGCCGATGACGAACATGCGGCGATGCCCAATGCGATCTCCCAGGGTGCCCGTGCCCAGCAATAAGCCGGCCAGCACTAACGCATAGGCGTTGATGATCCATAGCTGCTGGGTAGAGGTGGTGTGGAGCTGATCCGTCAGTGCCGGGAGGGCGGTGTAAAGGATTGAGTTATCGAGGCCGACCATGAGTAGGCCGAGCGAGATCACGGCAAAGAAAGTCCAGCGCTGTGCGGGGGTGGACTCGGTGGTAGTGGCGGTGCTATTGGAATGGACTAAATCGGGGGCGGACATCGTATGAAAATGTACCGAACGTTCATTATAGTTTCAAACGCTCGAATGTGGCCTGTGTTTTGTATCACCAGTCAGGGGGCTTGGTGAGTCTTGAGTAAAAAGCTGGCACAAAGGGGAATTAATAAGGACACTGGATGGAGAAACTATTTACTATTCCTGAAAGAAGTAGTGATATGGCAAAGAATTACGCAGAACAGATCGTAGAAACTCTCGAGGCGCAAGGCGTCGAGCGCATTTATGGTCTGGTTGGTGACTCCCTGAACCCAATCGTGGATGCGGTGCGCCGTTCCTCCATCGAATGGGTCCACGTCCGCAACGAGGAAGCTGCTGCTTTTGCTGCTGAGGCAGACTCTCTGACCACCGGCAAGCTCGCCGTGTGTGCGGCTTCCTGCGGCCCGGGCAACACCCACTTGGTGCAGGGGCTTTACGACGCCCACCGCAACGGCGCCAAGGTTCTGGCCATCGCATCCCACATCCCATCTCGCCAGATTGGCTCCAAGTTCTTCCAGGAGACCCACCCGGAGATGCTCTTCACCGAGTGCTCCGCTTACTGCGAGATGGTCAACTCCGCTGACCAGGGCGGTGTCATTTTGCACCACGCTATCCAGTCCACCATGGCTGGCAAGGGCGTTTCCGTGCTCGTTATCCCAGGCGACGTTTCCACGCAGGAGGCTGAAGATGATACCTTCACCACCTCCCCCATCTCCGCTGGACGTCCAGTTGTCTTCCCGGATCCGGCTGAAGCAGCCGCGCTAACCCAGGCTATTAATGAGGCTAAGACCGTCGCGCTCTTCGTCGGTGCTGGCGTCAAGGATGCCCGCGAGCAGGTGCTGGCGCTGGCGGAAAAGATTAAGGCGCCAATCGGCCACGCGCTGGGCGGCAAGATGTACATCCAGTACGACAACCCGTTCGACGTCGGCATGTCCGGCCTTCTGGGCTACGGCGCGGCACACGACGCCACCCACGAGGCCGACCTGCTTATCCTTCTGGGCACCGACTTCCCGTACAACGACTTCTTGCCCAAGGGCAACGTCGCACAGGTCGACATTGACGGCTCCCACATCGGCCGCCGCACCAAGATTAAGTACCCGGTTACCGGTGACGTGGCTGCCACCATCGAGAACATCCTTCCGCACATTGATGAGAAGAAGGATCGCCGCTTCCTCGACAAGATGCTCAAGGAGCACTACAACAAGCTCAACCACGTGGTGGAGGCATACACTAAGAAGGCTGAGAAGATGAAGCCTATCCACCCAGAGTTCGTGGCCAACATCATCGATGAAGAAGCAGCTGACAACGCCGTCTTCACCGTCGACACCGGCATGTGCAACGTCTGGGGCGCTCGCTACATCACCCCGAATGGCAAGCGTGAGCAGATCGGTTCCTTCCGCCACGGCACCATGGCTAACGCACTGCCGATGGCCATCGGCGCACAGGCCGCTAACGAAGGTCGCCAGGTCATCTCCTTCTCCGGTGATGGTGGACTGTCCATGCTGATGGGTGAGCTGCTGACCGTGAAGCTGCACAACCTGCCGGTGAAGACCTTCGTCTTCAACAACTCCTCGCTGGGCATGGTCAAGCTGGAGATGCTGGTCCAGGGTCTGCCAGAGCACGAGACCGACCATGAGCACGTGGATTATGCCGCGATCGCAGAGGCTGCCGGCATCAAGCACATCCACATCGAGGACCCGAAGAAGGCCCGCAAGCAGATTCGCGAGGCCATGGATTTCGATGGCCCGGTTCTGGTTGACATGATCACCGACCCGAACGCTCTTTCCATCCCGCCGACACTGACCTTCGAGCAGCTGCTGGGCTTCTCCAAGGCCGCCACCCGCACCGTCTTTGGCGGCGGCGTTGGTCAGATGCTGCAGCTCGCGCAGTCCAACCTGCGCAACATTCCGCGCCCGTAGGCGGCTAGCCGCTAGTCCGCTACGTACTCCATCGTTTCGAACCGTGCAGTTTCGGGTGTAGCCGTCAAGAACATTTCGGCAAGGCCTGAAGACTGCACCATGGTGTGGAAAGAAAGCGCGTCTTCCTTTTCACTGAGATCAGGAAATGCGCCCCACAGTCTGACCGTCCGCCCGTCATGGAGCTGTCGGTTCCACAAATCCAAGTGGTACCACGTGCTCTCTCCAGAAGGGTCTATGCTCCTGCGGGATTGAATTCCGACTCCGGTGAGAACGGTTCCTTCGGGCAGCATGTCGCTTTCAAAGACCTCGTTGGTGAGTTGGTCGATGAATCGGAACTGTTCTTCGGACAACGTGAGTTTCTTGCGCACTTGGAATCCTTCTTCAGATTGGTTGCCGTGATTGCCATCGGTGAAGTCGACTTGGTGTTCACCTTACGTATTCCGGCCTGGTTGTTGGCGCCGTTGGCTAGGATGGGAGTTCACAGGTGATGTCCAGACTCCCTTCAGTGCCCTTGGAAGGCTGGGTGTCATTATTGCGAAATAGCAACAAGCACTCGCTGAAGGAAGTAACAAGAGCTAATGGACGACAATAAAGAAGTAAAAGTCCTCGTCGTTGATGATGAGCCCAACATCGTGGAGTTACTCACCGTTTCCCTGAAGTTCCAGGGTTTCGAAGTATTCAGCGCAAACTCCGGCACTGAGGCGCTGCGGGTGGCCCGCGAGGTTAATCCTGATGCCTACATCATGGACGTCATGATGCCGGGCATGGACGGCTTCGAGCTGCTTGGCAAGCTGCGTCAGGAAGGCCTCGACGGCCCGGTGCTTTACTTGACCGCAAAGGACAGCGTCGATCAGCGCATCCATGGCCTGACCATCGGTGCCGATGATTACGTGACTAAGCCGTTCAGCCTGGAAGAGGTTATCACCCGCCTGCGCGTTATCCTGCGCCGCGGCGCGAACGTCGATGACGCAAACAGTGACGCCACCATTTCCTATGCTGACCTCACCTTGAATGATGACACCCACGAGGTCACCAAGGGAGGCGAAATCATCGAGCTGTCCCCAACCGAGTTCAACCTTCTGCGCTACCTCATGCAGAACAAGGAAGTGGTGCTGTCCAAGTCCAAGATCTTGGACAACGTCTGGCACTACGACTTCGGCGGCGATGGCAACGTAGTCGAGTCCTATATCTCCTACCTGCGCCGCAAGATCGACACCGGCGATACGCAGCTTATTCATACTGTTCGCGGCGTCGGCTATGTTCTGCGCATGCCGCGTAACTAGTAGTTCGCCACAGTCCTTTTTCGAGTACTAATACATGAGCACTACCCACTCGGCGGCGGAATCTACGCTGCCTGAAACCCCGTCCGTTGCGGTTCCCTCCGGGGAGCGCGCTAAGCGACGCCGCGTGCAGCGCCCCAAAGCGATGCCGCTGCGCACGTGGCTTTTGGTGCTCATGGTCTTGGTCTCTGGCCTCGGCCTGGCGGGTGCCTCTTTGGCGGTGTCCTCGATTATGTCCGACGTCATGTATGGCAACGTCGATGATCAGCTAAAGGATGCCACCAACGGCTGGGCGCGCAATATGAGCAACGACTACTATTTGGGGGACTACTCTAGGCGCCCGCCTACGGAATACGTGGCGCTTAGCTACCTGCCGAATGGCACCGTTTTATACACCGGCCCCAAGACCAGCATGCCGGACGCGAAGAACCTCTACATCGGTGACGAGCCTGCCACCGTCGGTTCCGTTGGAAACGACGAAACCAAGTGGCGCGCCGTGGCCATCAAGGTCGATGGCACCGTGACCGTAGTGGCCAAGGATCTCACCCACGAGCGGCTTATTCTCCGCGGTCTAGCGATCGTGCAAATAATCATCACTGCCGTGGTCATGGGCATTATCGCCGTGGTGGGCATGTGGTTTATCCGCCGCGCGCTGCGCCCGCTGCGCGTCGTTGAAAAGACCGCCTCCGAGATTGCCGCGGGTGACTTGGACAAGCGTGTGCCGGAGTGGCCGAAGCACACCGAGGTTGGTCAGCTCTCGGCTGCACTCAACGTGATGCTGGGTCAGCTGCAGCGCTCAGTTGTCCAAGCTCAAGATAAAGAGGAGCAGATGCGCCGTTTCGTCGGCGATGCTTCCCACGAGCTACGCACCCCGCTGACCAGTTTGCGTGGCTACACCGAGCTTTATCGCTCCGGCGCCACCAAGGATGTGGATCTCGTCTTTTCCAAGATCGATGACGAGTCCAAGCGAATGTCGCTATTGGTGGAGGACCTGCTTTCTCTGACCCGCGCCGAGGGCTCGCGCCTGGACATGCGCACTGTGGATATGCTGGAGCTGGTGCTTTCCGTCGGTTCCTCCGCGCGTGCCGCGTTTGCCGGCCGCCAGATCGACGTGGTTAACGAGACCCACGATATTCCGGTGGTCAAAGGCGACCCTGATCGCCTGCACCAGGTGCTGCTCAACCTCGTCTCCAACGGCATTCGCCACGGTGGCGAGGAAGCCAAGGTCAAACTCACCATCCGCGAAGAGGGCGAGGGCACAGACAAGGCAGTGCTTATCGACGTCGCCGATGACGGCAAGGGCATGTCCCCCGAGGACACCAGCCACATCTTTGAGCGTTTCTATCGCGCGGATTCTTCCCGCACCCGCGATACCGGCGGCTCGGGCTTGGGCCTGGCCATCGTGAAATCTTTGGTGGAGCAGCACGGCGGCAGCATTGCCGTGAGCTCCCAGCTGGGGGAGGGCTCCACCTTTACGGTGCGCCTCCCAGCTTCATAATTAATCGGCCGCTAACGAGGCCTTCTCACGAGGACGCTGCTAGTTAGCGGCGTCCTTCTTCGTCGGTGCCCAAGTGCTGGCGAATACGCGTCGCTGCCTCATCCATGGCGGCAGGATCGGTGGCGTCGGCAGCAAATGCCTTGGCGAAGTCATACTCTTCCATCTTCTCGGTGGGGACGGGGTGGTTGTGGGAATGTGGCACGTCGAAGCCGGCGATGATGTAGCCAGTGCGTGGCGAGTTAAACGCCGTCTTGATAGCGGCGCCAATCTCCAGTGCCACCTCGTTGAGGTGTGCCCAGGTCTGTGGGTCGAGGTCGGTCCACTTATCTATCTCCTCAATCGGAACCACCAGAGTGTGGCCGTAGTTGAGGGGCTCGATGGATAAAAAGGCCACGCAGGTCTCGTCGCGGTAGACAAAGCGTGCAGGCAGTTCACCATTAATAATCTTGGTAAATACAGAAGACATGGTGACTAGGCTACCTCCAGTTAAGATGGACGGCATGCGCATTCTCGTAATTGGCTCGGGCGGCCGCGAACACGCCCTGCTCAAAGGTCTCAAGGCAGATCCACTGACCACTGAACTCCACGTTGCCCCAGGCTCGCCGAACTTCGATTCCCTGGCCACGGTGCATCCTGAGTACTCCAAGGTTGATGACCCAGCACAGATGCTGGAGCTGGCGCAGAAAATTGACGCCGAGCTCGTCGTCGTTGGCCCCGAGGTGCCGCTGGTTGCCGGCGTCGCAGATGAGCTGCGCGCCAACGGCATCGCCGTCTTCGGCCCCTCCAAGGAGGCCGCGCAGATTGAGGGCTCCAAGGCCTTTGCCAAGGACGTCATGAATGCTGCTGGCGTTCGCACCGCTCGCGCGGAGCAGCTGGTGCCGGGGGCTTCCGACGCCGACATTGAGTCCGCCCTCGACCGTTTCGGCCCGCACTTCGTGGTGAAAGATGACGGCCTCGCCGGCGGCAAGGGCGTCGTTGTCACCGACGACCGCGCTGCCGCGAAGGAACATGTAAACGAGGTTCACGCGGCAGGAAACCCGGTCCTGCTCGAGTCCTTCCTCGATGGCCCAGAAGTTTCCCTGTTCTGCTTGGTCGACGGCGAGACCGTCGTTCCGTTGCTCCCAGCGCAGGACCACAAGCGCGCCTACGACAATGACGAAGGCCCCAACACCGGCGGCATGGGCGCCTATACGCCGCTGCCGTGGCTGCCTGCCGACGGCGTGCAGCGCATCGTCGACGAAGTCTGCAAGCCAGTTGCCGCCGAAATGGTGCGCCGCGGCACCCCGTACTCCGGCCTGCTTTATGCCGGCCTCGCGTGGGGCAAGGAGGGCATCGCCGTTGTCGAGTTCAACTGCCGCTTCGGCGACCCAGAAACCCAGGCAGTTCTTTCCATGCTCGAGTCCCCGCTGGCTGAGGCGCTTAACGCCACCGCCACCGGCAAGCTTGCCGAGCTGGACGAGCTGAAGTGGAAGGACGGCTACGCCGTTACCGTCGTCCTGGCCGCTGAGGGCTACCCAGCCTCCCCGCGTAAGGGCGACGTCATCACCGGCCCGGGCCTGGATGATCCGAACAAGGTCCTCCACGCCGGTACCTCGCAAGCCGAAGGCTCGCGCGGTGTTGAAGAGGAAGTCGATGTCATCTCCAACGGCGGCCGCGTGCTCAACGTCCTGGGCCAGGGCGCCACACTCGCCGAGGCCCGCGCCGCCGCCTACGAGGTGCTAGAAGGCCTTAAGTTGGACGGCAGCTTCTACCGTCGCGACATCGGAAAGCGTGCCGAAGACGGCGAGATTTCCATCTAGCTTTTCTCTCGCACCCCCGTATAGCCCAGCTTGCTACCAAAAGGTACAGGCTGGGCTTTGTACATGGAATAATGTTTCCCGTGGCTGAAAAGAAGAACATTTCCAACGTCCTATCCTCCCGCTATGCCTCCGCAGAGCTTTCCAATATTTGGAGCCCGGAGTACAAGATCATCCTGGAGCGCCAGCTGTGGATCGCCGTCATGCGCGCGCAAAAGGATTTGGGAGTCGATATTCCAGCAGAGGCCATTGCGGCCTACGAGTCCGTGGTTGAGCAGGTGGACCTCGAGTCCATCGCTGCCCGTGAGCGCGTAACGCGCCACGACGTCAAGGCCCGCATCGAGGAGTTCAACGCCCTCGCTGGCTTTGAGCACATCCACAAGGGCATGACCAGCCGAGATCTCACCGAGAACGTCGAGCAGCTGCAGATTCATTCCTCGCTGCGCCTCATCCGTGACAAGGCCATCGCGGTCGTCGCGCGCATCGGCAAGCATGCGGCTGCTTACCAGTCTCAGGTCATGGCCGGCCGTTCCCACAACGTTGCTGCTCAGGCCACCACCCTGGGCAAACGCTTTGCTTCCGCAGCCGATGAGATGCTGCTGGGCATCGAGCGCGTCGAATCGCTCCTGGCTGCCTATCCGCTGCGCGGCATCAAGGGCCCGATGGGCACCTCCCAGGACATGCTCGACCTGATGGGCGGCTCCGAGGACAAGCTGGCCTCCCTGGAGACTGCGATTGCTGATCACCTGGGCTTCCACCGCATCTTCAACTCCGTTGGTCAGGTTTCCCCACGCTCCCTCGACTTCGACGCCGTTTCCGCTCTGGTTGAGCTGGGCGCCGGCCCGTCTTCCTTGGCCACCACCATCCGCTTGATGGCTGGCAATGAGACCGTCACCGAGGGCTTCAAGGAAGGCCAGGTTGGTTCTTCCGCGATGCCACACAAGATGAACGCCCGTTCCTGCGAGCGCGTGTGTGGCTTCCAGGTCATCCTGCGCGGCTACCTCACCATGGTTGCGGATCTCTCCGGTCAGCAGTGGAACGAGGGCGACGTATTCTGCTCCGTGGTGCGCCGCGTTGCGCTTCCCGACGCCTTCTTTGCCCTCGACGGCCAGTTCGAAACCTTCCTGACCGTGCTGGACGAGTTCGGTGCCTTCCCTGCGATGATCGACCGCGAGCTCGAGCGCTACCTGCCTTTCCTTGCCACCACCCGCATCCTGATGGCGGCCGTGCGTGCCGGCGTCGGCCGCGAGACCGCGCACGAGGTCATCAAGGAAAACGCCGTCGCAGTGGCGCTGAACATGCGCGAAAACGGCGGCGATCAGGACTTGGTCGAGCGCCTTGCCGCCGACGAGCGCCTGCCGATGTCCGCCGAGGACCTGGAGGCTGCCTTGGCCGATAAGCACGCCTTCATCGGCGCTGCGGAGTCCCAGGTCAACCAGGTTCTTACCCGCATCAACAATCTGGTCAGCGAGCACCCGAAGGCCGCCGCTTATACCCCAGGCGAGATTCTCTAAAAGCGAATTAGGATAGGACTCATGCGCCCAGAACTTTCTTCTTATAAGCACCTTGCTTCCGGCAAGGTCCGTGACATCTACGACGTCGACGAGAACGCTCTGCTGATGGTCGTCTCCGACCGTATTTCGGCCTACGACCACTCCCTGGACCCGGCTATCCCGGACAAGGGGCGTGTTCTGACCGCGACCTCGAAGTTCTTCTTCGACGTCATCGATTTCCCGAATCACCTCGCCGGCCCGCTCGATGACGAGCGCATCCCAGAGGAAGTGCTGGGCCGCGCCATGGTGGTCAAGAAGCTCGACATGCTGCCTTTCGAGTGCGTCGCGCGCGGCTACCTCACCGGTTCCGGCCTAAAGGAATATAAGGAAAGCGGTACCGTTTGCGGCATCGAGCTGCCTGAAGGCCTTACCGAGGCCTCCCGCCTTCCAGAGCCGATCTTTACCCCGGCCACCAAGGCGGCGCAGGGCGAGCATGATGAGAACGTGTCCTTTGACGCGGTCGTCGCCAAGCTGGGCAAAGAGCGTGCGGAAGAGCTGCGCGCTGCCACCCTGCGCATCTACTCCGAGGCCGCCCGCATCGCGGAGGAGAAGGGAATCATCCTGGCCGATACCAAGTTCGAGTTCGGTCTCGATGAAAATGGCACCCTGATTCTGGCCGATGAGGTCCTAACCCCGGATTCCTCCCGCTACTGGCCAGCCGATACGTATGAGGAGGGCAAGGTTCAGCCTTCCTTCGACAAGCAGTACGTGCGCAACTGGCTGACCTCGCCGGAATCCGGCTGGGACCAGGCTTCTGATGCCAAGCCGCCGCGCCTGCCTGACGACGTCGTCGAGGCCACCCGTGCGCGCTACGTCGAGGCTTACGAGCGTCTTTCGGGAAACTCCTTTTAAGGCCTAAAGCCTTCGTTACGGTAGGGTTTCGAGAAATCTCACTACAAATAAGCCCCCTAATCTAGCGAGGAGAACATGACTGAATTGACCCCGCCGATTGCCGCAAAACACCCCATCACCCGCGAGTTTCATGGCTGCAGCTTCGTGGATGATTACGAGTGGATGCGGGATAAAGAATCCGCAGAAACGCTCGATTATCTGCGCGCGGAGAATGCTTATACTGAGCAGGAGACTGCGCACCTTGAAGAGCTGACTGAGAACATCTTCCAGGAAGTAAAGTCGCGCGTGAAGGAAACGGACATGTCCGTGCCTTCGCGCAGGGGCCAGTACTGGTATTACGGTCGCTCTGTCGAGGGCAAGAACTATGGCATTAGCTGCCGCGTTCCGGTGACCGAAGGTGCTGACCCGTGGACCGCTCCCGTTATTCCAGAAGAAGGCGCGCCTGAGGGCGAGGAAATCCTCCTAGATGCCAACGAGCTAGCAGAAGGCACCGAATTCTTCGCGATGGGTGCCTCCACCGTCTCTGACTCCGGCAACCTGCTGGCTTATTCCGTGGATACCGCTGGCGACGAGCGTTTTTCTCTGGTCATCAAGGACTTGCGTACCGGTGAGCTGCTCTCCGACCGCCTCGAAGGCATCTTCTACGGTGCGACCTGGGTGGGCGATGACTACATCTTTTACACCACGGTCGATGATGCCTGGCGCCCAGATACCGTCTGGCGCCACAAGGTGGGAACCGCGCAGTCCGAAGACGTGCAGGTCATGCATGAAGCTGACGAGCATTTCAACATCGGCGTCGGCAGTATTCGCAGCGAGAAGTACCTGTTCATCGTTATCGGCTCGAAGCTGACCTCAGAGACCTGGGTGCTGGATCGTACGGACCCGGAAGGCGAATTCCAGGTTCTGTGGCAGCGCGAAGCAGGTGTTGACTACGACGTCGACTATGCCGAGATCGACGGCCAGGCCTATTGGTTTGTCACCCACAACGCCTCAGGCCCGAACTTCACCCTGGCCACCACGCCGCTGGCAGTAGGGGAGGACCTCGCACCGCTCCGCGAGCTCGATGTGCTGATTCCGCATCGCGAGGATGTGCGCCTGGAAGGCGTGGATACCTATCGCGACCAGGTCGTCGTAGGCTACCGCCGCGCCGGCATCGGGCGTGCCGCAATCATGGATGTACGCCATGGTTGGTCCGAATTTAAGGAGTTAAACTTCAACGAAGAGCTCTACACCGTGAGCGTTGGCGGCAACCCGGAATGGGATGCACCGGTACTGCGCGTGAGCTACACCTCCTTCATCCAGCCTTCGCAGCTTTTCGATTACCGCGTCGAGACTGGCGAGTACACCTTGCTCAAGGAACAAGAAGTCCCGGGCGGTTACAACAAGGATGACTACGTTGCTTACCGCATGTGGACGCAGGCTTCCGACGGCACGCAGATTCCGGTCTCCATCGTGCACCGCGCTGATCTTGACCGCACCAAAGCTAACCCGACGCTTCTCTACGGATACGGCTCTTATGAAACCAGCATGGACCCGTACTTCTCCGTATTCCGTCTGTCCCTGATGGACCGCGGGATGATTTTTGCGATGGCGCACGTCCGCGGCGGCGGCGAGATGGGCCGCACCTGGTACGACAGCGGCAAGCTTCTGCAGAAGAAGAACACCTTCACCGACTTCATCGCGGTGGCCGATGACCTCATCGCGCGCGGCGTCACCACCGCAGATCAGATGGTGGCTGAAGGCGGCTCCGCCGGAGGCCTGCTGATGGGCGCGGTGGCAAACATGGCCCCGGACCGCTTCACGGCCATCCAGGCCTCTGTGCCCTTCGTGGACCCGCTGACTTCCATCCTGAAGCCGGAGCTACCGCTGACGGTCATCGAGTGGGAAGAGTGGGGCGACCCGTACCACGACCCAGAGGTCTATGACTACATGAAGTCCTATGCGCCTTACGAGAACGTCACTGCGCAGAACTACCCGGACATTTTGGCGATTACCTCGCTCAACGACACTCGCGTGCTCTACGTGGAACCGGCGAAGTGGATTGCCAAGCTGCGTGATACCGCAAAGGGCGGGCAGTTCCTGCTCAAGACGGAGATGGTCGCTGGCCACGGTGGTGTTTCTGGACGCTATGACAAGTGGCGCCAGAATGCCTTCGAGTACGCGTGGACCATTAACAAGGCCACGGGGTTGAAAGCTTAGACGCTCCTCGCCGCGCGGACTCGCGGTGGCTGTGCGATAATTGCACTTATGCATGGCCACCTTCTAGTTTCGATTTCCAGCATCTTTTCTGACACGCGGAAGCAAACTAGTAACCTCCTCAAAGAACTAGACCGGGAAGAAATCCCGGTCTCTTTGCTGGTTGCCCCACACATTGATGGCAATTGGCACCTGGCCAAGGATGACAAGACCTTAGGCTTTCTCAAAGAGCAGGAATCCGCGGGTAGGTTGCTTATTCTGAATGGCTTCGACCAAGCGGTGCAAGGTCGTCGCGCTGAGTTCGCTAACCTCGACTCGCACGAGGCCAATCTCCGTTTGAAGGGCGCCACGCGGCAGATGGCCAAGTTGGGCTTCGAGTCGAGCATCTTCGCACCTCCACGCTGGCGTATGTCGCCTGGCACCTTGGAGGTCCTACCGAACTTTGCTTTCGACGTCGCGGTCTCCACGCGTGGCATTCACGAGCTGCGTTCCGGCAAGTTCCACCAGACCCGCAACCTGTCCTTCGGCGAGGGCTTCGGCGCGGCGAAGTGGTGGCGCCGCAACATTATTCGCGCAGCTGAGCGCTCCGCGCTGCGTGGCAACACCGTGCGTCTTTCCATCTCTGGCCGCAACCTTAATGACAGGAAAGTGGTCTCTGACTTCATCAAGGCGGTTGACCGCGCCGCGAGCGCCGGCGCGCAGCCCGCGGACTACGGCGTCTTTTTGACGAAGCGCTAAAAGCCTCCCGCGGAAGTGCACGCCGAGCGTGCACCGAACGCACGGCACGCGTGCAAAAGCGTGCACCGAACGCGCAAAAACGCACAATTTGCCAATTAGACTGCTGAATCCGCGCTAATTCAGGGCACTATTTGGCAAATTGTGCGTAAGGGGGAAACGCTCCGGGGAAGACGCCCCGGAGGAAACGCTCCCGGGAGCCTAGAGCTTGAGGAAATCCCGGACCTGCGGTGGCAGGGCGTCGATGAGCTGGGGTGTCAGGAACTTCAGCGAACCGCCGAGCAACATTGCGATGCCGGGGACGGCAACCGCAAGGATCAATGCGATGATGCTGCCGGTGCTCGAACCAGAGCTAGAGCCGTTACTGGAGCTGGAGCCTTTGTTGGTGCCGGGCTTGCTGTCTGGGTCGGTGTCTGGTTCTTCGTCTGGGTTAGCGGCCGCCTTGCCCAGGCTGAATCCGACCTTGACCGGGTCGTGGTCGGAGGCGCGGAACGGGGAATCGTCGTAGAAGTCCACGATGTTGTAATTGCGGCGAGAGTACTCAAAGGCCACCGGCTCGTCGGCATTGATGTTCCACACCTGGGCGTCGGGTACCTTGCCGGATACAACCTCGTTTGCCAGGACGTGGTCGAGGGAACCCAACAGGCCAGAGAACTGGTAGGAGGCATCCGCGTGGTAGTCCTCAGCGGGAACGGTGTAGCCGCTGTCGCGGAAGACATCGATGGCATCGCCGTGGGTATAGGTGTTGAGGTCACCCATCACGAAGGTGGCCTTGTCCTGCCAATCTGGCTGCTTAGCCAGGTGCTCAAGAACGGCTTCGGCCTGTGCCTTGCGCACGTTGGGGTTATTGCCCTGGCCGTCGCCGGTGTCGGCGTCACCCTTAACAACGGAACCCTTGGACTTGAAATGATTGGCCACGGCCACGAAGGTCTCGTCATCCGCGGCGTCGACTGGCGCGAACTCCTGCGCTAGCGGCTCACGGGCGGTTCCAGTGAAGCGGTCGTCGACGAAGATGCGGGATTCACCAACCGGCTTGACGCGAGCCCTTTTATAGATGAACGCGGTGCGGATGACGTCCACGGTGTCCGGCAGCTTCTCCGGGGAGGTCACGTAGGCCCACTTCTCGGAACCAGCGGCCGCGTTGAGCTCGTCTGTCAGGTGCGCCAAGGCTTGGTCGCGCTTGGACTTGTCGCCGGTGACGCCGTAGCCGTCTTCGATTTCAGAAAGGGCGATGACGTCGGCATCAAGACCGTTTACGGCCGCGACAATCTTGCGCTGCTGGTTCTCGAAGGCCTCCGCGGTATAAGCACCGCGGGTCGTGCCGCGCTTGACGGTGACCGGGTTGCCGTTCATGTCATCGTAGGAGCTGCCGCCGTACTCCTCGCCAAGGGAGGTGAAGTAGTTCAATACGTTGAAGGCACCAATGGTGTATTCGCCTTCGACGTCGAGTGCGTGCAGTTCCTTTTCGCGGGAGTCTTCCCAGGTAATCGGCAAATCGCTGCCTGCCGTATTGCCCGTTACCGGTGCGGTGGGCTGGTAGCGCCACTGTTCATGGGAGTAACCCACGATGACCGGGTGCTGGAAAGTTACCTGGTCAGTGGTGCGCAGGGACTTGATGGTCTGCGCGTTGTCCTGCGCGATATATGGCAGCGGGGTGGATTGGTCAGACTCGAGGTAGTTTTTCGTGCGGCCATCGTCCAGCGTGACCAGCTTGGCGGCGTTGGAAGCGGCGAGTTTCTGTAGGTCGGAGTCTGGGTCTGTCGACGGGTCATAAAGGTCCGACGGCTGGCGGAGTGCCTCAGTGCCCGGCGCCAGGCCTACCTCGCCATACTGGTTGAGCGCGTAGTTGTTGGTCACGGTGTGGGTGCCAGGCAGCACCAGCATGTGCTCGTAGGCCTCACGGGCGACGTCGCCTTCCGGCAGGGCCTCCAGTTCGAGCGCGGTGACCTCCGGCAGGGGAGCATCGAGCTTCTCGACGGCATCTGCGGTTAGCTGGGTGGCGTCAAAGAACTCCGAGACCTTGCCAGAAACCTGCACGGAATCCCCGAGCTGCGGATAAGCAGAGGCTTCCTTGTTACCCATGTAAATAAACAGCGCCGGGGAAGCAGCGGGAGCCTCGCTTCCGGTGCCGCCGGTCTGGATGGTGAAGCCGTTGATGCCGCCCTCGGACCACACGCCAGTGACGACGCCCTTGGTCGTGACGTTCTGGTCTTTAACCGGAGACTGAGCGCCGGTTCCCTGGATTTCTTCGATGCTTAGCTCGCGGCCGGGGTCTGCAGGCTGCGTTGGTTCCTCTGGCTCAGCGGGCGTGGTTGGTTCGTTGCCGGAAGGCGTAGGAGTGGGCGTGCTGACATGGAAATCGGCAGCGTTGTCGTCGGTATCGGTGCCCGCCTCATCGCGAGAGACTGACTCTGCATTGGAGGTGCTTGGGGCGGGGGTGCCTTCTGCCAGCTGGGCGGAACCGTAACCGGCGAGGTCAACCTTGTTGCCGGAGGCGTCGTAAAGCTTGACCGATCCCTTCGAACCGGACAGGTTCAGGGAGGATTCCGCGTCTGGGGTAGGCAGTGGCGTGGAGCCGCCGCTGCCCTGGCCAGCTTGAATCAGGTAGTGCTTGCCAGCCGGAATCGCGCCGCCGAGAGCAGCCTTGCCGCCCGAGTTGCCACCGGCGGAAAAGTACTCCACGGACCAACCATCCAGCGAGACCTCGGCTTCGGTGGGGTTGAAGAGCTCGATGAAGTCGTGGGTAAAGGTCGCACCAGAGTTTCCGCCGCCGCCGTAAACCTCAGAAAGGACCACGGCATCACCTGCGGGGGCTGCATGGGCGGGGACGGTGAGAGTGGAGAAAGTGGAGATGAGCGCGGTCAAAGAAAGCGCGTGGAGAGAACGAGAGCGCATGAGAAACCTTGCAATAGGAGATATATGACCATTTGTTTCTAAGGCACCGCGTCGGGCTTGCCAAGCGTTCATCCCCCAGATGTCTTGGGGGTTTACATGCATGCCCAAAAAGTTTGTCTTGCGGTTCATCGGGTGTTTACGTGGGCTTCGCGGGGCAGGGGCGTGCGAACTGCGCACAATTTGCCAAGCAAGCCCGGAAAAACAGCAAATTTGGGCGCACTATTTGGCAAATTGTGCCCACGCGAGGCGTCGGCGCCAGTAATCCCCCGAACCAAACCACCCCCAACCCGCCGCCCTATAGA
>NZ_KV800719.1:23046-29305 GCF_001810285.1 Corynebacterium sp. HMSC071F07
TTGGTTTTCGTTCCCCGCGGGAAATACTGTGGGCACTAAGTCGACTACCGAGTTAAAACTTGAGCTGAATGAAACTGGAGGCACGATGGTTCAGCGCGTGTATGTGGAAAATCGCGAGGGCGGGCATGCCGCTGCATTGTCGAAGGAGTACGGCGTCAACGTGCGCGTGCTCAATCGCTACGACGTAGAGGGCACCACCGATTCCGAATTTGCTACCGCGGTCAAGTTGGTTCTTTCAGAACCGCAGGTAGACACTACTTTTTCCACGCTGGACGAGGCTGGAGTTACAGGCGGGGTTCTCGCCGTTGAACCGCTTCCAGGCCAGTTTGATCAGCGCGCCGATTCCGCGGCACAGTGCATTCAGTTCCTCTTTGAAAAGGAGCGCCCCCGCGTACGCACCGCGGTGGTCTATGCGGTAGATGGTGAGATTCCTGCCGCCATGCGCAAGGATCTGATTAACCCCGTCGAGTCCCGTGAAGCAGCGCTGGAGCTGCCGGAGACTTTGGCATTGCACGTCGATACCCCCGCAGACGTAGAGACCCTTGAGGGTTTCACTGCGCTTTCCGACGCCGCCCTTCCCGAGTTCGTTGCCTCCCACGGCTTGGCCATGGACGCGGACGACGCCACCTTGATTCGTAACTACTTTGCTTCCGAAGACCGCGAACCCACCATCACCGAGCTCAAGGTGATTGATACCTACTGGTCCGACCACTGCCGCCACACCACCTTCGAGACCGTCCTCGATTCCATTACCTTCAATGAGCCGGCCGTTGAGGCCGCTTACCAGGACTACCTTGAAGCCCGCGAGTCCATCGGCCGCGCTAAGCCGGTGACTTTGATGGACATGGGCACCATCGCTGGTAAGGTGCTGCGTGCCACGGGCAAGCTCGACGCCATGGACGTCTCCGAGGAGATCAACGCCTGCACCGTTCATGTCACCATTACCGTGGATGGCAAGGAAGAGCCGTGGCTGCTTCTGTTTAAGAACGAGACCCACAACCACCCAACCGAAATCGAGCCTTTTGGCGGCGCTGCTACCTGCATCGGTGGCGCAATCCGCGACCCGCTGTCTGGCCGCGGTTATGTCTACGGCGCGATGCGCATCTCCGGCTCCGGTAACCCGCTGGAGACCACCACTCGCGCCGGCAAGCTGCCGCAGAAGACCATTGCCCGCGTGGCAGCTGCCGGAAATTCCTCCTACGGCAACCAGATTGGCTTGGCTACCGGCCTAGTTGATGAGGTCTATCACCCGGGGTACGTCGCCAAGCACCTCGAAATGGGTGCGGTAGTGGCGGGCGCACCGGCGGCGAACGTACGTCGCGAAGTTCCGGCGGCGGGTGACCTCGTGGTGCTCGTCGGCGGTGCAACGGGCCGTGACGGTATCGGCGGAGCTACTGGTTCCTCCAAGTCGCACACCGTGGAGTCGCTGACCACCGCGGGCGCGGAGGTGCAGAAGGGTAATGCGCCGGAGGAGCGAAAGCTCCAGCGCCTGTTCCGCAACCCGGAGTTTTCCAAGCTCATCAAGCGCTGTAATGACTTCGGCGCCGGCGGCGTCGCCGTCGCAGTGGGCGAGCTGGCGGATTCGCTGGAGATCAACCTCGATGCGGTCCCGAAGAAGTACGAGGGCCTGAACGGCACCGAGCTGGCTCTGTCCGAATCCCAGGAGCGCATGGCCACCGTCGTTGAGGCAGGCGACCTCGACAAGCTGATCGCGCTGGCTAACGAGGAGAACCTCAACGCCGTGGTCGTTGCGGAGGTCACTGACTCGGGCCGCATGCGCATGCATTGGCGCGGCAACACCATCGTTGACCTTTCCCGCGAATTCCTAAACACCAACGGCGCCGACAAGCACGTCGACGTCGAGGTTGCCCCCGCCGCTGATTGGCGCGGCGCGGCCCGCGAGTGGGCACGCCAGGAGGACTTCAACGCGTCCTTCCTCGGCATGGCCTCCGACCTCAACGTGGCTTCCAAGCAGGGCCTGTCTGAGCGCTTCGACTCCACCGTCGGTGCCGGCACCGTGCTGATGCCTTTCGGCGGCACCCGCCAGGCCACCCCGATCCAGGCCACGGCACACACCCTGCCGGCGCTGGGAGAGACCACCAACTGCTCCGTGATGTCCTGGGGCTACAACCCATACGTCACTGAGGCCAGCCCGTTCCACGGGGCCTACCTCGCGGTGGTGGAGTCGGTGTCTAAGCTGATTGCTACCGGCGCCTCCTTCGACGAGACCTACTTGTCTTTCCAGGAGTACTTCGAGCGCATGGACTCCGCTGCGGCGTGGGGCAAGCCGGCTGCCGCGCTGCTGGGCACCATCAAGGCCCAGCTTGGACTCGGCGTCGCCGCGATTGGCGGCAAGGACTCCATGTCCGGCACCTTCGAGGAGCTCAGCGTCCCGCCGACGGTCATCTCGGTTGCCGTCAGCCACGACGATGCCACGCACATGGTGCCGAACTACTTCAAGGCAGCGGGCCACAAGGTCACGCTTTTCCAGCCGGAGATCGCTGGCGCAGAGGATACTGCGCTGGCCGGCCTGCCCACCCCAGATTCCCTGGTTGCCAACTTCCGCACCGTGACGGAGCTGCTGCGCTCCGGCAAGGTCATCTCCGCTTACACCCCGGGCTTCGGCGGCCCTGCCGAGTCCGTGCTGAAGATGGGCTTGGGCGAGGGCATCGGCTTCGCCTTTACTGACGACGCCCCGCTCTACGACTATGCCTACGGCGCCTTCGTCCTGGAGTGGGCAGACGGCGAGGAGCCAACCGCGGGCTCGGTTATTGGTGAGACCGCCGAGGGCGGCTTCACCTACCGCGGCACCGAGGTTTCCTTTGCCGACGCTGAGGCCGCCTACCTGGGCACTCTCGTAGAGATCTACCCGAGCTTCGTTGAGCAGACTGGTTCGGTTTCCCTGGCAGACGCCACTTCTTCGGTCTCCGCATCTGAGGCACCGACCATCACTCCGACCCACGGCGGCGCCAAGGCTTCCGCTCTCATCCCGGTCTTCCCGGGTACCAACTGCGAGTACGACTCCGCCCGCGCGCTGCGTCGCGCTGGCATCGAGCCGGAGATCCTCGTGGTGCGCAACCGCACCCCGGAGGACATTGTTGAGTCCGTCGACCGCATGGCCGCGGCTTTGGATCGCTCCCAGATGCTCTTCCTGCCGGGCGGCTTCTCTGGTGGCGACGAGCCGGACGGTTCCGCGAAGTTCATCACGTCCTTCCTGCGTAACCCATCGCTCACCGCGGGTGTGCAGGGGCTTCTCGACGAGCGCGGTGGCCTGGTCCTCGGCATCTGCAATGGCTTCCAGGCGCTGATCAAGCTGGGCTTGGTGCCGTTCGGCAAGATTTCTGAGCCGGGCACTGAGACCCCGACGCTGACCTTCAACACGATTGGTCGCCACCAGTCGCGTATTTCGCGTGTGCGCGTGGTCAATAACGCATCGCCGTGGCTGTCCAAGATTAACGAGGGCGACGTCTTCACCGTCCCGATTTCTCACGGCGAGGGCCGCATCACTGCTGGTGAGTCCGAGTGGGAGCGTCTAAAGGCAGCTGCCGTCACCCAGTATGTCGACGTTGCTGGTAACCCGCTGATGGATATCTCCGTTAACCCGAACGGCGGCCTCTTCGCCCTTGAGGGCATCATGTCCGAGGATGGCCGCGTCCTAGGCAAGATGGGCCACTCTGAACGCATCTCGGCATCTACCTACAAGAACGTGCCGGGCGAGTACGATATGAAGCTCTTCGAGTCTGCGGCAGAGTACTTCCGCAAGTAGTTCCGAGCCCGGCTGGTTGGGTCTCCCTGGTTGGGTCCCATTCCTTGGCTCCCTTTGCTAGCAAAGGGAGCCTTTTTACCCCAAAACACAAAACTCCACTCGCAATAGGACCCAACCAATGGGACCCAAAGACGGGGACCCAACCGGGGTGGAAGCCTCAGATTTATTGGAGTTCGTGATGCCCAGGAGAAATCGCGTGAGCGCCGTGACTTAAGCGCCGATTGCGCGTGCGATGGTCTGCGCCCAGCTGACCTTCATCTCGTGTGCAAAGAGCCCGAAGGAGTGCGAACCCTGCTCGCTGTAGTAGCGGTTAACGTTCACGCCGGCGCGGCGCGCGTTGTGCGTGAAGGTCTCGGTGCACTGGTTGGCAATCACCTCAACTGCACGCGGGCCAACGTTGGTCACCGGGTTGATGTTGTTGCCATCAATCGGACCCGGGTTGCCGGATGCAGAAGCCACGAAGACATCTACACCGCGCAGGCGACCCGGATTGAAGTTCGGGTCATGGTCCGCCCACTGCGGCGAGCCCGGCAGACCCCACGCGTTGAAAGAGGAGCCGCCGCCGTAAGCCATCATTGCCGTCGAGGTCAGAACGCCCGTCGGATCAGAGCGCACTGGGCAGCCGGAGTAGGAAGCGGCCGCCTTGAAACGCTGTGGCGCATGCGCCGCGATATCGAGCGCCGCCGCACCGGTGGAGGAGAGGCCGCCGATGGCATCGCGGCCGGTGCCGTGGAACTCGGCGTCGATAAGCGGCGGAAGCTCCTGGGTCATGTAGGTGTTCCACTTGTTTACGCCCAGGATTGGGTCGGCCTGGTTCCAGTCCGTGTACAGCGAGTATGGGCCGCCAAGCGGCATGACTACGTTGACGTTTTTATCCGCGAACCATGGTCCGACGTCGGTATGCGTCATCCAGTTCATGCCCTCCTGGCCGCCCTGGATGCCAGGCAGGAGATAGAAGCTCGGGCGCGGTTGGTCGCCGCCCGGCAGCAGCACGTTGTTGGTGATGATTTCGCGGTTGGCAGGAGACCACACGTCGACGACCCAGTGGTTGCCGTTGATGTGGCGTTTGCCCACGATCTTGGCCTGGTCACCCAGCCAAGGCTGCGGGTTGGTCACGCGCGAGGAGACCTTCTCTAGGTGGCTCGACTGAGCCATGGCAGGGGTGGTGGTTGAGCCGACAGCCAGCGCGAGGGCGCCGGCGGCGGCGACGGACTTGAGCAGGGTTCCAATGGAGCGTGTGGAAGTCATAGTGGGAGCAAGTGTACAAGGATTTTTCAGCTTGTATAAGTACTTCCCAGGGAAAGTTGAAAAAAGATTCAACTACTGTGACTAAAGTGGCACGCGCTATTCGACGCCGGGCGCTGGACCGAGCGTCGTCTCCCAGGCCTTGTACAGCTGCGCTTCGAAGAAGTTTTCGTAGTCGGTCGAATCCGGCCAGGCCTCGCCGATTTTGGCGCCGGTGCAAAATTTAATACGCATAACAAAATAGTGGGTATTTCCTTGAAAGCGTCGGGCGGGCGCCGTATAGTTACGGCAACGTAAGTTTTCTCCGAAGTGAGGCGGCTACCTGGTGATGGCTAACAAGGAAAACACTGCGCTATTAGAAGGGGTGGAGCAGGCGCCACCTGAGGGGCTCGTCGAGCGGCGCTATTTCATCGCTGACCGTGGCCCACGCCCCCTCACTCGCGGCTGGGGCCACTTCTTTGCCGCGATTTGCTCGGTGATCGCATCTACTGTGCTGATTACCTATTCCTGGATGACGCTGCCCTGGTGGCACGCGCTAGCCGTTACCGTCTACGGCGTCGGCGTAGTGGGCTTGTTTGGCGTGTCCGCCCTTTATCACCGTTGGCCATGGCCGAGCTTGCGGGCAGTGCGTTGGTGGCGTCGGGCGGATCACGCAACCATCGCTGTCTTTATTGCGGCGACGTATACGCCGCTGTGTGCCATCGTCTTAGACGTGAAGCAGGCATCGCTCATGCTGGCTATTGCTTGGGCTGGGGCAATCTTGGGTGTCATCCTGAATCTGTTGTGGATAGACCATCCACGCTGGCTCGATGTGGTGGTCTATCTGGCACTGGGATGGTTGGTGATCCCACTCATTCCCACCCTGTGGGGTGCAGCCGGCGCCGCAGTTGTGTGGCTGCTTTTTGCCGGCGGAGTGATCTATTCGCTAGGCGCTTTGGCCTATGGCTTCAAATGGCCGGGCCGCAACGCCCGGTGGTATGGCTACCACGAGCACTTCCACAGCGCGACTATCGCGGCTGCGGTTGTGCACATGGTGGCCATTTGGATGGTCGTGGCGGCCTAGGCGTTCAAATGGGGACAGGCGCCTAATCGCGCAGCGGGTCCACGCCGGCTTCGGTGAGCATCGGGATGTTGGATACCTCGGAAGGCAGGCCGAATGCGTCAACCAGAACCACGGACCACGGTGCCAAAGAATCCACCAGATCATTGATTGCAGCGCGGGCGGCCTTCATACGGCCGGCCGGAAGC
>NZ_KV800719.1:29405-53910 GCF_001810285.1 Corynebacterium sp. HMSC071F07
TGTGCTCCTGATACCAGCCCGCGTGCTCGACCAGCGTGGACAGCACGAACAGGTGACGTAGCTGCTCGAAGACCTGGCGTGCGAGGGACCCTACCTCCAGGCGGTCTTCCGCCTCAATCATCGCTTGGACCAGCAGCGTATCTACACGGGCCCAGCCTGCCGCGATGAGGTGATCCTGGCATTGGTCCACGATGGCGGCTGCCTGCACCTTGTCGGCCTTGCGGGCCGGCTGGATACGATGAACGAGAGAAAGCAGGACGGACTGGGCACGGTCGTCGATGAGCTTGGCTTGGTAGACGGCGTCGAAAAGCGATGCCTCGTTCGGATTGACCAGGTCCACCAGCCCCTGCAGACGCGTGGTGAAACCAGTGCGGCGGCGCACGACTTCAGTGGCGGTCGTCGCGGCATAGCGCACGGTATCCCATGGAGACATGTCATTCATCGCGCGGCCGTAGGCGGTGAGCAGGTTCTTGCCTACCATCTGAATCAGCACGGTGTTATCGCCTTCAAAGGTGGCGAAGACATCGGAGTCGGCGCGGTAGGTGGTCAGGCGGTTTTCTGACATATAGCCCGCGCCGCCGCAGGCTTCACGGCATTCCTGAATCGTGCGGATGGCGTGCTGGGTCTGTGCGGCTTTAATCGCGCCGGCCAAAGACTCCATCTCGCGGGAGGCATACTTTTGCTCCTCGGTGGGAGTGGTCACGGACCACGAGCCTGCCTCCTGGCTGTCATTCATCTCCTGGTAGCGCTCCAGAATTTGGTTGTGTAGCAGGTGCAGCGCATAAGAGCGCGCCAGCGGGATGAGCAGGCGGCGACGGTGCTGGCGGTGATCGATAAGGTGCTTTTCGGCGCCGGTTGCGCCTTCGAATTGGCGGCGTCGGTTGGCGTAGCGCACCGCGATGTCCAGCGAGGCCTCCGTGGCGGCGCCCGCGGCACCAGCCACGCCCATGCGCCCGCGGATCAGCGTGCCGAGCATGGTGAAGAAGCGGGCGTTGGGGTTTTCAATCGGCGAGGAATACCTGCCTTTTTCATCGACGTCTGCGAAGCGGTTAAGCAGGTTTACACGCGGTACGCGCACGTTGTCGAAGCGGAGCGTGCCATTATCGACGCCCAAGAGTCCACCTTTGTGGCCGTGATCGCCCAAGGTGATGCCCGGCAGGGCGTTGCCTTGCTCGTCACGAATCGGAACGATGATGGCGTGCACGCCGTGGGTGCGGCCATCGCTTTCTGGGGTCATAAGCTGCGTGAACACGACGGCGGCACGGCCGTCCTGGGCGGCGTTGCCAATGTAGTTCTTCACCGCGGTATCACTCGGGGTATTGATGATGAATTCATCAGTTTCTGGGTCGTAGTTCGCCGTGGTCTCAAGAGATTGCACATCGGAGCCGTGGCCGCGCTCGGTCATAGCGAAGCAGCCGGGTAGTTTCAGGGATGCGGCCTTTTGAATCCACTCGATGTGGCGCTCGGTACCGAGCTGGTCGAGGGCGCCGCCCCACAGTCCCCACTGCACGCCGGACTTGATGGCGAGCGAGCCGTCGACCCAGGCTAGGCCTTCTAGCGTGAAAGTGGAAAGAATCGGTTTGCCAGGCCCGCCATTGTCGCGGCGCAGACCCTTTTGGAAACCGCCGAAGTCGCGCACCTTAGCGAGATTGTTGAAGGTATGCGCGCGCTGCTCGGCGACGGAGAGATCTGGATGCGGGAAGAGCTCCGGATCATTGATGAACTCGCGTAGCTCCTGACGGAAAGCGGCGTGTGGGCCATCGAGTAGGTTGCCCAGCTCGGTAGCTACGGATGGCTTCGGTGTCTTGGGCAGGCGGCGCGGGCTGCGCGGCTCTGCTTGGGCGGTGGTGGAACGAAGATTTGCGCGGTTTGCCTCGGTGGTGGAAGCAGCGCTGGAATCCTTGCTTTGAGTCTTGAGGAGTGCCATGATTTTTCCTTCTTTGGGCGGCTGCTTTTGGCAGCCGGGGATTTTTTGGGGTGCGGGTTAGCGTTCGATGATGGCGGCCACGCCTTGGCCGCCGGCGGCACAGATGGAGATAAGAGCGCGGCCGCCGCCTGCTTCCTGCAGGACCTTCGCGGCGGTGGCGAGGATGCGCGCCCCGGTGGCCGCGAAGGGGTGGCCGGCAGCCAACGAAGAACCCTTGACATTGAGCTTGCTGCGGTCGATGGGGCCGAGCGCGCCGGGCAGGCCGAGGCGCTCGCAGCAGTAAGTCTCGTCCTCCCACGCATTCAAGGTGGCAAGGACTTGCGAGGCGAAGGCTTCGTGGATTTCGTAGAAGTCGAAATCTTGCAGGGTGAGGTTGTTGCGCTCGAGGAGACGCGGCACCGCATAGGTCGGCGCCATGAGAAGGCCGTCTCCGCCGTGCAGGAAGTCCACTGCGGCGGTCTCGGAATCAACTAGGTAGGCGAGCGGCTCGAGGTTATGGCTTGCGGCCCAGGATTCGCTGCCCAGGAGGGTGACTGCCGCGCCGTCGGTAAGCGGCGTCGAATTGCCGGCGGTCATTGTGGCCTGGGTGCCGTGCTGCTCGGCATCGCGCTTTCCAAAGACTGGCTTTAGCTGGCCGAGCTTTTCTGGCGTGGAGTCAGGACGGAGGTTGGTATCGCGGTTAACACCCATGAAGCCGGTGCTGAGGTCGTTAAAGAAACCTTCCTCCCAGGCCTGATGAAGCTTCTGGTGAGAAGCGAGCGCGAGCTCGTCCTGGGCGGCGCGGCTTACGCCCATTTTGCGGGCCGTGATAGCCGCGTGGTCGCCCATGGAAAGCCCCGTGCGCGGCTCGCCGTTTTGGGGCTGCTCGGGCGCGAGCTGGGCGGGGCGAATTGAGCCGATGAGCTTTGCACGTTGGGAAAGAGTCTTTGCGCGGCTGAGTCCGATGAGGGTGCGCCGCAGGGAATCGTTTACGGCAAGCGGGGCGTCTGAGGTGGTATCCGTGCCGCCGGCGATGCCGGATTCGATGCGGCCGCGGGCAATGGCGTCACCAACATGGATGGCGGCGGCCAAAGAGGTGCAGCAGGCCTGCTGCATGTCGAGCGCCGGGGTAGTAGAAGTAAGCGCCGAGCCAAGGACTACCTCGCGGGTGAGGTTGAAGTCTCGCGAGTGCTTGAGTACCGCGCCTGCTGCTACGAGCCCTACCCGTTCCTCGTGCAGGCCGAAGCGCGCGACGAGTCCGTCGAGGGCGCTGGTGAGCATGTCTTGATTGGAGGCGTGCGCGTATTCCTTGTTGGAACGGGCAAACGGAATGCGGTTGCCGCCCAAGATTGCGACGCGGGGCGAACTGCTGGTCATTGCGACTCCTTGCTGGGAAACCAGAGGTGGAAAAGTTTTCACTGGAATGTCCTAAATCACATTCCGAATGATAGTGTTAGTTGTATCACTCAATTAACTAACCTTGCAACCTCTTACAAAAAGGCTTGCAACCTTGTTAAAGGAAGGATTTCGAATGCCCAAACTCAATTTCGCCGAGAAACTAATCAACTCTCCAGTGGCCGCGAAGGCGGGCGTGCCGCAGGGCTATCCGCTGCGCCGCTTCACCCCCGGGGAGCCGGCTTTAGGCGCCCCAGTGGTCATTGATTCTGCAGGAGCGGGCCGCATCGCCCACTTCCTTTCCACTGCGCTCGCAGTGGACTATCAGCTGCTTTCGGTGGAGGCGGAAACTGGGCGGGGTGCGCTGGTATTCGACGCCACCGGAATCGAGGAGCCAGAGCAGCTGCGAGAGCTCTACGATTTCTTCCATCCGCAGCTGCGCAACCTCGCACCGAATGCACGCTTGCTGGTCATCGGCACCACCCCGGAGAAAACTGCGACCATCGATGCCCGCATTGCCGCCCGCGCCCTCGAGGGCTTCACGCGTTCGCTGGCTAAGGAGATGCGCAAAGGCGGTACCGTGAACCTCATTTGGGTCGAACCCGGCGCCACGGCGGAAATCGAATCCACGGTGCGCTTCTTCCTCTCCGGTAAGTCAGCGTTCGTAGGCGGCCAGGTGGTGCGCGTGAAGGCCGCTACCGCCGAGGCGGACGCAGACTGGCAGGCGCCTTCTCAAGACCGTCTCGCCGTGGTCACCGGCGCAGCCCGGGGCATCGGCGCCACTATCGCGGAGGTGCTGGCTCGCGATGGCGCGCAAGTCATCTGTATCGACGTCCCCGTCGCGAGTGAGCACCTCAGCAAAACGGCAAACAAGGTCAAGGGCACCGCGCTACCGCTGGACGTTACTGACCCGGGTGCTGCCGCGATCATCGCAAAGCATGCGCAGCGCCACTATGGCCGCCCCATCGACGTCATCGTCCACAATGCCGGCATTACCCGTGACAAGCTGCTGGCAAATATGAACGAGGGGCAGTGGGACGCCGTCCTCGCCGTTAACCTCATAGCTCCAGTGCGTATCACCGAGGCGCTGCTGGATAGCGGAGATCTTGCAGCCGGGGCAGCGGTGGTGGGCGTGTCTTCCATGGCGGGAATCTCCGGCAACCGTGGCCAGACCAATTACGCCACCACCAAGGCCGGCATCATTGGGCTGGTTGATGCCCTCACCCCGGTACTGGCAGACAACGGTTCCACCATCAACGCGGTGGCGCCGGGATTTATCGAAACTGCCATGACCGCAGCCATGCCCACCGGCCCACGTGAGATTGGCCGCCGTATCAATTCCCTGCAGCAGGGCGGCTTGCCAGTTGACGTCGCCGAGACCGTCGCCTACTTCGCCGCCCCGGCCTCCGCGGCGGTCACAGGTAACACCGTGCGCGTGTGCGGCCAGAACATGATGGGAGCGTAAATGCTAGACCGCAATGTGCAGAACCTGAAAGAGATTCCGCAGCTTTCCAAGCTTTACCGCAAGCAGGTGATAAAGGCGCTGCCCGGTGTTGCGGGAAAACGCGTTATCGATGACCCACCAATTGCCTACCGGGTAGAAGGTGTACACATTGATCCGGAGCATCTTGCTGCTTATTGCCAAGCAGTGGGTTTCCGCCTGGGCAACGAGGTTCCGGTTACCTACCCTTATGCGCTGGCCTTCCCGCTAGCGGTCAAAGTCATGGACTCGCCGGGTTTTCCTTTCCCCGCCATGGGCATTGTTCATCTTTCAAACAAGATTGAACAATTCCGCCCTTTGCACGTGGAAGATGCTTTTACCATCGACGTCCACGCGGAGAACCTGCGCAGCCACCGCAAGGGGCTGGTGCTCGATATGATTACCTCCATCTATGTAGAAGGCATCTTGGTCTGGCAGCAAACCTCCGCATTCCTAGGGCCAAAAGCACACTTTTCTTCCTCCACTCCGGCAGATGTGCAGGTAAGGCCAGAGGCCGCCCGCTTCTTGCCGCAGCCGGAAAAGCCCGCGCCGGGGGTAACGGCCATTGCAACGCTGCGTTTTAGCCCGGAAACTGTAAAGACCTACGCAGCCGCTTCTGGGGATAAGAACCCCATTCACACCTCCCGGCTGGGCGCGAAGGCCTTTGGTTTTCCGAACACGATTGCCCATGGCATGTTCACCCACGCCAAGATGCTCACTGCGTTTGAGGGGCGCCTGCCCGATGCAGTGCGCGTGCAAGCAGACTTCTACAAGCCGGTCATATTGCCGGCCACCACGGCGCTTTTTAAACAAAAAGAAGGCTCCGGTTGGAACGCGCAGCTGCGCCAAGCCAAAAACGTTGAAAAGCTCCACGTTGCCGTCAACGTGGAGCCAGCGCACTAATCCAAGTGCTGGTGCTGCGGAGCCACAACCAGTGGCTTCGGGGAGTACTTTCCGCGCAGCTCGCGCAGGACGCCGGCGTGCTCCCACAGCGCCTTGTCCTCTGCCGTCTTCGGCGTGAACTGACGGGCTGCCATCGGCTGCCAGTCGGCGTCCATCGCCATATAAGAAACCGTGGCGTGGATGGCAGTCTCCAGATTCTGGCGTCCACCGCGCGGGTTGCCAGAGCGGACGTGGATGGACATCTGCATGGAGCGTGCATCGGTGCGCATCATACGGGCATCCACCTCGATGAGGTCACCGATGGCAATCGGCTGGTAAAAGCGAATACCGCCGGCATAAACGGCCACGGTGTGCTCGCCCGACCACTCCATGGTGCAGGCCGCGCCCGCCTCATCGATCCACTCCATGGCGGTGCCGCCGTGGACCTTGCCGCCCCAATTGACGTCGGTCGGCTTTGCTAGGAAGCGGTTGATCATGCGCGGGGCGTCGGAAGGTCCGTCATAAGTCTGCTTTTCCATCTCATCCTCGATGGCTCGGCGCAGCTCGATGCGGGACTCGGCCGCCTCCCAGACACGATGTTGGTCGTCGGAAGTCGGCTCAAACGGTGGCACAGGGGTGGACTTACCCGTTTCCGGATCCTTCGCCACGAAAATAACCAAGCAATCGCAAGCGCGCGTGAAGATGCCATCGCGTGGGTCTGCGGAAAGGACTTCGTTGACGATGTGCATCGAAGAACGGCCTGTCATGGCGATTCGCGAGCGCACCTCCACCAAGTGCCCGGAAGGAATCGGGCGAGTGAAATGGATGTGGCCCACATAGGCGGTAACGCAGTAGGTACCGGACCACTGGACCGCGCACGCATACGCTGCCTTGTCGATCCACTCCAAGACGCGGCCGCCGCCAATGCCCTGCGCACCAGCGATGGTCATATCCGTGGGCGCCGCCATGAATCGGAGGGTGATCGATGGCGACTTCGCGGTTTCAGTATTCTCTTGTTCCGGAAGGGTTAGTGACATGCATAGAAAGTTATCAGGGAGGCCGAATTAGCGCATGAAAAATAAGGTAGACCCAGCGGCCACGCGCGCTGCCGTGGTGGCGGTCCAAGACTGGATAAAACGCCCCGATGAGGTGGAAAAACCAGGTAGGGCATTGCTTGCCGATGCCGTCCGTCGCACCGCCCGCACCCTCGAAGCCGACGCGCCGGGCCATTCCGTGGAGCTGCGGGTGCCCCCATTCGTGGCAGTTCAATGCATCGAAGGTCCTCGCCATACGAGGGGTACCCCACCCAATGTGGTGGAGATGGACCCATTGACGTGGTTGCAGCTGGCCACGGGCCTGCTCCGTTGGGAAGAAGCCGTTTCCGCCGCTCGCCTCGAAGCTTCCGGCTCCCGCTCTGGCGAAATCGCAGGATGGCTGCCAGTCATTCCGTTAGTTTCTACTGCCCACAACGACTAGGATTAGCGCCGTGGTAGCTGAAAGAACTCCCCATATCACCAATCTCGATGATCACAACGAGACCGAACCCCGCGAGGAATGCGGCGTCTTTGGCGTCTGGGCTCCGGGGGAAGAGGTTTCGAAGCTGACCTACTTTGGTCTCTTCGCCTTGCAGCACCGCGGCCAGGAGGCCGCCGGTATCGCAGTCGGTGACGATGACAGCCTTGTCGTATTCAAGGATATGGGCCTGGTGTCCAATATCTTCGATGAATCCATCCTGGCCTCTCTTCAAGGCAACGTCGCCGTAGGGCATACCCGGTACTCCACCGCAGGCGGCAAGGAATGGGCCAACGTACAGCCCATGTTTGCCACCACCTCCAATGGCATCGACATTGCCTTGGGCCATAATGGCAACCTTGTTAACTACTTGGAGCTGCGCGAGGAAGCAGTAGAGCGCGGGCTGGTTGCACCGCAGCAAGAGTCGGTTTCCGATTCCATGTGCTTGTCCATGCTGCTTGCCGACGGCGTGAGTGATAGCGTCAGCATCTTCGAATCCGCTCGTGCGCTGCTCCCGCGTGTGAAGGGCGCATTCTGCCTGACCTTTACCGATGGGCACACGCTCTACGCTGCGCGTGACCCACACGGCGTGCGCCCGCTGGTGCTGGGCCGTTTGCCAAAGGGCTGGGTAGTAGCTTCGGAGACGTGTGCGCTCGACATCGTCGGCGCGCAGTTCATCCGCGAGATTGAACCGGGCGAGCTCATCTCCATCGACGAGGCGGGCATCCGCTCGGAGAAGTTCGCGGAGCCAACTCACCACGGTTGCGTCTTCGAGTACGTCTACCTGGCACGTCCTGACACCGACATCAAGGGCCGTTCGGTGAATGCGACGCGTGTGGAAATCGGGCGTCGCCTAGCGCGGCAATACCCGGCCCCAGATGCGGACCTAGTCATTCCAGTGCCTGAGTCCGGTAACCCGGCGGCCGTGGGCTATGCCCGCGAGTCCGGAATCACCTTCGCGCACGGCCTGGTGAAGAATGCGTACGTTGGCCGCACCTTCATTCAGCCCACCCAGACGCTGCGCCAGCTGGGCATTCGCCTGAAGCTGAACCCGCTGCGCGAGGTCATTGAGGGCAAGTCCCTGGTGGTCGTGGATGACTCTATCGTGCGTGGCAACACCCAGCGCGCGCTGATTCGCATGCTGCGCGAGGCGGGCGCGGCGGAGGTGCACGTGCGCATCGCTTCGCCGCCAGTGAAGTGGCCATGCTTCTATGGCATTGACTTCGCCTCCCCGGGCGAGCTCATTGCGAATGCGAATCCGTCGGATGACCCAGAGGTAGTCTGCAAGACTATCTGTGACGCCATCGGTGCGGACTCCCTCGGCTTCGTCTCCATCGATGAGATGGTCGCCGCGACCCAGCAGCCTCACCATGAGCTGTGCACCGCCTGCTTTGACGGTGTCTACCCACTCGGCCTCCCGGCCGGCAACCCGAACGCTGAGGCCGTGCGCTCCCTGCTCGGCGAAGAATCCTAAAACACAAGGCAAGGAACAAAAATGAGCGAGAATACTTACGCGGCAGCTGGCGTCAGCATCGAAGAAGGCGACCGCGCCGTCACCCTGTTTGCGCCGCACGCAAAGCGTGCAACCCGACCGGAGGTCATGGGCGGCCTGGGCGGCTTCGCGGGCCTGTTCAAGCTGGGCGAATACAAAGAGCCGGTCCTGGCTGCAGGCTCCGATGGCGTTGGCACCAAGCTGGCTGTTGCGCAGGCGATGGACGTCCACGACACCATCGGTATCGACCTGGTTGCAATGTGCGTCGATGACCTCGTGGTGTGCGGCGCGGAGCCGCTATTCCTGCAGGACTACATTGCCGTGGGCAAGGTCGTACCGGAGAAGGTCGCAGAGATTGTGAAGGGTATCGCTGAGGGCTGCGTGCAGGCAGGCGCTGCGCTGCTCGGCGGCGAGACCGCTGAGCACCCAGGAGTAATGGACCCAGAAGAATACGACGTCTCCGCAACCGCCGTGGGAGTAGTCGAGGCAGATTCCATCCTGGGCCCGGACAAGGTCCGCGACGGCGATGTCCTCATCGCGATGGCCTCTTCCGGCCTGCACTCCAACGGCTACTCCCTGGCTCGCTACGTCCTGCTGGAGCAGGCAGGTCTGCCGCTCGATGGCCACATCGAGGAGCTTGGCCGCACCCTCGGCGAGGAGCTGCTGGAGCCGACTCGCATCTACGCCAAGGACTGCCTGGCTCTGACCGCTGAGTGCAACGTTTCCACCTTCTGCCACGTCACCGGCGGTGGCCTGGCCGGCAACCTGGAGCGCGTCATTCCGGAGGGCCTGACCGCTGAAGTTAACCGTTCCACCTGGACCCCGGGCCAGATCTTCAAGACCATCGCTTCTGTGGGCAAGGTTTCCCTGGAAGAGATGGAGAAAACCTTCAACATGGGCGTTGGCATGATTGCCGTCGTCGCTCCGGAGGATCGCGAGCGCGCCCTGGCTATGATGGCTGCCCGCCACGTTGATGCGTGGGAGCTCGGCACCATCCGCGCCGCCGGCGAGGGCGAAGAGCGCGTCATCATGAACGGCGAGCACCCGAACTACTAAGCCCGCCCAACCACTTCTGCTTTCGGCCTTCCGTTCTCTGCCACATCGCGGTGGAGGAGGGGAGGTCGTTTGTGGTTTTCCTCTTCCGGCGCCGGTTTTCCTGCGCTTCCGCTCGGCTCTTCGGCGTTTTCGCGCGGATGGTAAAACCGCACCATTTAGGGCCGTCTGTCCAGCGGACGCCAAATGCAGTTGAAGCCTAGTGTGGTTTTCAAATGGTGAGGTTGCACTGTAACCACTGTGGCTGTAGTGGGCTCCTGGGGCGGGTGACGCCTCACCTCACCATTTGTTCCTCACCATTTGGAAATGCCGGCCGAGGGAAGGCCGAGGGAAGGGTAGGGGCAGCCTAGGCAGACCAGGGAAGCGGCCGTGAAGAGCAGGGTGCCGCGGGAAAGAGCCGGGCAGCGGCCAAAAGCAAAAGGCCGCAACCACGCGAAGCGGCCGCGGCCTACAGCTGGAGTCCCAGCGGCGAAAAGGAAAGCGCCTTAGCGCTGGTCCTCCTCGTCGTCTTCGTCCCACTCGTCGACGTAGTCGGCGTAAGGATCCTCGTCCTCGTAATCGTGGGAGTTGTTCGGGTTTTGGGAGGCAAGCTCCCGCTGGAGCGAATCCAGATCCATTTCAGGCGAATTGTACTTCAGCTGGCGTGCAACTTTGGTCTGCTTTGCCTTTGCGCGTCCGCGTCCCATGTGCATGACCCCCTTGAGGTGAGTAGGGCGTTCCAGGGATTCTTGGACGCCCCATCGGCTTAAATCTAAAAGTGTATCTTCCTGTTAGACACAATAGCCTGTGTGACGAAAAAATTCCGCACCACCCCCCTACATATGCCAAAACGAGTGGGATAACTCGCGCAGAGGGCTAAATGAGTTATCGGCCACGCAACTTTTCTACCGCAGCTCGTCCCGCCTTCGGGCCCTCATCGACGGGGATTGAGTCATTTTCCACGGATGCAGCGACATCCCCAATGGAAAGCTGTTGGCCGCTCAAAGCCGAGCGCTTGACCAGCGCGAGTGCGATGGGACCAAAGTCGCAGTCATCGACCACTGTGCCGAGACGTCCCACGCGGCGCCCGCCGAGAGTAACGTCCGCACCAATCTCCGGACGAGTAGGCGCCGAGCCATCCAGATAAAGCATCACCAAAAGCCGCGGCGAGCGGCCGAGATTCTCCACCCGGGCGACGGTCTCCTGGCCGCGGTAGCACCCCTTGTTCAGGTGCACGAATGCCGGCGCATCCCCGCGTGAAATCCAGTGCGGGACCTCGTGGGCAATCGCCTTTGCATCCAGGTCCGCGGCGAGCTCCGGCTCCAGCGCCTTTACACGCTCGGCGGTGTAGGCCATCAGTCCCACCAAGGTTCCGCCAGCCGATTCCAGTTCCGCCACGGCTGCCTCTAGGTCTTCACGCGGGACGAGATAGTCCGCGCGCTGCGGGCCGCGCCAGGCGACGTCGCGCGACACCACCGCGCTCGCTGGCGCCGGCAGGGCAGAACCCAGCACGGTGATAACCGCCAAGTGTGCTTCTTTCACCGTCACCTGGGACCAGAAGATCATTTTGGTCAAAAAATCCAGCAGCGAAGAAAACTGGGCTTCTGGAATATCCAGGTAGAAGGCCTCGCCAACTCGGGTGAGATCCATGTGGTGGAGCACGTGGCCCTGTATGTCTAGGTCGAGGGCGCCGGCGCTGAAGCCAGAGGGGGCGTCGTCAAGCTTTTGCGATAACAAGTTGTTGAGGAAGGTCGCAGCCTCTGGGCCCTCGACCTTGATGACGCGGCGCTGGGAGCGGTCCACGATCCCGGAGCCGGTTTCGATGATCCTTTGCTCCTTGAGCGGGTTACCGTAGTGCCAGGCGACGCCCGCGGCGTCGATTGCAGTGGCGTCTTGGAACTCAGCGGCGCCTGTGCGCGCTAAAAGTGGGGAAGAATAGCTCACGAGATCCGATGGTAGGGCATAATAAAAATTATGGAGTTCACGCCTCGAAAAGAGCCGGTCATCTACGTTGTAGAGCCCTATGGTGGCTCTGTGCGCAAGCATCTTCCGTCGCTGCCACTTATCTATTGGGATGACGCCGCTGTCACTCGCGGCGACGGCATCTTTGAGTCGCTGCTGGTGCGTGATGGCAAGGTAGCCAACCTTGCCCGGCACAGCGCGCGCTTTGTGAACTCAGCGCAGGCCCTCGAGCTGCCGGAACCGCAGATTGAAAAGTGGAAGGAAGCCACCGAACTCGCCATCGCGGATTACTTCGGCGGTGATGAGACAGGCGAGGCCAAGTGCACGTGGACATATACCCGCGGGCGTGCCTCGACGGGCCACCCGAGCGCCTGGGTTGTGGTGCAGGCAATCGATAAAAAGCTACTTGAGCAGCGCGAGAAGGGCGTCAAAGTAATGACTACCCCGCGCCTGTGGCACGTGGCCGAGGAACTGCCCGCCAAGACGCTGAACTACGCTGCCACCATGGCTACCTTGCGCCTGGCAAAGGGGAAGGGATTTGATGATGTCATCTTCGTCGACCCAGACAGCGGCATCGTCTTGGAAGGCGCCACCTCCTCCGTCGTGGCAGTGCGTGGAAACAAGCTGCGCACCCCGGCAGCGAAGGGGATTCTCTCCGGCACCACGCAGGCTGCGCTCTTCGAATACGCGCAGCAGCAGGGCTATCGCTGCAAGGCTAAGGAAATCACGCCGGAGTATCTTGAGCGCTGCGATTCGGTGTGGTTGGTCTCTTCAGTACGCACCGCCGTGCGCGTTACAAGCCTCAATGACGCAAAGCTAAAGGCCCCGGATAACGCTGCGGAAATCCGAGGCCTGCTTGATGCCGCGCTTGCGCGGTATGGCTTAAACTAGCCTGCTACGCGCTCAAGCTCAGCGGACATGTACGGGCGCATCTCGCCGTCGACCATGCGCTCGTCGACCCAACCCAGGTTGTTGTTCGGCATCAAGCCGTACATGCGCTTGCCTGGGCCGAAGTTTTTCGGTCCGGTTTCGGTAACCATGGTGGAGGCGGACTCGAGCTGCCATGCACGCTCGTTGAAAGGCTCGCCGTAGAAGATCTCCACGATTCCGTTAGAGGAGGTGTAGGTCATCTCGATCTCGTCCTTCAAGGAGATTCGCCAGTAACCGGATTCGCGGATATCGGCACCCTGTGGCTTGCCCTCGGTGTCGATGCGCCAGGTACGAGAGCTATAAGTCAGGTAATTCTCGCCGTCGTGGCTGACAATAAGCTGCTGACCAAAGGTGTACTGCTCGCCGGAAGCATCGTGGGCCTGGCCTTCGCCCTGCCAGACGCCTACGAGGGGAAGAAGGGCTAGCAGGCCGTCGTGAAGCGACGGGCCCTGGCGCAGGTTAGCGGTTTCCTGCGGCAGAGGGTTGTTGCCGAGTTTCATGGCCGGGATGTTGCGGTTCGCTGCGTCCTTCCATGCCTCGGCGGCATTGTTGACAGCGTCGTTGCCATTTAGCTTTTCGTTGCTATTTTCGCTCATGACGCACCAGCCTAGTCGCCTTAAAGGGATATAAACCACTAGGCTGGTTCGCTGTGCGAGCATTAATGATTTCAAATCCGAACTCGACTTCGCAGAGCGATGCTTTATTCAGGCAGGTCATTCCGCTGTTGCGAGATGTCGAAGGCGTCCACCTGCGCATGCAATTTACCCATTATGCGGGGCATGCAGAAGAGATCGTGCGCGGTCTTCGGCGTGCGGATTATGACGCCATTGTCGTCTTTGGCGGCGACGGCACGGTCAATGAAGTTGTCAACGGATTGCTCGGTCCGGCAGATAATGACCAGCGCCCGGCTCCGGAGGAGCTGCCGGTGCTCGGCGTTATTCCGACTGGTTCCGCCAACGTTTTCGTCCGCGCTTTAGGCATTCCGAATACCCCTGTGGAGGCCGCCCACGTACTGGCACGCCTGCTGGAGCGCGATACTCGGCGCACCATTCGCCTTGGCACCTGGAACGAGCGCTGGTTCGCGGTCAACGCCGGCTTCGGCCTCGATGCGGATGTCTTGGCACGCGTGGATCGTGCCCGTGAGATGGGGTTTGCGGCCACCCCGTTGCGCTATCTGACGGTCTCCGCACAGGCTTATCTGCGTGCGCGCGTCATTCCACCGGAGATTTCCGTCCATGCGGTCAATCGTGATGGCAAGGAATTTACTGCGCACAAGGTGCCTTTGATGTTTACCTCCAATACCAACCCGTGGACCTTCTTGGGCCCGCTGCCGGTGGTTACTAACCCGCGCAATTCTTTTGACAAGGGTCTGGGGCTCTTCGGCGTTTCTGACTTGGGCGGCATTCACGGTTTGGTGGGCATGCTGCACCTGATGGGCGTTGATCGCAAGCACGTGTTGAGCAAGATTACCCAGGCCCGCGCATTGCAGTTCGACGATGCACAGGTGGTCGACCTGGAAACGCCGACCCCGAAGCGCTTCCAGGCCGATGGTGAGTCCGAAGGCAAGTTCACCAAGGTGCATCTGGAGTCGGTGGCAGATGCCATCGAGGTCTTTGCGCCTTCGCAGCCGCGCCCACCGCATGAGCGCAGCGTGCGCGAGATTCTTCGCGATCTGGTGCGGATTAAGTAGCGCTAGCTGGCCTGACCAACGCGCTGGGCGGTGTCCACGGCGCGCTTTTCCGCGTCCTTCACCGCCTTTTCCTCCGAACCCTCGATTTCGAGAGGGGACAGTTGGGTGGACTTCAACTTGATGTTGCGGCGCTGCACCTCAAAGGTGATGGAGCCACCATGCAGTTTCACGGACGTCGCCTGTGCAGGCAGCGGTAGGTCGCGGGTGTCGAATTGCATCGAGAAGGCCTTTTTCAGGCGCGGATCCTCGGTGTCGTAGACATTCATGTGGAATTGCTCGCCAACCAGGCGCAGCGCGACCTTTGCCGTTGACTTCTTTTTATCTCCTGGCAGCGTACCCGTCAGCTCTGCCTCGGCTGCGGTGCCGCCGATAGGGGAGATGTTGTCGGGGTTTGCAATCGAAAGATCAGTAATGCCCATCAGCCTGCCCAGCGCCACGCCATCCAGGCTGATGCTGCGGGTATAGGTCGAGACGGGGGCGCCTTCGAATTTCCCGCTAAAGACTTGTTGCGGGGTAATGGTGATATCGCGCATGGTGGTCGAAGCATTGACCATGCCTAGCTTTGGCACCTCGACGTCGAGAGATTGCACCTCGAGATAAGGAATCTCTTTGGTCAGTGTGGCGAGCGTATAAGGGAAGCCGCCAATGTAGACGTCGGGAGTATTTTCGAGGCGCGAGACAGCCTTCGATTCTTGGGCCACGGTGTGCTCTGCGTGCATGGCCACGGCAGAATCCGAAAGCCAGGCGAGGGTGCCCACGATGGCGACGATGCCGAGGCGGACAACGTTGCGGTTGATTTGCAGAACAGTCACTCTTCTATTCTTACCGCACGTACGCTGGTGGGTATGAATATCGAAACCTATCAACTTCCAGAGTGCCCAGAACTCGCAGGCAAGCTCAAGAAAATCGCTGATTTAGCACGGGGCGTCGACGGTATTGCGCCCCTGTCGGAGCAATTCATCTTGGGCCTGGATGACGCGCGCTTGGAACACACGCACTTGGTGCTCAGCGACGCCGCGGAGCCGGTAGGCCTTGCAGCTGTCGCCGGAGACGACGCCGAGATGTTTATCCACCCCGAATATCGCGGCCGTGGCTGGGGCAACGAGCTGCTGAATGCCGTGCGGGCGATAAAGCCTGCGGCAAATGTCTGGGCCCACGGCAATCTGCCGGCAGCCCAGGCTGTGGCGCAGAAGAACCCCATGGAAAAGGTGCGTCAGCTTCTGGTCATGGAGGTTGCCGGTAAGGATTTGGCAAAGCACTCCACGCTTGGCGACGCCCCGTATACTCCCGCCAACTTCACCGATTCGGTAGAGCGGTGGGGCACGGACTTGGTCGAGCAGGAATGGGCGCGTGCCAACAACGAAGCCTTTTCCTGGCACCCGGAGCAAGGCGGATGGGATATAGAGCGTTTGCACCGCGGGATGGAAGCGGAATGGTTCGATCCGGCAGATGTCCTTTTCTATTGGGACACCAAGAAAGGCGATGATGGGGCAGCCCCCGTGCTGGCCGGATTCCACTGGACCAAATGGCACAAGGAGGAAATTGATGAGTTTGGTGAGGTTTATGTGATCGGCATTTCGGAGGCCTATCGCGGTCAAGGTTTGGGAAAGCCTTTGCTGCGTTATGGTCTGAATCGAATGGTGGAAAAGGGTGCTGACCGGGTAATTCTCTACGTAGAAGCGGATAATAAACCGGCTGTAAAGCTCTATGAGCGCCTCGGGTTTAGCGTTATTGAAGACCATTCTGTCTATTCGGGGCGTGATTAGTCTCACCAACTTTGGTGACATGTTCATTTGTTGTTTACCTGAAATCACCTCTGCGGTTAACCCACCCCGAATAGCTTTAGTTTTCGTGAGTTAACCGCGGTGTTGGTAGTTCTCTTTCAACTCTTTCGCTTTTACCAATGCGATGTGCGGTTTGCTCGATAACAATCTCTGTTCTGCTTTGGAAAGGTTTCCCGTGATCCGCAACTTCAAGCGCACTGCTGCAATCTTCGGCATTGTTGCCGCAACCTCCACCGGCCTTGTTGCCTGCTCTGAATCCGGTTCAGGCTCTGAGGGCGGCTCTGAGGTCTCCGGTGACCTCACCGGTGAGGGTGCATCCTCCCAGAAGAGCGCAATGTCCGTCTTCGAGAAGGCCTTCCTGGACGAGCACCCTGACGCTAACTTCTCCTACACCTCCTCCGGCTCCGGCGCTGGCGTTGAGGCTTTCACCAACGGCACCGTTGACTTCGCTGGTTCCGACTCCGCTCTGAAGGAGGACAAGGGTGAGGTTGAGGCTGCCAAGAAGCGTTGCGAGGGCAACGACGCATGGCACCTACCAACCACCATCGGCCCGGTTGCAATCGCATACAACCTGGGTGACAAGGAAGTAAACCTGAAGACCGAGACCCTGGCAAAGATTTTCAAGGGCGAGATCACCAAGTGGAATGACGAAGAGATCAAGGCTTCCAACGAGGGTGTTGACCTCCCAGATACCGACATCACTGTCATCTTCCGTTCTGACGAGTCCGGTACCTCCGACAACTTCCAGAAGTTCCTGAAGACCGCCACCGGCAACTGGGACAACGAGGGCAAGCAGTTCCCGGACGCTGTCGGCGAGGGTGCAAACGGTTCCTCCGGCGTTGCTGACCAGGTTGCTTCCATCGAAGGTGCAATCACCTACGTTGAGGCTGGCTACGCACACCAGAAGGAATCTGACGGCGTCAAGATTGCCAAGATCGACTTCGGCAACGGCCCGGTTGAGCTGTCCAACGAAACCGTCGGCGTTGCACTCGACAACCTGAAGTTCAAGGAGACCGGCTCCGAGCACAACATGGTTGTTGACTCCGAGGCGCTCTTCGGTTCCGACACCAAGGGTTCCTACCCGCTCATCCTGACCACCTACAACATCGTTTGCTCCGCTGGGTACGATGAGGAGACCTCCGCGCTGGTCAAGGCTTTCTTCAAGACCGTTCTGGATAACCAGAGCTCCGACCTCGAGTCTGCTGGATTCATCCCTGTTACCGGTGACCACCTCGAGCGTCTGAAGTCTGCTGTTGACGCAATCCAGTAATTTGCTGGATACGCAATAAAAGACAGCACTGCCCGCCCCCAAATCCGTTCATCAGAGCGCCTTTGGGGGCTGCGGTGTGTTGCACATTAATTCCCACAGTTTCCGTTGAAAAGGATTTCGTAGTCTCATGGCAGACAACAATCTCACCACGGCGCCACCAAATGAGCAGACAGAAGCCGCCTCGCGGCCTGCTTCTTCTGCTGGTAGCTCCGAGGCCGCAATCGTGAAGTCCGGTTCGGGTGTAAAACGCCCAGGTGACCGAATTTTCGAGTTTCTCTCCACCGCCTCCGCAACCTTAATCACCGTGATGATCGCTGCCATTGCAGCCTTCCTGATTTGGCGCGCAGTGCCTGCACTGAACGTCAACGAGGGCGGCTTCCTAGGCTTTTTCACCTACGGTCAGCGCTGGGAGACTAACAACACTGACGCAATGCAGTTCGGTATCCCGACCATGTTCGGCTCCACGGTGCTCATCTCCGTTGTTGCCTTGCTGATCGCGATGCCGGTTGCGCTTGGCATTGCTATCTTCCTTTCCAACTACGCTCCGGCCCGCGCAGTGAAGCCGCTTGGCTTCTTGGTCGACATGCTCGCTGCAGTTCCGTCCATCGTTTACGGTCTGTGGGGCTGGCAGGTTCTTGGCCCGGCTCTTTCAGGCTTTTATAAGTGGATTCATTCGTGGGCTGGCGGCTTCTTCCTGTTCACCACCTACGACAACTCGCCTTCCTTCGAGACCGGCCGCAACATCTTCACCGGTGGCATCGTGCTGGCAGTGATGATTCTGCCCATCATCGCCGCCACCGCGCGTGAGGTCTTTGTGCAGACCCCTCCGGGCCAGATTGAGTCCGCGTTGGCGCTGGGCGCTACCCGCTGGGAAGTTATCCGCATGACCGTCCTGCCTTTTGGTATGTCCGGTTACATCGCCGGTTCCATGCTGGGCCTGGGCCGTGCGCTGGGTGAGACTATGGCGCTGTACATGGTTGTCTCGCCGCTGATTGATTTCCGCTTCTCGCTTTTCGACGGCGGTACTACCTTCGCTACTGCGATCGCTCTGGCAGCTTCCGAGTTCGGTAACGAGATGCGTGCGGGTGCTTATATCGCAGCCGGCCTCATGCTGTTCCTGCTGACCTTCGTGGTCAATGCCATTGCCCGTTCCATCGTGAAGAAGAAGTAGGAAGAGGTAAACCTGAATGTCTACCCCAGTAAAGACCCTTCCGCAGAACTCCGGATCGGCGTTCCTTGATATTTCCGGCGGCCGCAAGACCGCCAACAACATCGCCACCTTCGTCGTGTGGGCCACGATGATCATCGCGATGATTCCACTCGTCTGGGTGCTCTGGGAGCTTTTTGCTCGCGGTGCCGGCGCCATTTTCAATCCTGAATGGTGGACTACCTCGCAGCGCGGAATCCTTGATACCGAGGCTGGCGGCGGTGCATTACACGCGATTATCGGTACCTTCGTCCAGACCCTCCTGGCAACCATCATTTCCGTCCCGATTGGCATCTTCACCGCTATCTACTTGGTGGAGTATTCCCGCGGCGGTCTGCTGAGCCGCCTGACCACCTTCATGGTCGACATCCTTTCTGGTGTTCCTTCCATCGTCGCTGCGTTGTTCGTCTTCGCAATGTGGATCACGCTCTTCGGCTTCGACCGTTCCGGCATGGCAGTGGCGCTTTCTCTGGTGCTGCTGATGATTCCAATCGTCGTTCGTAACACGGAGGAGATGCTGCGCGTCGTCCCGATGGACCTGCGTGAGGCTTCCTATGCGCTGGGAGTGCCGAAGTGGAAGACCATCGCCCGCATCGTTCTGCCAACCGCTCTGTCCGGCATCGTCACCGGCATCATGCTGGCCGTTGCCCGCGTCATGGGTGAGTCCGCTCCGGTTCTGGTCTTGGTCGGCTCGACCTCTTCCATCAACTGGGACGCAATGGATGGCGCAATGTCTTCCTTGCCGCTGATGATGCTTGATATGTACAAGTCCGGCGCCCAGCCGGCCGTTCTGGACAAGCTGTGGGGCGCGGCACTGACGCTGGTCCTGCTGATTGCAATCCTCAACATTGCGGCGCGCTTCGTTTCTGCGAAGTTCTCCGTCAAGAAGTAACACGCCCGCCCGCCACACCTAAAGCCCCTCAACAGGAGTAATTCAAAAAATGTCAAAGCTTGAGCTCAATGACGTGAACATCTACTACGGTGATTTCCACGCCGTACAGAACGTCAACATGCAGATCCCAGCACAGGCAGTTACTGCGTTCATCGGCCCTTCCGGCTGCGGTAAGTCCACCGTTCTGCGCACCATCAACCGCATGCACGAGGTCATCCCTGGCGCTTCCGTCAAGGGTGAGATCCTGCTCGACGGCCAGAACATCTACGGCCCAAAGGTTGACCCAGTCTCCGTCCGTAACACCATCGGCATGGTCTTCCAGAAGGCAAACCCGTTCCCAACCATGTCCATCGAGGACAACGTTGTCGCCGGCCTGCGTCTGTCCGGTGAGAAGAACAAGAAGAAGCTGAAGGAAGTCGCCGAGAAGTCCCTGCGTGGCGCAAACCTATGGGATGAGGTTAAGGACCGTCTGGACAAGCCGGGCGGCGGCCTGTCCGGTGGTCAGCAGCAACGTCTGTGCATCGCTCGCGCGATTGCCGTGGAGCCAGAGGTTCTCCTCATGGACGAGCCTTGCTCTGCACTGGACCCAATTTCCACCTTGGCCGTTGAGGACCTTATCCACGAGCTGAAGGAAAACTTCACCATCGTCATCGTGACCCACAACATGCAGCAGGCAGCGCGTGTGTCCGACAAGACCGGTTTCTTCTCTCTCGAGGCCACCGGCAAGCCGGGCCACCTGGTGGAGTTCGATGACACCACCACCATTTTCAAGAACCCGTCTAAGAAGGACACTGAGGACTACATCTCCGGCCGCTTCGGCTAAGCCTTAGTAGCTTCCATGTAGCAGACGGATAAACCCCGCTTCCTTTGAAACAAGAGGGAAGCGGGGTTTAGCGTTATTAGAGACAGTGAAGATTGATCTAGATAGATAGTTTTCGTGAAACGCCTGTAGTTGGATTGAATGTGCTTCAGCGTTGCCTTAAAGGTCTAGCTACCTAGTGAGGATTAATGGCGGAACTGGCGCTCGAGCTCGGCCATGCGGGACTCGAACTCTTTGTCCCTTTCTTCCTCGCTCAATTTGGCCATATAGGCCTCCGGAGCGAGCCCGGTGGACAGGTAAATGATGCGGCCGGCCACGCTGACGCAGTGATCGGCGAAACGCTCGTAGTAGCGGGTCATTTGGGCAGTTTCCACGGCCTCGCGCACGCTTGCTTTCCACTCCCGATTCGTCAGGATGGACAAAAGGTAGTGGTTGATGTCATCTACCGCATCATCTTCAGAGGCCATCCGCAGGGCGGTATCGGGGTCCGGGGTCACTAAGATTTCGCGCAACATCCTAATCATGTCGTCGTTTAAGCGTGCGAGCTCCTCAAAATAGCCGATGTACTCTGCGGGCACCACGTTTTCTGGGTGGCGTCGGCGGGCAGCCGATGCCACGTGTTGGGCCAGACGGCCCATGCGGTGGAGGTCTTCCACGATGTAGATGGAGGAGACGACCTGGCGGAGATCTTTGGCCATGGGATTTTCGAGCGCGAGCAGCAAGACAGCGCGCTCCTCGCAGCGGTTGCGGACTTCGTCCAGTTCCTCGCGCAAAGACATGGCCTCTTCAGCGGCGTGGAGTTCGGAGTCAATCAGCGCTTCAGAGGCGAGCTTTAAGGATTTATGGACGATGTCGCACATGATAATGAGGTCGTGCGAGAAGCTATCTAGATGTTCGCGATATGCGGTGCGCATGTCGGAAATGATAGACCACTTTTTGGTCTAATGCTCGTTATGGCTTTATCTATCCGCCCGAATGCATAATTTCCGCACCTTCCGGAACAGTTGCGTCCTCTGGATCGTCCAGCCAACCCTCGGGTAGAACCACCTTGGCAGGTGAGCCTTGACGTCCACGTGCGCCATCCGCGTCGTCGGCAAGCGCCTGCGAATCGGCCCACGGTGCCAGCAATTCGCGCAGGTTATCTACCGAATCCACCCGCGAAAGGCCCGAGCGTACCTCGCCTCCCACGGGGAATCCGCGCAGGTACCAACCCACGTGCTTGCGGATATCGCGGCTGGCCTGACGCTCGCCATCGTGCTGCGCCAGCAGCTCCGCATGCCTAATCATAATCTGCGTCACTTCGCCCAAGGTTGGCTCGGAAGGAATTGGCTCGCCACGCAGCTCCGCAGACAGTTCCGCGAAGAGCCACGGGCGGCCGAGGCAGCCGCGCCCGACGACGACGCCGTCGCAGCCCGTCTGCTCCATCATGGCGCGGGCATCGGTGGCTTTGAAGATATCGCCGTTGCCCAGCACCGGGATGCCGGTATCGGCCAGGTGCTCCTTGAGGCGTGCGATCTCATTCCAATCGGCGTGACCGGAGTAGCGCTGAGCGGCTGTGCGCCCGTGCAAGGCGACGGCCGCGGCACCCTCCTCCACTGCGATGCGTCCTGCGTCCAAGTGTGTGTGGTGCTCGTCGTCGATGCCCACGCGCATCTTCACGGTAACCGGAATGTCGGTGCCCTCTGTGGCCTCAACTGCGGCGGCGACGATGTTGCCGAAGAGTCGGCGCTTATAGGGCAGAGCTGAGCCGCCACCGCGACGAGTTACCTTGGGCACGGGGCAGCCGAAATTCATGTCGATGTGATCGGCCAAGTTTTCATCCACGATCATCTTTGCTGCCTTGTAGGTGTACTCCGGATCGACGGTGTACAGCTGTAGCGAGCGTGGATTTTCATCTGGCCCGAACGTGGTCATGTGCATGGTCTTTTCATTGCGCTCGACCAACGCGCGAGCGGTGACCATCTCGCATACATATAGTCCGGAGACCGTTCCGGTCTTCGCAATTTCTTGTTCCCGGCAGAGCGTGCGGAAGGCCACGTTGGTTACGCCCGCCATAGGGGCTAGGACAACGGGGGAGTTGAGCTCGATTTTTCCGATTGCAAGATTCACGCAGCCAATTGTGCTCTTTGGGCAGGTGGCGTGGCAAGTTTGGCGCGTCGTTGTGACGGGGGTGTGTAAGTTTGCGAAGTTTTCGGTAAAACCTCAACAAGTTCGCTAATGTGGTGCATGTAACTTAAAGGGGCTGATCGTGTCGTACGGTTGGCCCTATATATAAAGGAGGATTTACTTTGACCGATAGGATCGGATACGCGCCGTTTAAGGAACTTGTCGTTTCTGCTGAAGAAGCTGCAAAGTTTGTCAATCACGGTGACCGCGTCGGTATCTCTGGCTTTACCGGTGCGGGCTACCCAAAGGCGCTGCCTACCGCCATCGCTGAAAAGGCAAAGGCTGCACACGCTGCTGGTGAGGAATTCAAGATCGATGTCTTCTCCGGCGCTTCCACCGCACCGGATTGTGACGGTGTGCTGGCAGAGGCGGACGCATTGCGCTTCCGCTCTCCGTACAACTCCGATCCGACTCTGCGTAACAAGGCCAACGCAGGCGAGATTCTTTACCAGGACATTCACCTTTCCCACTCCGGCCAGCAGGTAGAGGAGGGCTTCTACGGCGATTTCCAGGTCGCAATCATCGAGGTTGTCCGCATCCTGGAAGACGGCAACATCATCCCGTCTTCTGCAGTGGGCAATAACCTGGAATACATCGAGGCTGCAGACAAGATTATTCTCGAGGTAAACACCTGGCAGTCCGAGAACCTCGAGGGCATGCACGACATTTACAAGATCGAGAAGCTGCCTAACCGCCAGCCAATCCCGATCACCAAGGTTGATGACCGCATCGGTACCCCGTACATCGAGCTGCCGACCGAAAAGGTAGTCGCAGTCGTCGAGACCAACGCTCCGGACCGCAACGCGCCATTTAAGGCTCCGGATGAGGTATCCGAGAAGATCGCTGCTAACTTCATCGAGTTCCTCGAAGGCGAGGTTGCTGCTGGCCGCCTGGAGTATGACAAGTTCATCATGCAGTCCGGCGTGGGTAATGTCCCGAACGCCGTGATGGCAGGCCTGCTGGAGTCCAAGTTTGAAAACATCCAGGCCTACACCGAGGTCATCCAGGACGGCATGCTCGACCTTATCGACGCCGGCAAGATGTCTGTCGCTTCCGCTACCTCCTTTGCGCTTTCCCCGGAGTACGCAGAGAAGATGAACGCTGAGGCAGAGCGCTACCGCAAGCACATCATCCTGCGTCCGCAGCAGGTCTCCAACCACCCTGAGGTCATCCGCCGCGTGGGTCTTATCTCCTCCAACGGCATGATTGAGGCCGATATTTACGGCAACATCAACTCCACCAACGTTGGCGGCTCCCGCATCATGAACGGCACCGGCGGCTCCGGTGACTTCACCCGCAACGGTTACATCTCCACGTTCGTTTCCCCGTCTGTGGCAAAGGGTGGCGCAATCTCCGCGATTGTTCCTTTCGTTTCCCACACTGACCACACCGAGCACGACACCATGGTCATCATCACCGAGTACGGTGTCGCTGACCTGCGTGGTCTCGCACCGCGTGAGCGCGTGGAAAAGGTCATCGCCGTGGCACACCCGGACTACCGCCCGCTGCTGGAGGAGTACTACGAGCGTGCTTCCGCCAACAAGTTCGTCCACACCCCGCACGATCTGAAGACTGCCTTCGACTTCCAGATTAACTTCGCCGAAAAGGGCGACATGCGCGGCTAAGCAAACTCAGCGGCATTTAGCCCCTGACAAGCAAACATGACTGGCTCCCCGCAATAAAGTGGGGGGCCAGTTTCGTTTCTTTAGCGGGGCCTACTAAAATGGTTTCGCGATGGGCCTTTAGCTCAGCTGGTAGAGCTACGGACTTTTAATCCGCAGGTCCCGGGTTCGAGCCCCGGAGGGCCCACATTTGATTCCCCTTGGTAAAAGCCAAGGGGAATTTTTATGCCTTTTGTGCCTTGTTTGTTTGGATTCACTCTTGCTACCTATTTCCGACGTTACATGTGGTAGTGATCAGCCTCTTGCTTATTGGCGAAATACGGGAGCCAGAGGTATCTAGAAGCAAAACCCAGGGCTCTTCGCTTGGCTTTGTTCCGGAGTTCTGCCAACTTCCGGGTGGAATAGCCGGGGTGGAATATCAAAGCCATAATTTTGACTTATCTCATTTATTTATGTAAAAATA
>NZ_KV800720.1:0-6167 GCF_001810285.1 Corynebacterium sp. HMSC071F07
GAGTTGACAACCTATATAGGAACACCCCCCTACCTCCACATTTATTTTCGCCAGTACACCCGCGTACCCCTTAGCCCTATATTTCGAACACACCGACACACACGCGATCTCCAAAATTATCGTCAGGCTCTGCATATATAAGTCTCAATTTAACACCCCTCAGCGCAACTCAGGTCGCACAGACATTCTAATAGCCCCCTTTTTCACAGCTGTAACGCATGAAATTTACAGTCAACTTCTGATTTTCGCGTGACAACTGCGAATTATGTGACTACTGTTATTTGCGTCGCGAAAGACATTTTTACGCTTTCCCATATTCCCCGAAGGAGAAACACATGAAGCGTTTGCCACAGACCCTGACCGCTGCTGTACTGACCGGCGCACTCGCCTTTGGTGGCGCAGCTGTTGCTCAGGCTCAGGACAACAACGAATCGAATCAGTTCACTGAGCACGGTGATGGATCTACTCTCACAACTCGTACTGATAACTATGTACCAGGTGCTGAGAACTACAATCCGTCCAATGAAGAGGGCGAGGAAAGCACTGAAGAGCCGAACACCAACGAAGAAAGCGCCGGTGAAGTCGAACGCCACGACGTCGCTGCTGATCCGATTACCGTCGATGGTGTCGAGTACTTCAAGCAGGAAGACGGTTCTTGGCTGTCCAAGCCGGTCGCAGGCGATCCTGTTCGCTTGACTCCTGAGCAGGCAGAAAAGTTCGTGAAGGAGCAGCAGGACACCTCCGCAATTCCTGCTCCTGCCACCAAGATGGACGCTGAGGGCAACACTTGGTACCAGAGCATGAAGGACCCGAACGTTTACGTCAACGATCCAGCCCTGGTCAACGTGGAAGTTACCGCCGAGATGCGTGACGCTTACGCAAAGGCATTCCCTTCTGAAGCTGCGAAGCCTGAATTCGACAAGAAGAAGCTCGCATGGTTGGCTCTTCCGGCAGCCCTGGTGATTGGTGGTATCACCTGGTACCTGTCCCAGGACGGCAAGACCTACGTCAAGGACGAGGCACGCAAGAACCAGGAACCGACCGCCGAGGAAAAGGCTGCTTCCGAGCAGATGCTGAACGCTAACAAGGATGCGGTTATCGCCCAGGGCGGTAAGCTCGCTGAGGGCAACGCTGCCCCGGCAGCCGCACGTGGTATGTCCGCTGAGACCGGCTCCAACTCCGTTGCACAGGCTTTGGCCGCACTGGCTGTAGCTGCGATGGTTGCCGCAGGCGCTTTCGCTGCACGCCGCAAGTTCTTCGCTTAAGCAAGAGCCTTCCTACCAAGTAGGAAACTGAATTGAGACTGGCTGCGCCGGTCGGGCTTCGGTCCGGCTGGCGCAGCTTTTTGCTATAGGCACCCTGGTGCGTCACAGTTTGCTTGGACTCAAGGTGAGCCTTCGCCCCAGAGAGCGCCGCTATTGCTAAACCGTTAAAGGCCGAACTGGGAAGGAGTTTTCCTCAGTTCGGCCTTTGTTCTTTCAAGCTAACGGGTTGTGCCTGCAGGCTCGTCAGTGGATGCAGGAGTAGCTGCATGGCCAGTGGTTGGTGCGGATGCTGGAACGGGCTTGGGATCCACAGTAAAGATATCGGTACCGAAGCCAGTGAGTTCACCCGGGCGGAAAGCCGCGGTAGGAAGAACAGGGCCGGTCTTCTTCGAATTCGAGACGACCACCGGGGTAGTTACGGGAAGGCCGGCGGCCTTGATGGCGTCGATATCAAATTCGGCGAGGACATCGCCCCGCCCGACCTCATCGCCCTTGGTGACGTGGGAGGTGAAGTGCTTGCCTTTAAGGTTTACCGTATCGAAGCCAATATGCATGAGGATATCGATATTGCCCACCACTGGGTCCTTGGTGCGAATGGCGTAGGCATGGTGGGAAGGGAAGGTAACGGTGATTTTGCCGTCGGCAGGCGCAACCAGTTTGCCCACGGTCGGCTCGATAGCCACGCCCTGGCCTAGCTTGCCGCCGGCAAACATAGGATCGCTGACCTGAGACAGTGGCACGGCGGTGCCCTCCAATGGGGAGAAGATAGTGCAGGCATCCTCGGCTGCTACCGCAGCTGGGGTGGCAGCGGCGGCTTGAGCCTCGGCCGCCGGAGGATTCACCTCATCCGGATCAATGGAGCCGTTCTTGCGGGCTAGGTAGCGGCCATACAGGTAGGCGCCGATGAAGGAACCCGCGAGTGCGATTGCAGCACAGATAAAGAACTGACTGTAATCCTCCGGGCGCATCGAAACGAAACCGATGATGCCGGCCGCGCCGAGTGCCGTTGCCTTCACGTCGAAGATGGCAATGAGAGTCGAGGCCACTGCAGAGGCAGCCATGCCGATGTAGAAAGGCCAGCGCAAGCGCAGATTCACACCGAAGATGGCAGGCTCAGTGATACCGAATAGTGCCGAGGTACCGGAAGCACCAGCCAAGCCCTTGAGCTTTTCGCTACGCGCCAGGAAGTAGACCGCGAGGGCTGCGCCACCTTGGGCAATATTCGCCATCGCTGCCGTGGCGAAGATGAAAGATCCGCCTTGATCCCACAGCATGTATTCGATTGGTGGGAAGGATTGGTGCAGGCCGGTGATGACGATTGGCGAGTAAACCAAGCCAAAAAGGAAGCCGCCGACAGGGCCTGCAAAGTCATACAAATTGGCCAAGCCAACGCCCAACCACTCACCGGCAGTGCGCAGGAACGGGCCAATGGCAGCGAAAGTGATAAAGCCGGTGACCAGCAGGGTAATCAACGGCGTGAGCATGAAGTCCACCGTGCCCTTTAGGTGGCGGTGGAGGAACTTCTCAATCGTGGCCAGGATCCACGCAATAACCAGAATCGGCAGGATGGAACCCTGGTAACCGGCCTGTGCGACATCGAGGCCAAAGATGTTCCAATACTCCATGTCGCCGGCCTCGATGGTCTCAGCCACGTTGTAGCCGTTGACTAGGTCCGGCATAACCATTGCCATGGCCATACCCGCGCCCAAAAACTCATTGCCGCCAAAGCGCTTGGTGGCAGTAAAGCCCACCAAAATGGGCAGGAAGGCAAAGGGGGCAGAAGCCAGCAGGTTGATAAGTCCAGCGACATCTTTGAGTGCCGGCACCATTTCAATGGCCGCTTTCTCACCGAACAGCCCTTCAGCCGACAAGACGTTGTTCAGTGCCATGAGCAAACCGCCGCCGACCAGAATCGGGATGAGCGGCACGAAGATATCCGCGAGCACCTTGACGGCGCGGGAGAACCAGTTGCCGGAATTAGCGGCAATGTCTTTGAGCTCTTCGGTGGAAACGGCAACGTCCTTGTGGATCATGCCGTTCAATTCCCTATAAACAACGTTGACGTCACCTGGACCAACGATGACCTGGAACATTCCACCGGCTTCAAAGATTCCCTTGAGGTCAGGGTCAGCCTCTAAGGCCTTGGTATCGACCTTCTTCGTATCCTTCAGCACCATGCGCAGGCGCGTTGCGCAGTGCGCCAAGCCGATGATGTTTTCTTCGCCGCCAAGTGCACGCAGGGTCCGTGCAGCAACTTCCTTGTGGTCCATAGGCAAAGCTCCCTTTCCTTTTCACGAGCTAATCAACCTAGAACCATTAGATACAGCTTCCAGACAAAAAGCCAAGAGCTCGGACATATTTGAGGGAAAATTCACCAAGTTTTACTGTTTGAACGGTCACTTAGTTCTTAACCCAGCCGCTCCATCGCGCTTCGCCTTCGCCAAATACGCTTGCCGACGCCGCGATTCGCCCACCGCCAGCAAAAATTTCCACGGCGCAGCCATCGGCAATGGCCATGACCTCGCCCTCTGGGCAGGCAATCACGCGCTCGTCATCGCCCACACTCACGCGCAGCAGCCCTTCGCCTGCGCTAAAGCGCAGGTGTTCCCTACCTTCAACATCAACCAGGCTATAGCTGCCGCCACGCGAAGAGCTCAGACTCACCGTGCTGCCGAAGCCCTCCCTACCAGCAGCATCGGGAATCGTCTCCCACACCGGCCATTGATAAAGCACGCCGTCTTCCAGCCATACCCGGCGCGGCAAGGTCAGGGTGTGCACCCAGCCCTCCTCCACGGTGGGCTTGTCATCTTGAGCAGGAAGGCCCATCCAGCCGAGCAGCAGCGCTTGGCCATCGCTCATGCCAACCAGCTGCGGGGCATAGAACTCGTGTCCATAGTCCAGCTCGCTGAAACCACGCTCGACGTGGAAGGTGGTGCCGTCCAGCTTGCCCACCAGGTAGCCGCACTGGTCGGAAGAAGCGTAGTGCGTTTGCCCATCCACTTTGACGGGTTCAAGCCCCTGCGGGCAAAAGACCAGGACGTCCTTAGACTCACCGGTTGCCTTATCAGTCAAGGTCACAAGGTTTGGGCACTCCCACATATATCCGCCCGGTAGGAGTTCGGGGCTAAGCCCCGGCGCGGCGTCGTCAAGCGCGAAATCCAGTGCTCCCTCAAAGTCCCAGTTCTTAAGGTCCTGCGAGCGGTAGAGCACCACCGCAGCGTTCTCGTCCTCACGTTGCGCACCGATGACCATGCGCCAGCCTTGCTCATCCCGGGAAATCTGCGGATCGCGGAAGTGCCCGGTAAAGCCTTCCTCACTATCGGGAATCAGCGGGTTCGCGGCGTCGCGGTAATAAATGCCACCCTCAGGGCCAGAAGGATCGAGAACGCGCACGCGGTTCTGGGAAGGAATGCGCTTGCCATCCACCTTGAGGTTGCCCGTATAAAACAGCCACACGTCGGTGCCATCGACCACGGCACCGCCGGAGTAACAGCCGTCCTTGTCATAGGGCAGGTCAGGCGAAAGCACGTCCGGATGATGCCGCCAGGGGCCTGCCACTGAGTACTTCGCCGAGGCATGCGCCCACCCCGTTCGCTTCGGCGCGTGCGGGAAGCAGGGGTCGTGTTGGTAATAGACGTGCATGGTGTCGCCATCTAGAAAGACACCATTTGGATCGTTGAGACGGCCATACGGGGGCGCGATGTGGAAGTTCGGACGGTAGTTCATAGCACCGATACTATGGAATCCATGAGAATCCATGTGTGTGGCGAAGGACTCGTCGACCTTGTCCCCGTCAGCCCAGGTAGCTTGCAAGACCTCACGCCGGCTTTGGGCGGCGGGCCTTTCAATGTGGCCATCGCGGCGGCGCGTCTGGGCGGCGAGGTCAGCTTCCAGTCGCGCCTTTCCACCGACGGTTTCGGTAACGCGCTGGTGGAAAGGCTGGAGCAGGAAGGCGTGGACACGTCTATGGTCCAGCGCGGTCCAGAGCCCACCACTTTGGCCGTGACCAGCATCGGTGATGATGGTTCGGCGTCCTATACCTTCTACACGGAGGGCACGGCAGATAGGTTGGTTGAGCCCACGCTTTCCGACGCCGAGATTGCCTGCTTCGGCACTGTTTCCCTCGCGTTGGAGCCAGGTGCTTCGCGCTATGGCGAACTGCTCAAGCAATTCGCAGCTAAGGGCAGCATCGTGGCGCTCGATCCGAATATCCGCCCGTTCTATACCAACGATGAGCACAAGGCCTTCCTCAACGAGCTACTTGCCCACGTCACCGTGCTGAAGCTTTCTGAGGAAGAAGTGGAATTCCTGGGCAAGCAGGCCCTCAAGCAGGTTCCCGTCGTGGTGGTTACCCGCAGCAGCGAGGGCCTCACGTTGCGCGCTGGCACGACCCGGTTCGATGTGCCTTCCGCCAAGGTCGACGTCGCCGACACCATCGGCGCGGGCGATACCATCATGGGCGCGCTGCTCACAGAGATCGCCCGCCGCAACCTCACGGCCGAAGAGCTCACTCACTTGAGCGAATACGACTGGAAAAAGATTTTGGAATTCGCCGCGGCAGCCGCTGCGATTACCGTCTCTCGCAAGGGCGCACAGCCACCGCACCGCGCAGAAGTGCTTGCCATGCAAGCAGATGTTCAGAAGAAAGAGGCCTAAATGTTTTCTTCCTACCAGGGCCGTAGCGCCATACTTCACACCGTGGCGTTCATCTTCGTGGCGTTGTCTTTCATCTTCCCGGTAGTCCTGGGCACTTCTGCCCTGCTGCCCACGTGGCTATCCGGCATCGTGAGTATCCTCGTTGCGCTCGCCATTCTTGTCGACGCCGCGCACAAAGCCTTCGCCCCACCTGAACGCCCCGCACGTGGCCTGCGCGCACTTTCCGCCCTCGCTGCGTTGACCGCG
>NZ_KV800720.1:6267-20884 GCF_001810285.1 Corynebacterium sp. HMSC071F07
TGCGTTGACCGCGCTCATCGGCTGGATCTGCTGGCTTATCATCTTCAACAACTTCGACGCCGCCGGCACCACCATGTACAAGGTAGGTACCTTCACCCTGGGCACCAGCGCCGTGCTCAACATCTTCTGCGCCGCCATGGCCTTCCTGGATTGGCGGGCTGGCCGCGTTACTCCGGTCAAGCATTAATCGGCAAAACTGCCTTTGGCTCCCCGAAAGACATCAAGAACTCCTTGTAGTAGCTCTGCGCAGCCACAAGGAGTTCTTGTTATTCAGCAGCTTCGATTTCAAAGCTGGTGCCCAGACGAAGCGGGCCGTTCGGCAAAGAGGCATCATTTTGCCAACCAACTTTGTCAGCAGCGATCGACACTGTCACATGCTTGCCCACCCACGGCTCTGCCTTTTCGCGGCTTTCCTCGTGCGTGCTGTAGTGCGATGCAAGCAAGCCGCTATCGATCCAACGGGTTTCCTTGTAATTTGCCCTGTTCCCGGTGACCTCCCCCGGAGCATCAAATTCGAGGATCCAATAGTCGCCGTTGAGCTCGCTTTCAGGGAATCCGGATTCAGGCTGCGAGCCTAGGGTCTCACGACCTTTCTTCTTTACAACCTTGCCCGTCATCTTCAAGATGCCGTCTTCAATGACCACCGCTGGTTTCTTCGATTCTTCTGACGCCTTGGATTCTTGGGAATCCGCCTCTGCTGAACTTTGTGGCGCCATCGTATTGAACATCTTCTCTGTTTCTTTAGCGGAGTCGTTTTTTCCGGAATTACTGCAGCCAGAAAGCGCTAGGGCTGCAACACAGAGTAAGGAAACATAGCGGCGCATGATTGGACCTCAAAACACATAAGGAAATAGGAGACAGCGTTTTAGCTTAACGCCCTGGGGCGGTGAGGATTGTGGAAATCGGCGAATCTGCCGCGGCGGTCTCCCACACCGTCTACGAAGCGGCGAAGGTCTCCGGTGCCAAGGGGCACCAGACCTTCTTCCGGATCACGCTGCCTTTGCTTACACCGGGTATCGCAGCAGGCTGGATTCTGGCTTTCTTCGCAGGATTCCGTGAACTCGTGATTCTTCGCTGGTGCGCCGGAACAACATCAACCTGCTCGCGTCCTGGATCATGAACCAATTCGATCAAGGCCACCGCGCCGAGGCCATGGCAATGACCCTTATGGGGGTTGGAACTTCAATTATCGTCCTCGTACTCGTCACTTCCTGGCAACAAAAGGAACGCGCATGATCACCATGACTATAAATGGCCCGAAGGAATCATCGCGCACGGGACCGAACCGCACTTCTTCGAAATCGACGGTGTGCAGGCGTGGACCTGCGGCGTGGCCACCGACCCTGACCCACGAGAGATCGAAATCCCCAGCTTCAATGGCCTGGGACTGCTTCACACCTCTGTGCACGGTGAATTCAGCCGTAAGCCTTGCCTGCCGTGCAAGCTAGAGGATCTGCAAGAAAGCGGTGCGACGTGGGTGCTTGGGCACGTGCACAAGCCCATCACGCTAAGCGCAGAACCGTTCATTGGTTGGACGGGAATGCGTGCCGGCGTGCACTACGACCCGACGACTTCCGCGGTGAGCAGGTTTTCTTAAAGACTATTTCAAAGGTTGTCTTTGCGAGCAGAGACCGCTCGGGGGTCGTTAACTCGGATGCGGCGCGAGAGTTGCTGGGATGGTCTGAATTAAAAGCTCTTTGAGGCCGGCTTTCTTTGGAAAATCCCTGCGCTCGGACCAACCTGCGATGCATTCGATGAAGATGCCGATCAGACTGCGGGCACGGGTGCGGTCGATAATGCTGGTGCCCGTCTCAGCTAGGACGCAGTCCACCCACTGGTCCGAGTGCTGCCAGATATGGCCCAGCAACGAAGGATTTTCACGCAACAGAAGGACTCGATCTGCGAGCTGTCCTCCCCACGCATCGGCATCGCTGAAGAGTTCGCGGAGCGCTGCCTCCAAGTTCTTATAATCAGTCATCTGCGCGATGTCCACCAGAACCTTTGTTGCTTCGGGGCTGATGATGACACTGGTGATAACGGCTTCTTTCGTGCCAAAGTGGCGGTAGAAGGTCATCGCTGAGACATCAGCGGCTTCGGTAATTTCAGCCACGGTGACGTCGTCATATCCACGCTCTGCAAAAAGCTCGAGCGCCGCACTTCGGATCGCGCGCCGCGTCATAAGTTTCTTTCGGTCGCGACGATTAAGCCCAAGATTGTCCGAAGACGAAGATTCTAAAGGACGTGACACCATGCCTTAACTCTATAATTTCTGCTGCCTCGTGTGCATGAATAACAACGCAAATCCCGTTAAAACACAAGCAGCGCTACACAGGACAAAGACGCTATCCATCGCATGGATATAGGAGGCGTCGCTAGCCGGCTCGCCTGCCAAGTTAATTACGAGTGAGGCGATGAAAGCAACGCCTAGGAGCGAGCCAAGCTGCCGAATTGTATTAACCAACGAGGCACCACTTCCCCGGCGCTCCGGGTGAACCTGCGCCATCGCCTCCTGCAAAGCCAAGGATTGACCCGCCCCCACACCAAAGCCGGCAAGGCTTAACCCCGCGGCCAAATATCCATATCCGCTGGATGGACTCGTCAACGCACCAACCAGCAGCCCCCCGGCGACGAGGAAAATCGAGCTAGGCAGAAGCCACCGCCCAATCTTGCTTCGCCGCACCAACAGCCCGGCTGCCAAGGCGCCAACGATGGCAGTGCCGGCCAAAGGCATAAGCATCAAGCCACCCCGGGCAGGCGAGTTGCCCAAGATATTCTGCAGGTAGTGCGGAGTGACATAAAGCAGCCCGAAAAGCACCAAGTTGATAAAGAACAGGGTCACAGTATTCACGAGGAAGCGCGGATTGTTCAAAAGCCCCAAGTCCACGAGCGCTTGATCGCTCCTTCCGCCGAAGACCAGGGCCAGTGCCAAAGCAGCCAACCCAATCAGAATTGGTAACCAAACCGCACTAAATGAGACCTTGCCGCCGACGTTAATCATGCCAACCGTGAGAACAAGGAAACCAAAGGCAGAGAGCAAGATCTGTACCCAAGGCAGCACCGGATGGGAAGGAACAGCCCTTGCCTTCGGCAGTCGGCTACAGCCGAAAAAGACAAGGGCGATGACAACGACGTCAAGCCAGAAGATGCCACGCCAGCCTAAAGCATGAATAATCCAGCCACCCAGGAGCGGACCTAAAGGAGCGCCAACACCACCGGCGGCGGTCCACAAACTATTGGCCAGTGCCATGTCGGAAGGCTCTATCACCGTGGGCAAAAGGGCCAGCGACATCGGCGTAAACACCGAGGCCGCAAGTCCCATGCCCGCACGTCCGACAATGAGCCAGATGGCCGACGGAGCAAGCGCGCACACGAGCGCTGATACAAGAAAGACCATGCTTCCTAAGAGGAGTAGACGTTTATGTCCGAGCCTGTCGCCGAAGAGCCCGCACGGCAGCAATACCGCAAGGAAGGCGACATTGTATGCGGAGACAACCCATGCGGCTTCCGCGGGGCTCGCACCTAGTGAGTTCGTCAATGCTGGCAGGGCAACCGCAACCATGGTCGTATTCATATACAACGTCATAATTCCGGCACACAGTGTTAATAGATGCGACCAATGCGTTTTAGCGATAGTCTCTACCATGCGTTACAAACTACCACTTTTAAAGAGATTGGAGACTACGCTAATGGGCCACTACAAACCAGGACAGATTCCCGTCGGCGAAGCAAAAGAACTCTTCGAACTTCTAACTCGTTGCGACAAGGACTTCACTCCCCCGCTCTCGCAGCGCGCGGCCGTTGGACAGACCGACTGGGACAGCCAGGGAGCGAATACGGGAATCAAAGACTATTACGAGTCGTTGATCGAAAAGGCCACCATCATCACGGTCACCCGCAACAACAAGTTGGCAGGGTTCTGCGCTTATTACTATCCCTATCAATGGCAGGGCCAAAGCTACCTATACGTGAGCACCGCGGTCACCGCGCCCGAATGGCGCAAGCACGGACTCACTAACGCGTATGTGCGCCATATCTGCACCGCCGCAATGCGGTTGAAATGCCCCATCCTGGCCAAGACTTGGTCTACCAACAAGCAGAGTATGACGGCACTATCCCGCTATGCCGATAGAGCAGACACGCTTTGCGACGACCGCGGTGTCGGCATCGACACTGTCTACTGGGAGACCACGCTAGATACGTTGCTATACCGGGCAGCGCGACGAACGCTTAAAAAATACGCGCATATGAAAAGCCGGCCGAGCCTTCTTCCTAAAGGAGGAAAAGCTCGGCCGGCTTAAGTGTTGAAAAGCTAGGTTTTACTTAGCCTTCTCAACGACCTCGACGAGACGGAAGTGCTTGTCCTTAGACAGCGGGCGGGTCTCGGCGATCAGAACGCGGTCGCCGACGCCGGCGGTCTCGTTCTCGTCATGTGCCTTAACCTTCTTGTTAGAGCGCATGATCTTGCCGTAAAGCGCGTGCTGCTTGCGATCCTCGAGCTCGACGACGATGGTCTTATCCATCTTGTCGGAAACTACGATACCGATGCGGGTCTTGCGAGCACCGCGCTCCTTCTTTACTTCGTTCACGTTTGCCTCACTCATGATTAAGCCTCAGCTCCCGGAACTACGGACAGGCCCAGCTCGCGCTCGCGAAGAACGGTGTAGATGCGGGCAATGTCGCGCTTAACCGTGCCGATGCGGCGGTTGTTGGTCAGCTGGCCGGTAGCCTTCTGGAAACGAAGGTTGAACAGCTCTTCCTTCGCATCCTGCAGACGCTTTTCCAGCTCAGCGTTGTCGAGCTCACGGAACTCGTGGGCGGGGGTACCGGTTGCCATTAGAACTGGTCCTCCTTCTTGATGATGCGGACCTTGCAAGGAAGCTTCTGGCCTGCGCGGCGCAGTGCCTCAATTGCGGTGGCCTCGTTCGGGTAGGACATCTCGAAGAGGACGCGGCCCGGCTTAACGTTGGCGACCCACTTCTCAACCGGGCCCTTACCGGAACCCATACGAACGCCGAGCGGCTTCTGGGTCAACGGACGGTCCGGGAAGATGTTGATCCACACCTTGCCACCACGCTTGACGTGGCGGTTGATGGCAATACGTGCGGCCTCAATCTGACGGTTGGTGATGTAAGCCGGCTCGAGAGCCTGGATTGCGTAATCACCAAAGTTGATGCGGTTACCGCCCTTGGAAACACCGGTACGGGTAGGACGGTGCTGGCGGCGGTACTTAACGCGCTTAGGAATCAGCATGGATTAGCCCTCCTGCTTCTGCTGTGCGCGCTGACGACGCTGGCCACCACGGCGCGGACGACCGTTACGGTCACCGCGGCCACGGCCCTGCGCCGGAGCGTTCAGTTCGGATTCGCGTACGCCACCGACGACGTCACCCTTGTAGATCCACACCTTGATGCCAATGCGGCCGAAGGTGGTGTGAGCCTCTGCGGTGCCGTAGTCGATCTCGGCGCGAAGAGTGTGCAGCGGAACGCGACCCTCGTGGTAGCGCTCGGTACGGGACATCTCGGCGCCGCCCAGACGACCGTTCAAGAGGATCTTAATACCCTTGACCTGCGGCTGGCGCATAGCGGACTGGATAGCCTTGCGCATTGCACGACGGAATGCAACACGGTTAACCAGCTGCTCGGCGACGGACTGAGCAACGAGGGTTGCGTTTGCGTCGACCTGCTTGACCTCGAGAATGTTGAGGGCGACCATCTTGCCGGTGAGCTTCTCGAGCTCGCGGCGGATGCGGTCTGCCTCAGCACCGCTGCGGCCGATCACGATGCCTGGGCGGGCGGTGTGAATGTCGACGCGTACGCGGTCACGGGTGCGCTCGATAACGACGTCGGCAATGCCGGCGCGGTCGAGGCCCTTCTCGAGGTACTGACGGATCTTGATGTCTTCGGCTACGTAGTTCGCGTAGTCCTTATCGGCGAACCAGTGGGTCTTCCAGTCGGAAGTGATGCCCAAACGTAGGCCGTGAGGATGGATTTTCTGGCCCATTACTTGGCCCCTTCCTTCTGGCTCTCGACCACCACGGTGATGTGGCTGGTGCGCTTACGAATCATGAATGCACGGCCCTGTGCGCGTGGCTGGAAACGACGCATGGTCGGGCCCTCGTTGGCGTATGCCTCGGAGACGACCAGGGTGCGTGGGTCCAGACCGAAGTTGTTCTCAGCGTTAGCAGCTGCAGAAGCAACAACCTTAGCGACTGGCTTAGCAGCGCCCTGCGGAGCGTACTTCAGGATTGCAAGTGCCTCGGCTACGGACTTGCCGCGAACCAGATCGATGACACGGCGTGCCTTCATCGGAGTAACGCGGACGTAGCGGGCCGTTGCGGATGCGGAGGTGATGGTTTCACTCATCGCTTATCGACGTCCCTTCTTATCGTCCTTGATGTGACCCTTGAAGGTCTTGGTTGGTGCGAACTCACCGAGCTTGTGGCCGACCATGGAGTCCTCTACGAACACCGGCACGTGCTTACGGCCGTCATGGACGGCGAAGGTGTGACCGATGAAGTCAGGCAGAATGGTCGAGCGGCGAGACCAGGTCTTGATGACCTGCTTGGTGCCAGCCTCGTTCTGAGCATCCACCTTGTTGAGGAGGTGCTCATCGACGAACGGGCCTTTCTTAAGGCTGCGTGGCATTGTTTACCTCCTCTTAGCGCTTCTTGTTCGGGCGACGACGGCGCACGATCATGTTGTTCGAGTAACGGTTCGGGTTGCGGGTGCGACCCTCCTTCTTGCCCCATGGGGACACAGGGTGGCGACCACCGGAGGTCTTACCCTCACCACCACCGTGTGGGTGGTCAACCGGGTTCATGACGACACCACGGACGGTCGGGCGAACGCCCTTCCAGCGCATACGGCCGGCCTTACCCCAACGGATGTTCATCTGGTCAGCGTTACCGACCTCACCCACGGTTGCGCGGCAACGGATGTCGACGCGGCGGATCTCGGAGGACGGCATACGCAGGATTGCGTACTTGCCTTCCTTACCCAGCAGCTGGATGGAAGCACCAGCGGAGCGAGCAAGCTTAGCGCCTGCGCCCGGCTTGAGCTCCACAGCGTGGATGGTGGTACCGGTTGGGATGTTGCGCAGCGGCAGGTTGTTACCAACCTTGATGTCGGCGTTAGCGCCGGCCTCAACGATGGTGCCCTGCTTCAGGCCCTTAGGGGCGATGATGTAGCGCTTCTCGCCATCTGCGTAGTGCAGAAGAGCGATGTTTGCGGTGCGGTTCGGGTCGTACTCGATGTGAGCAACCTTTGCCGGGATACCGTCCTTGTCCGTACGACGGAAGTCGATCAGACGGTAACGACGTTTGTGGCCACCGCCGATGTGGCGGGTGGTGATGCGGCCGTAGTTGTTACGACCACCAGTCTTGGTCAGCGGGCGCAGCAGGGACTTCTCCGGAGTGGAACGAGTGATCTCCTCGAACTCGGACACGGAGGATGCGCGGCGACCCGGAGTTGTCGGCTTGTACTTACGAATAGCCATAATTCTTCCTTTTCCTTTCGGCTCTCCGGTGGCGCTTAAGCGCCGCCGCCGAAGATGTCGATGGAGTCGCTGCCTTCGCGAAGCGTCACATAAGCGCGCTTGGTGGACTTACGCTGACCGAAACCGGTGCGGGTGCGCTTACGCTTACCTGCACGGTTGACGGTGTTCACGGAGTCAACCTTTACGCCGAAGATCTGCTCGATGGCATCTTTGATCTGGGTCTTGTTGGAGTCCGTGGAGACGTAGAACGTGTAGACGTTCTGCTCCATCAGGCCGTAGGACTTCTCGGAAACGACCGGTGCGATGACAATGTCACGCGGGTTAGCGAGCTTAGCCATTACTTCTCCTCCTTAACTTCCTCGTTCGCACCCTGAGCGCGAGCGACGAAGGTGTGCAGAGCCTCAACGGAGAACACAACGTCGTCAGAGTAAAGGACGTCGTAGGTGTTCAGCTGGCCTGCGTCCAGGATCTGGACGTTAGGCAGGTTGTTGGCGCTGCGGCGAGCGTTGATGTCCTCGCGGCCGACAACGAGCAGCACGTTCTTGCGCTCGGTCAGACGCTCGATGAAAGCCTTAGCCGCCTTGGTGGACGGGGTCTGGCCCGGGACGAGCTCTTCGATTACGTGGATACGCTCGTTGCGAGCGCGGTCGGACAGTGCACCAAAGAGAGCAGCCTTGATCATCTTCTTAGGGGTGCGCTGTGCGTAGTCGCGCGGAACCGGGCCGTGGGAGATGCCGCCACCTGCGTAGTGCGGTGCGCGGATCGAGCCCTGGCGTGCACGACCGGTGCCCTTCTGGCGGAAAGGCTTACGGCCACCGCCGGAAACCTCGCCACGGGTCTTTGCCTTGTGGGTGCCCTGGCGCGCAGCAGCAAGCTGAGCGTTGACAACCTGGTGCATCAAAGCGATGGATGCCTCGGTGTCAAAGATCTCTGCTGGCAGCTCGACAGAGCCGTTGGTCTTACCCTCAGCGGTCTGGACGTCTAGCTTGAGGTTGCTCATGCGTGTGCACCGCCCTTCACTGCGGTCTTAACGGTGACGAGGCCACCGCGTGCACCAGGGATAGCACCCTTGATGAGCAGCAGGTTGGACTCGGCATCGATCTTCTGAATCTTCAGGTTCTGGGTGGTCACACGGTCGTGGCCCATGCGGCCAGCCATGCGGGTGCCCTTGAAGACGCGAGCCGGGGTAGCGCAGGCGCCGATGCCGCCGACGCGGCGGTGAGCAGCCTGGTTACCGTGGGCAGCACCCTGACCTGCGAAGCCGTGGCGCTTCATGGCGCCAGCGTAGCCGTGGCCCTTGGTCGTGCCGGTGACGTCAACGAAGGTGATGCCCTCGAAGATGTCAGCGGTAACTTCCTGGCCAACCTCGTAAGCAGAGGTGTCATCCATGCGGATTTCGGCAACGTGGCGACGTGGGGTTACGCCAGCCTTCTTGAAGTGACCTGCGGCAGGCTTGTTTGCCTTGCGTGGGTCGATTTCGCCAAATGCGATCTGGATGGCGTTGTAGCCATCGGTTTCTGCGGTGCGAATCTGGGTAACAACGCACGGCCCAGCTTCAACGACGGTAACCGGTACAACGCGGTTTTCCTCGTCGAAGATCTGGGTCATGCCGAGCTTCTTGCCCAGAATGCCCTTGATCTCGTTTTCACTCATTGTTAGTTCTCCACCAAATATCTATTCGTCGATCGCTTTACACTACTGAATGTTTACGTCGACGCTGGCCGGAAGGTCGATGCGCATCAAAGCGTCAACGGTCTTCGGGGTCGGGTCGAGAATGTCGATGAGGCGCTTGTGAGTGCGCATCTCGAAGTGCTCGCGAGAGTCCTTGTACTTGTGCGGAGAACGAATAACGGCGTATACGTTCTTCTCGGTTGGGAGCGGCACTGGGCCAACAACACGAGCACCCGTACGGGTAACGGTCTCGACGATCTTCTTTGCAGAAGCGTCGATAGCCTCGTGATCATAGGCCTTCAGCCGAATGCGGATTTTTTGTCCCGCCACGCTTATCCTCTTCCTCGCTACCCCACATTCACATTCCCGGCGTATCCGGGGCGTGAAGCGGTGGGAATTGCTTCTCGATTTCTCTATAACGTTGTCCGGACTCTAGGGCCTGGGCGCAACGCCAGTTGTCTGACTGTCATGACGACCAAAAGTTGCGACCTGGCAATAAACCTGGTTGCAGTGCTTTCGACGGGGTACAAGACCCGTAAGTCAAAGTTCTATAGAAAGAGGACGGTTCCTCACGCATTACACGTGGAGGCACAAATCCAATTCATATACTGCCGCTGTTTATTTGCCATGCCCCTTCTCCGGTCCATTCGCTCGGGATGTCTCTACTAAACGCGGACCTAGCCCGATTGAATGACCTTCTCGGCACACACTTAAAAAGTGCCCACCTGCGAAGGTGTCATGTTCGCTTTACCAGCAACTTTGTTGAATATCGGGGGTGTTTCACCCACGATTTCCAAACGCCGTTGTGTTAAAGCAACCCTTGTATTTAAGCATGTAATCGCGCGTTTTCCAAACTTTTTTCCAAACCGTGTGCAAAGTCACGTTTTCCAAAAGATTGCACCTCAGCACCCCACAATGTCCGCATTCAGATATAGGCTCGGAAAGGTAGCTTTCTTGTTAAGGCGAAACTTCCCGCAATCAAGTCCCTATAGATAAGGAATAAGCACAATGACCGCTAATACCCCAGCGAATACTGATCAGAACGCTGCCCAGAACACCGCACAGAACGCAGCAACTTCCACCGAGCAGGCAAACACCGCCGCTGCTGCCCCGGAGGTCAACAAGAACCTGGAAACCGAGTACGGCACCACCACTATCGACGACGCCGTGGTTTCCAAGATCGCTGGCATCGCCGCCCGCGAGGTTTCCGGCGTTGCCGCACTGGGCGGTGGCGGCGCACGCATGATGGGATCCATCCGTGAGTCCTTCGGCGCATCCGAGGATGTACGCCAGGGCGTAACGGTTCAGGTCAACAACGCTGTTGCCACCATCGAAGTTGCCATCATCGCCGAGTACGGTGTTGCTATCCACGAGCTGGCTGAGGCTATCCGCCGCAACATCATGAATGCTGTCGAGCGCATGACCGGCCTGGGCGTTGAGCGCGTTGACGTTGTGGTCCACGACGTCAAACTGCCAAAGGAAGACACTGCCAGCGAGCAGGCCTCCAACAACGCTTTGGCACAGGGCCAGGAATAGGCCTTTCAAAGACTAAGGCAGTTATTTAAATGATGGAGTCCACTCCGGAGCGCTTTGAACTAGATGCCGCTGCTGCACATCGCATCGTCGACTCAGTAGCAGGCATCCAGGGCGTCGCCAAGCTGCATCCCGGTTCTTTCGGCGAAGTTGCGTTGCTTTACCCCGGCAAGCGCATCGGCGGCATAAAGCGCCCGAGTCCGCGCGACGATAGCCATATCGAGGTACACCTTGTAATCGACGTCGCGAAGCGCATTCCGGTTGCCACAATCGCGGACGCCGCCCGCACCGCGGCGCTCGAGGCCTGCCCGGGACTGCAACGCGTTGATGTCGTCGTGGCTGATGCTTTAAGCAGCGCACTGGAAGATTAAGAAGGAAAATTATGAAGAACTACTCCACGCTGGGCATTGTTGCCGGTCTGGTTTTGGCCTTTTCATCCACCTTGGCCTGTGGCCCACGGTGTTGGCCATCCTGCTTGCCGCCATCGGTGGTGTTGTAGGTGCGCACTTCGACGGCCGTATCGACCTCACCGCCGTGTGGTATGGAATTATCGGCAAGGATAAAGGGCAGGGATAATGCCATCTGCCACGCCACAACAGCGCACTGATGGCACCTTGCGGTTTACGCACAAGGCTCTCGAACACATTGTCACTAGCGCCATCGCTTCCGTCCCCGGGACCGAAGCCATCGACGCCAAGCTCGCCGGCTTAGCTGGGCGCGCATTTCCGCGCCTGCTTATCCAGAGCGATCCTGCTTCCGAGGTGCTAGCGGTGGATGCCTCGATCGCGGTGACCTGGCCGAGTCCTGTCACAGACGTAGCGAAGTCGACCCGCAAAGCCATCGAGGAATGGGTTGCGGCCTATACCGGCTACCGCACCACCCGCGTCAACGTCACCGTTGCCGCAGCAGTACCGGGCGAGCGCGTGTCAGGCCCTGCCGTCGACGCGCGACAAACGCCACGGGCAATCACTCCGCGGTCACTTCCGGAGCGCCAGCTTAAACCGATAACCACCAACCATACGGTGCCAATACGCAATATAGATGCGCCTGCCCCGCAACCGGTGCGCTCTATCGACGCTGACAGCGCTCCGCTTCAGGTCGCGTCCGTACGCGCCCCGGAGCCAACTAGGCTTTTGCAGGTAACGGCGCCCACGCCTAACCACGTCCGCCCTGTCACCGCTCCCAATCCCGTCGCCGTACGCAGCGTGGCCGCTCCTCGGCCGCTGCAGCCGCGTCCGGTAAGTGCTCCCCGCCCGGTTGCGCTGCGCACAGTCCGCGTACCCGAGCCAGCACCTGTCCGCCAGGCCTCACTGCAAGGTACCGCGCCGGTTCGGCATGTTGTAGCGCCCCGTCCACAGCCACTGCGCGAAATCACAATCAACCCTATGTACAGAGGGGGCCAGGATGTCTAAGAAAGATGCTCTCCCGCAGGGCTTTGGCCAAAGGCCGGCGGCATCCCCTGCAGCCCGTAAATGGGCCGTTGTCCTCGGAATCGTTTGCTTGGGCGCCGCAGCTTTTCTCGGAAGGGAAACGTGGGCTGTCAGCACTAAAGCCAATTCCTGGCTGCAGCCTTTCATCGACGTGATGTCACAGGACGCGGTCGAAACCTGGATGCTGATAGGCGGCGGCATCGCTATTGCCATTGGCCTTATCTTGCTCATTGCGGTGTTCAAACCACGCAAAAAGACACATACCAGGCTCTCCTCCGACACCGCCTCGATGTGGCTGCGCTCGGTAGACATCGCGCGCGTAGCCTCAGCCGCTGCGCGCCGCGTGCCCGGCGTCAGTGCTGCCCGTAGCCGCGCAGTAATCAGCAAGAAGAAGATCGGCGTCGATATCACCGTCAACGGCGACACTGAGGACAATCTGTTGGTCAGCCGCGTGGAAGAGGCTGTATCGCAAGCCCTTTCCTCGTTGGAGCGCGCCCCACAGCTAAAAGTAAAGGCAGAAAATCTCCCGGAGGTCGATAATCATGTCTAAGGGCTTGGCAGCATTCGACCGTTTCTTGTTATTCCTCATCGCCGTAGTCCTCATTGTGCTAGGGCTTTGGCCGATCCTCATCCATTTTGAGGTTCCCTTCGCCACTTCCCTGGCGCGCTGGGTTGATCACGACGCTTGGGCAGCACTGCCTAGCTCTAGTTGGTGGCCGGTAGCGCTGGGTGCAGCCACCATGCTCCTAGCGGTAGCCGGCATCTGGCTCATCGTGGCGAACTTGCGCCACCGGCGCTTCAACAACGTCGCATCCGATTCTTCGAATGATGAAGGCGCCATTTCCACCAATATGCAAGCTATTGCTGGTGCCGTGGCCAAAAGCTTTGATGCTCTCGACGGAGTCGAGAAGGTTCACCGGTTGGTGGCCTATGACCGTGCGCGGCCGACCTTGCAATACAAGATAGAAGCCAGCGCGGATATGCCACTAGATGAGCTAACCAAGGCTGTCGAAACCAGCGAGAAGGACTTCCGCTCAGCTTTTCCCGACGCCAATCTAGATACCGTGTACAAGCTGCACTTTAGCCAGGTTAAGGCACTGAAGGACTAGTCAATGTAGCCATCGGCGGCATCAGGGGCGGATTCAGCGAGGAGTACCTCGGTGACCGCCCCAAATTCATGCGCAACCCCACGTGACAGCGATACTTGCAAAGGCTTCCCGGGACTACACTGCAGAATCTGCTTCCAGGAATAGTCAGCACGTTGCAGGCAACGCCGTGCGATTTTGAATGCATGTAAGCCATGGTCCAAGAGGATGGTTTCCTGCTCGGTGCGGATAAGCCACGCCCGCTCCCCTACGCTGCGCCTTTTCAACCCGCTAAGGCTGCGTGAATCTTGCTCTAGGCGGGTAATTGACTCCACTACGCCAAAGCGATGTTCGATGGACTCCGAGTCCTTGATAACAAGAGGTCGACCAGGTCCCACTGGCCGAACAGCCGAGTACTTCCACGCCACCGGCTGCCGCGGACCATCATCGCCGGTACGGCGAACAACCACATTTGCATCGTCAATAGTCACACGCTCACGCTCGGTGACCAGTAGCCACAATCCTTCCTCCACGCGGCCGTCGCCAAGCGGCAGTGTCGGAGGATGCAACCACGCCATTCGCTCCAACGCGCGAACCATATCCGCGTCGTCAGCACCCCATCCGAGGCCTTGGTTGGCCAGCATTGCAAACAGCGTGCCCAAGGGGAGCTCCGGCTGCCCCTCCCACGCAGCTTTCAGAGCCTGCAGGGTGCGGTCGATGCGTGTGGGATCAAGCATGGGTCATAGCTTAACTGGCACGGAAGGAAGACATGCAAAAAGCCACCACCTTCCCGGAAAGAGAAAGCGGTGGCTTTAAAGGGCGTTACTTTAAACGCTCAAGCAAATGCTCTTACTTGATGATCTTGGTAACGCGGCCAGCGCCGACGGTGCGGGAGCCCTCGCGGATAGCGAAGCGCAGGCCCTCGTCCATAGCGACCGGCTGGATCAGCTCGACGGACATCTCGACGTTGTCGCCAGGCATAACCATCTCGGTGCCCTCAGGCAGCTTGATGACGCCGGTAACGTCGGTGGTGCGGAAGTAGAACTGCGGACGGTAGTTGTCCATGAACGGGGTGTGGCGGCCGCCCTCTTCCTTCTTCAGGACGTAGACGGAACCCTCGAACTGGGTGTGAGGGGTGTAAGCGCCCGGCTTGATAACAACCTGGCCACGCTCAACCTCTTCACGCTTGGTACCACGCAGAAGCAGGCCACAGTTGTCGCCAGCCTCGGTGTAGTCCATCATCTTGCGGAACATCTCGATACCGGTAACGGTGGTGGAGATGGACTTCTCCTGGATACCGATGATCTCGACGTCCTCGTTGACGTTCAGGGAGCCACGCTCAACACGGCCGGTAACAACGGTACCGCGGCCGGTGATGGTGAAGATGTCCTCGATCGGCATCAG
>NZ_KV800720.1:20984-29330 GCF_001810285.1 Corynebacterium sp. HMSC071F07
GCTCGCGCTCCGGATCCGGGATGGAGTCATCGCAAGCCTGCATGAGGTCGACAACAGCCTGTACCCACTTCTCGTCGCCCTCAAGAGCCTTCAGAGCGGAGATGTGAACGATCGGAGCTTCCTCGTCGTAGTCCTGCTCAGCGAGCAGCTCGCGGATCTCCATCTCGACGAGCTCGATGATTTCCTCGTCGTCAACCATGTCGCACTTGTTCAGTGCAACGAGGATGTAAGGAACGCCAACCTGGCGAGCCAGAAGAACGTGCTCGCGGGTCTGCGGCATCGGGCCATCGGTTGCAGCAACAACCAGGATAGCGCCGTCCATCTGAGCAGCACCGGTAATCATGTTCTTGATGTAGTCGGCGTGGCCCGGAGCGTCAACGTGTGCGTAGTGGCGCTTCGGGGTGGAGTACTCAACGTGGGAGATGTTGATGGTAATACCGCGCTCCTTCTCCTCAGGAGCCTTATCGATCATGTCGAATGCGAAAGCGGTGTTCTCCTCAGGGTACTGGTCAGCCAGAACCTTGGTGATCGCTGCGGTGGTGGTGGTCTTGCCGTGGTCGACGTGTCCGATGGTGCCGATGTTAACATGCGGCTTCGTACGCTCGAACTTCTCCTTTGCCACTGTTTGTCCTCCTGGACTCTATGGCGGCTGCATAGGCAGCCACGTGGTTGGTTAATGTCATTGGTACTTGGAACGAAAACTCCGAAGCGCTAATGACGCTTTCTTTACGTGCCAGTTACACGATCCTAGATTTATGCCGCAGTTTTTTCAAACCGCCTAAATAGGAGGTAACCCCGCGCATGTTGTGCGGTCGTTGACCCTCGACAAGAATCTGATAACGGATCCTGGGAGGGTAACGGCCGGCTCAACCAACACTTTTTGCAAGTGCAAGTTCAGCCAACCGCTACCCAACCAGTTGCCTCACGCGGGAGAAAAGCTGCAAGCTCTTGCCCCGCCCCGCAACTGGAATCTACTGGCAAAGACTACCAGCCGTATGCGGGGCTGAAGCGTGAGGGGGTGGCGATTGCCTTAAGGCTAGTTAGGCCTTGTTGCCGGTGCGCTCTTCGATGATCTCGGTTGCAACGGAGGAAGGAACCTCAGCGTAGGAATCGAAGACCATGGTGAAATTTGCGCGGCCAGCGGTGGAAGAACGCAGGTCGCCGATGTAACCGAACATCTCGGACAGCGGAACCTTTGCCTTGACAACCTTTGCGCCGGAGCGGTCTTCCATAGCGAAGACCTGGCCACGACGGGAGCTGATGTCACCGTTAACGGTGCCCATGTACTCCTCAGGGGTAACAACCTCAACGGCCATGACCGGCTCAAGAAGGACTGGCTTCGCCTTAGCAACAGCTTCCTTCAGAACCTGGGAGCCAGCGAGCTTGAAGGCCATCTCGGAGGAGTCGACGTCGTGGTAAGCGCCGTCCTCGAGGGTTGCCTTGATGTTAACCAGCGGGAAGCCAGCGAGGTAGCCGTACTGCATTGCGTCCTGGATACCAGCGTCGACGGAAGGGATGTACTCCTTCGGAACGCGGCCACCGGTGACGGCGTTCTCGAACTTGTAGGTTGCGGACTCGCCCTCCTCCAGCGTCTCTGGGTCCGGGTTGTAAGGCTCGATGGTGACGATGACCTTTGCGAACTGACCAGAACCACCGGTCTGCTTCTTGTGGGTGTAGTCCAGGGACTGAACCGTCTTGCGGATGGTCTCGCGGTAAGCAACCTGTGGGTTACCGATGTTTGCCTCGACCTTGAACTCGCGCTTCATACGGTCAACCAGAACGTCGAGGTGGAGCTCGCCCATGCCGCCGATAACGGTCTGGCCGGTCTCTTCGTCGAGCTCGACGGTAAAGGTTGGATCCTCAGCAGCGAGCTTCTGGATAGCGGTACCCAGCTTCTCCTGGTCAGCCTTGGTCTTTGGCTCGATGGAAACCTTGATAACCGGCTCCGGGAAGTCCATGGACTCGAGGATGATTGGGTTGTCCTTGTCGCACAGGGTGTCGCCCGTGGTGGTTTCCTTCAGGCCGATAACTGCGTAGATGTTACCTGCGTCAGCCTGCTCAACAGGGTTCTCCTTGTTGGCGTGCATCTGGAACAGCTTACCGATGCGCTCCTTCTTACCCTTGGTGGAGTTGAGCACCTCGGTGCCTGGGAAGACCTGGCCGGAGTAAACGCGAACGAAGTTCAGCTGGCCGAAGAATGGGTGTGCAGCAATCTTGAAGGACAGTGCGGAGAACGGGGAAGAAACAGCCGGCTTACGAGTAACCTGCTCTTCCTCGTTGCCAACAGCGTGGCCAATGACCTCGCCGACGTCCAGCGGGCTCGGAAGGAAGTCAACGACTGCGTCAAGCAGCGGCTGAACGCCCTTGTTGCGGTAAGCGGTACCACACAGAACCGGGTAGATCTCGGAGTTGATGGTCATCTTGCGGATGGCTGCCTTGATCTCGTCAAGAGTCAGCTCCTCGCCGCCGAAGTACTTCTCCATGAGCTCTTCGTCAGACTCAGCAACAGCCTCGAGCAGCTTCTCGCGGTACTCTTCAGCCTTCTCCTGCAGGTCAGCAGGGATCTCCTCGATGGTCGGCTCAGCACCGGTCTCGACCTTGCCGCGCCAGGTGATGGCACGCATGTTCAGCAGGTCAACGACACCGTCGAAGTCGTCCTCAGCGCCGATTGGCAGCTGCAGAACCAGTGGCTTAGCGCCGAGGCGATCGATAATGGTCTGAACGGTGAAGTAGAAGTCAGCGCCCAGCTTGTCCATCTTGTTGACAAAGCAGATACGCGGAACGTCGTACTTAGCAGCCTGACGCCACACCTGCTCGGACTGTGGCTCAACGCCTTCCTTGCCGTCGAAGACAGCAACAGCGCCATCCAGGACACGCAGGGAACGCTCGACCTCAACAGTGAAGTCAACGTGACCCGGGGTGTCGATGATGTTGATCTGGTTGTTGTTCCAGAAACAGGTAACGGCAGCGGAGGTAATGGGGATACCGCGCTCCTTCTCCTGCTCCATCCAGTCAGTGGTGGATGCGCCATCGTGCGTCTCGCCGACCTTACGGTTAATACCGGTGTAGAAGAGAATACGCTCGGTGGTGGTGGTCTTACCAGCATCGATGTGAGCCATGATGCCGATGTTGCGGACCTTGTGAAGGTCCTTAAGCACTTCTTGTGCCACGGTTTTACCCCAACTTATTTATCGTGGACGCTTCGCGCCGGTTCCCCGCTTTCAAGGCGAGGTTCCAGCACCAATCCGTCCGCATGGATAGGTCTTTATTAATTTTGCCACGTCTCGGCCGTCTTAGCAGCCGCAGGGCTACTAAAACTTCCAGCGGTGCACCTTAATACACCTTTACGTAGCCCGCCTCCCCAAGCTAGCCGTCTGCCCACAAGGAGAAGACACCAGCTTAGAAAAATGGCCCGAGCAACGATATGAAGTTGTGTTTGCAGTTTTAACCGCAGAAAGCGGGTGGAACTGTTCAGCAAAACTATTACGTTGCTCGGACCATAGGCATACGCTGGAAAATTACCAGCGGTAGTGTGCGAAGGCGCGGTTTGCCTCAGCCATCTTGTGGGTATCTTCACGACGCTTCACGGAAGCACCAAGACCGTTGGACGCATCCAGGATCTCGTTAGCGAGACGCTCGATCATGGTGTTCTCACGACGCTGGCGGGTGAAAGTCACCAACCAACGCAGAGCGAGGGTGTTAGCGCGAGCCGGCTTAACCTCAACTGGCACCTGGTAGGTAGCGCCACCGACACGGCGGGAGCGAACCTCGAGGTCCGGGCGGATGTTGCCCAGAGCCTTCTCCAGGGTGCCGACTGGGTCGGTACCGGTCTTCTCACGGCAAGCCTCGAGTGCACCGTAGACGATGCGCTCTGCGGTGGACTTCTTGCCATCGAGGAGGATCTTGTTCACGAGCATGGTGACCTGCTCGGAGTTGTATACCGGGTCCTTAACTACAGGACGCTTCGGAGCAGCATTCTTACGCATTGTTGATTACTGTCCCTTCTTTGCACCGTAGCGGGAACGAGCCTGCTTGCGGTCCTTAACGCCCTGGGTATCCAGTGCGCCACGGATAATCTTGTAACGAACACCCGGGAGGTCCTTAACACGACCGCCGCGGACGAGCACCATGGAGTGCTCCTGCAGGTTGTGGCCCTCGCCTGGGATGTACGCGGAAACCTCGATACCGGAGGTCAGGCGAACACGAGCGACCTTACGCAGTGCAGAGTTCGGCTTCTTCGGGGTGGTGGTGTAAACGCGGGTGCAAACGCCACGACGCTGAGGGGAGCCCTTCAGCGCTGCGGTTGCGACCTTGGAGCGCTTATCATGGCGGCCCTTACGGACCAGCTGCTGAATAGTTGGCATAAATCTAGTCTTTCTGTATGACTTCGGCTGAACTGACCGATGCTGCCCAAACACGCAAAAATAGGGGCTCTTTTCCGGGGCCCTTCCGCGTGTCCAGAACATCAATCAGCCATTCAAGCCGATTAATCGATCAGACTTTTCGCCCTACATGAAGGCGAAACCTCTTCGAACAATAGCAGCGACACACAAAACATCCAAATTTCATCTACCTGGCTTTTCTTTCCATCACCGCAGGCAGTCAATCACACAACGCTTGACGACGCCGCACCTCACCCGAGGCAGCTGTGACAAATTCCCCGGAACTTTCCGCTCCACCCGAAATCGGGCCTTAAGCTTCACCTATAGAGGCAACAATCACAGGCACTAAATAAGCGCATACCCTTTCGAGCTTTCAGACGATCAGGGCACTACATATAGGGTCAGAGACTCCAAAATGGCCAATATCTTGTATTACGTCGACCCACGCCGCGACAAATTACAGCTATGTTATTCCGTGACGCCCAGCGCTGCACGGTGGCTTTTCTGCCATCTCGGCTTACTGCAGATTCTCCCACATGAATGCGGTCGCCATTGCTTTCCCTATATGCGCGCCTGGGCATGTCATCAGAGCTGGAAAGGCAGCGAGCTTTTCGCTGTACCAGCGCTCCATTTTCATAACGAAGGGAAGAACTACATGGGTTCACGGACCATTAACGTCGCAGATTCCATCGAGGAGTACTTGGGCCGGCGTGATTGGCGCATCAACGCCAATGCCAATCAGGATTTCTCGCTAGGAGGGTTGATTCTTAACAATGCGGGCAAGGTAACCGCCAATTACTGGCTGGATGAGGTCTTTTCGGAGGCTGCGGGTAATGCCCACCGAGCAGGTGATATTCACATCCATGATCTAGACATGCTCAGCGGCTATTGCGCTGGCTGGTCACTGCGCCGAGTTCTAGAAGAGGGATTCGGTGGCGTTCCAGGCACTATCTCTTCAGCACCACCGAAGCATTTTTCCTCCGCGTGCGGACAGATCGTCAACTTCCTGGGCACTCTGCAAAACGAGTGGGCAGGCGCGCAGGCCTTCTCCAGCTTCGATACCTACATGGCGCCTTTCGTGCGGCTGGATAACCTCAGCTACGGCCAAGTACTTCAATACATGCAGGAATTTATCTTCAACCTGAACGTGCCTTCGCGCTGGGGTACGCAGACGCCGTTCACGAATCTTACCTTCGATTGGCACTGCCCCACCGATCTGCGGGACCAAACCCCGCTCATCGGCGGCGAGCCCGTCGACTTCTGTTACGGCGACTTGGAGGCGGAGATGGTCATCATCAACCGTGCCTTCATCGAGGTGATGTCCGCCGGCGACGCGGACGGTAGGCCTTTCACCTTTCCTATCCCCACCTACAACATCACCCCGGACTTCGATTGGGACAGCGAGAACGCCGAAGCTCTGTTCACTATGACAGCCAAGTACGGTCTGCCCTACTTCCAGAACTTCCTTAACTCCGATCTAGACCCAGGCATGATTCGCTCAATGTGTTGCCGGCTGCAGCTGGACCTGCGCGAGCTATTAAAGCGAGGCAATGGCTTGTTCGGTTCGGCCGAGTTAACCGGCTCCATCGGCGTGGTCACGCTCAACTGCGCACGCCTGGGCTACCTCTACCGCGGCGACGAGGAGGCGCTATTGGCGCGCGTCGCAGAGCTGGTAGATCTCGGCGTCGACACGCTCGAGCGCCGCCGCGCCTTTGTTAACAAGTGTTTGGAGAAAGGTCTTTTCCCCTATACCAAGCGTTGGCTACCCAGCTTGGATAACCACTTCTCCACCATCGGCGTCAACGGCTGCAACGAGATGATCCGTAACTTCACTGCCGACACCTACGATCTCACCGATCCGCGCGGCCATGCTCAGGCATTGCGTCTGCTGGAGCAGGTTCGCGCACTGCTTGTCGACGCCCAGGAGAAGACCGGGCACCTTTATAACCTTGAAGCCTCCCCTGCCGAGGGCGCTACGTACCGCTTCGCCCGCGAAGATCTGAAGCGTTATCCAGACATACTGCATGCCGGCACCGCAGAAGAACCGTATTACACCAATTCCTCGCAACTGCCCGTCGCGCACACTCCCGATCCCTTTGCCGCACTCCAAGCCCAAGAGGACCTGCAGACCCAATACACCGGCGGAACGGTGCTGCATCTCTACATGGGTTCGGCGATGTCGACCGGCAAGGCTTGTGCGACCCTGGTGCGCCGCTCGCTGGAGAACTTCCGCCTGCCCTATGTCACCATCACGCCGACCTTTTCCATCTGTAACTCCCACGGCTATATCTCCGGCGAGCATCCGCACTGCCCCGACTGCGGTTCCAGCACTGAGATGTGGACGCGCGTGATGGGCTATTTCCGGCCAGTCTCCAGCTTCAACACGGGCAAGAAGGGAGAGTTCCATGAGCGCCAGTACTTCGACGAGAGGCTTGCGGCCAGCGTCTAAGACTGCACCTTCGTTGCAAGAGCCGAAGCTAAGTTCCAGAACGCAGCTGCCGATTGGCGGGCTTATCCCCTTCTCGGCTTCGGATTGGCCGGACCACCTGACCATGACGTTATTCCTCAACGGCTGCCCGCTGCGCTGCACCTATTGCCATAACCCGCAGCTGCAGGCCTTTGTGCCGGGAAGCTATAGCTGGCAGGAAGCACTCTCCTTGCTGTGCTCGCGCCGCGGGCTACTCGACGGCGTGGTTTTCTCCGGCGGAGAGCCTCTATCCGCCCCGAGGTTACCGCAAGCGATAGCCGAGGCCCACGCGGCTGGCTTTAAAGTTGGCCTCCACACGAGCGGCTATCTACCGGGCCGGTTGGACAAGCTCATGGCCCATCCCGAAACACAGCCGGAATGGATAGGCATCGACGTCAAAGCCCTACCGGAAGACCTGCCACAGGTCACCGGCTGCAGCCGTGCCCAAGCGCAGCGGATGTGGGAGTCCTTCCATCTTTTGGCAGATTATGCGCGAGCAGGGCAGCTATCGCTGCAAGCCCGAACCACATTGTGGCCAGGGTCGTGCATCGAGGCCCGGATTCCCGAGCTGGAAGAACGCGTTGCGCAACAGGGACTTAAGCTGGTGCGCCAGTGGGCGCACGACGTCGACAAGCACGGCGTCTACTGCGGGGCGGAAGCTACTGCCATTCCCACGTAAATTCGGCGTCGGTGGCGCGCTCGGAGAAGTAAACCTTCTCTTGTTCCTCCCAGGTCTCGAACCACTCTGCGTAGTCCGGATCTCTCTCGATGGCTCGCTCATAGCGCTTTTCGCGCGGGCCGTCGAGGCGCACCGTAATTACGGTGCCGCGCTCCTTAGCGGCGGCGATATTTTCTGGGGTAACCGCACCGACTCCCTCCACGATGAGGTCATCGCGCGCGTCCAAACTCGCCCACTCACCGGGCGCATTGGCTTCCCAATCCCAGCGCCAGTAGCCAGGATTGGCCCCGCGCAGCACCTGTTCGGCAACCATCTGGGAGCCCTGCTCAAGGCCGTGCCAACCGGGATAGAACTCGTCCAGGTGCACCACACGCCAGCCTGCTCTATCGGCGAGGGCGGCGCAGGCCCACGTCTTGCCAGCACCCGATGGCCCATCGATGAGCACCGTCACCGGCTTGAAGGGTTTCTTGCGCGTCGCGGCAGCCTTGATGACATCCTCGATGAGGCGGTCGAGCTGACTGTCGAAGTCCATGCTTCGTGGCCCTTTCGTCTTATAGACCGAAGAATCTCCAGGAATCTGTAACTACCGACGCTACCACCGGCACTGCTGCCAAAAGTGAACCGGCTAACATGATGAGCCAATCTTTCCTGCTCACACGCGACTCGCGCGCCCACGTGCGCGCCGGCGAATACAACGGCGTGCGCCCGAAACCACGGGCCTCCATCGCCGTGGCCAGCTTGCCGCCGCGACGTAGCGCCACTACCAAAAGGCCGAAGGACATCGTAAGCAAATGCTTAACCTTGCCGCGATCCCCCAA
>NZ_KV800720.1:29430-45186 GCF_001810285.1 Corynebacterium sp. HMSC071F07
TGGAATCCCAGTCGTCTCGAAACAGCGTCGCCATACGCACACCGGCGACCGCGCCAATAACAAAACGCGAAGGCAGGCGAAGGTTCTGCGCCAGGGCGTCGCCTAAGCGTGTGGGATCAATGTCGCGCGCGAGGACAATCATTGGCAGCGCTACCGCGAGCACACGCAGCATCATCGCGACCGAAAGGCGCACCGAGTTCTCCGAAACCACGATGAGCCAAAGCCGGAAGTAAACCTCCCCGCCCTCGGCGCCATACAGCAACATCGAAACGCCAGACAGTGCGGCGAGGATAAACAGGAACCATCCGCTCCTTATGAGCTTTCCCCAACTAACCCCACACAGCGGCGCAAATACGAAGGTGATGACCAAAGAAACCGCGGCGGAGACCCAATCCACCGAGAGAAACAACGGCAAGGTCAGCGCCAGCATAAGGTAAACCCGCGTCAATGGGTTTACGCCGGACAAGATATTAGGCACGCGGCACCTCCACGCGGTGGTCACCGAGAGCCGCAATGAAGAGGGGATCGTGGGTTACCGAGGCAATGGTCACTCCCTCATCGCTTAACTCGCGCAGCATCCACACCAGTTCCGCGAAGGTCTGCGGATCCTGGCCGAACGTCGGCTCATCAAGCAACAGAACCGCCGGCGCGCTCACCAATGCTGTCGCCACCGAAAGGCGCCGTTTCTCTCCGCCCGAAAGGGTGAAGGGGTTGGCGCCAAGCAGCTGCCCCAAACGCAGGCGCTCCACTAATTCCGAGATGCGCTTTTCTGGGACCTCCTCACCCATCACTCGGGGTCCCACGCGCAGTTCATCGGCAACGCTGCGCGCAACGAATTGATGTTCTGGGTTCTGAAACACGTACCCAATGCGATGCGCGAGCTCGCGCGACTTCCACGTTGCCGGGTCTCCTTTGAGGCCGCGACGCACGTGCTCGGCGACGCCCACCTCACCCGACGTATACGGCAACAGCCCGGCCATGGTTTCCAGCCAGGTGGTCTTTCCCGCCCCGTTGGGACCTGTCACAACGGTCGAAGCTGTCGAGGGAAGCTCAAAGGTACGCGGCGGGCCAAAGCGGGTAGCCAAATCCTTTGACCACATCGCTGGCTCAAGGCTGGATACGTCTTGTGGAACGCGAGCCTGCGGCAGCGTGGGCATCGCTTGGGCGCGTGCTTCCAGCACCTCGCCCACGGAAGCGTCAAGCGCAACCTGCCCATCCTCGATGAGTAGTCCGCGTTGCAGCAAGTGACGCCATCTATCTGGCTGGTGCTCAACCACGATGAGCGTGGCGCCGGTGCGCTCCACTAGCTGGGTCACCGCACGAACCACCGAATCGGCGCCCTCTGGGTCGAGGTTCGCCGTGGGCTCATCCAACAAGATGAGCCCGGCGCCCATCGCCATGACGCCAGCCAAAGCGAGTCGTTGCTTCTGGCCGCCGGAAAGCCGAGCGGTGGGATAGTCATGTGGAAGGTCAAGACCCACCAGCTCCAAGGCTTGGTCGACGCGGCGCCAAATCTCAGAGCGTTCGAGGCCAAGGTTCTCGCAGCCGAAAGCAACGTCGTCGCCCACTCGCGAGGAAATTACTTGGGAATCAGGATCCTGCAGGACCAGCCCCACTGGCATGCCTTCACCAGGCCACTCACCATTGCCCGCGGTATCAGCTCCGAAGAGCTGGATCTCTCCTACCTGCTCACCTTCCTCGTCGCCGCCGAGCACTCCGGCAAGAGCCGCCAAGAGCGTGGACTTGCCAGAACCGGAGTCACCGCACAGCAGAATTCGTTCGCCGGGCTCGACGTGGAAAGCAACATCCCGCAGCGCCGGCTCTGCACGCCCGGCATGAGTCCAGCCAAAACCTTTAACGCGGATGCCTGTTCCAGAAACCATTCTTGAAAGTACTTCTTAAGCCTCGCGGCCTGCAGCAAAGCGGTCGAGCGCGCCAGTGGCCGCTAGCGCCTTAACCGTGAAGTAGCCCAGAACGCCGGCCAGAATCGCACCGGAGAGGCAGGTGCACACCAAGGAGATGATGTTGTATTCAACGGAACGGGCTAGGTGGCCGGCTGTGAAGAGCTCCAAAGTCCATGCACCGACGCCGGCGGCAAGGCCAGCGATGGTGGCAACAAGCAGGTTAAATGAACGGTAGGCAAAAATGGCGAAGACGATCTCCACGCCGATGCCCTGGGCAATGCCAGAGAGCAAGGTTGCCGCGCCCCACTGGGAGCCAAGAGCGGCGGAGACGCAGGCAGCGAGCAGCTCCACAAAGAGCGCCGCACCTGGCTTGCGGATGATAAGCCCACCGAGCACGCCTCCCAGCAACCAGATGCCAGAGGCCAAACCGCCCAGTCCAGGGGTAAAGGCATCGAGAGCCTCGTAGCCGGCATAGCCCGCGGTGTTCCAGAACAAGAAAATCAGGCCACACGCCACGGACAAAACCGCGGCCACGACGATGTCGACGACGCGCCAGCGGCGGTTAGGCTTTCCAGCCGTGTGTGCAGAGCGTGCCGAAGATGCAGGTGTAGTAGACATTTTCCTCCCTCGCGCCGGTATTACCCGGATCAGGTGCAACGGTTCCCCATATGTGGGGGTCTCAGCCTTCTCCCGCGCAAACTGCTGCGTTTGTTGTTCCTGAGTTTCGGTCTAAGGAGGGAGAAAGCACCCGTGTTCGCTGTGTAATTAGATGACTTCGTCAATTTGGACCCACTAATGCTAGCAAAAGTAAAAGGCCCCATGCCTAAAAGCATGGAGCCTCTCAAAGCCGCAGCGTTATACCCAGAAAGCTGGGACATCGCGCGGGGGTGGACTTAGAACGTGAAGTCCTCATCCAGCGGGACGGATGCGCCGGTGAACTCACCAAATCCATCGTCGCCGTAGATGGAATCGCCGTAAGTCGGGATCGAGTACGCAGCGTTGCGTGCGGCCTCGGTCGGCTTAACGGAGATGTTGCGGTAACGCGAGATACCGGTACCAGCCGGGATGAGCTTACCGATGATGACGTTCTCCTTCAGTCCAATGAGCTGATCGGAGCGCTTGTTAATAGCGGCGTCGGTAAGCACGCGCGTGGTCTCCTGGAAGGAGGCCGCGGACAGCCAGGACTCGGTAGCCAGCGATGCCTTGGTGATACCCATGATCTCGGAGCGCAGCTGAGCTGGCTCGCCGCCCTCGGCAACCTGTGCGGCGTTGACCTGCTTGGCCTCAGAGAGGTCAACCAGAACGCCCGGCAGGTAGTCGGTGGAGCCGGAGTCAATGACGGTACCGCGACGCAGCATCTGGCGGATGATGATCTCGATGTGCTTGTCGTGGATGGCAACACCCTGGGTACGGTAAACGGCCTGCACCTCGTCGATGAGGTGCTTCTCGACGCCGCGGCGACCGAGGACCTCGAGGACGTCGTGCGGATCAGCCGCACCACGCATCAGGCGCTCGCCGGTGGTGACGTGGTCACCGTCGCGCAGGGAACGCTCGATCATTGCGTCCGGGTTGGACTCCATCGGGCGGCGGACCTGTGCCAGGCCCTGGCGCTTCGACAGCTTCTCGTAGACGACGTTGTCGGAACCGTCATCCGGAGTGATGGTCAGGGTCCAGAAGTTGCCCTCATCGGACAGGGACACGGTGCCGTCAACGGATGCGATCGGCGCGCGGTTCTTCGGGTTACGAGCCTCGAACAGCTCCTGCACACGTGGCAGACCGCCGGTAATGTCGCCACCGACACCACCCTGGTGGAACGTACGCATGGTCAGCTGGGTACCCGGCTCACCAATGGACTGTGCAGCCACGATGCCGACCGCCTCGCCGATGTCGACGAGCTGGCCGGAGGCCATGGACTTGCCGTAGCACTTCGCACAAACGCCGGCTGGCGTCTGGCAGGTAAGGACGGAGCGAACCTTGATGTCGGCGATGCCGGCAGCCAAGATCTTCTCGGTCAGTTCCTCGGTCAGGTCAGAGCCTGCCTCTGCAACGACGGTGCCATCTTCAGCCTTCACATCGGACGCGACAACGCGGCCGGATGCGGAAGTCTCCCACAGCTCGTGTTGAACCAGCTTGTCGCCGGCCCACTCGCCCAGCGGAACGCGGACGCCCTGGCGGGTGCCACAGTCCTCTTCACGGACGATGACGTCCTGTGCCACGTCAACGAGACGACGGGTGAGGTAGCCGGAGTCCGCGGTACGCAGTGCGGTATCGGCTAGGCCCTTACGGGAACCGTGCGAGTTGTTGAAGTACTCCAAGACCGACAGACCCTCACGGAAGGAGGTCTTAATCGGACGGGTGATGTAGTCACCCTTGGAGTTCACGACCATGCCCTTCATGCCGGCCAGGGTCCAGATCTGACGCATGTTACCCGCTGCACCAGACTTAACGATCATCGGAATCGGGTTGTCATCCGGGTAGAGATCCTCGACTGCCTTACCAACGGTGTCGGTAGCGTCCTTCCAGAGCTCAACCAGGCGGTCGTAACGCTCACGCTCGGTCAGCGCACCCTGCTCCCAGTACTTGCGCTCAATGCGCTGTGCTTCCTTCTCGTAAGACTCGAGAACCTCGGTCTTGTTCGGAAGGACCAGAACGTCGTCCATGGTGATGGTCACGCCAGAACGGGTTGCCCAGTAGAAACCGGCATCCTTCATCTTGTCCAGAACCTGGGCAACGGTGATCATCGGGTACTTAGCAGCGAGATCATTAATGACGTCACCGAGCAGTACGGAGTTCTTGGCGCCGCCCTTACGGACCATGACGCCCTCGAGGTACGGGTAGTTCCACGGCAGCAAGTCGTTGAACATGATGCGGCCAAGGGTGGTCTGCGCCATCCAAGCCTGGCCCTTCTGCCAACCATCAGGGAACTGCTCAGCCTCGATCTCAGCCGGCGGACGCAGGTGGGAGATGCGGACCTTGATTGGTGCCTGCAGGCCCAGAACGCCGCGGTCGCGAGCCATGATGGCCTCGGCGTAGGAGGAGTAAACACCGGTTGCGGGGCCGTTTTCGGTCGCCTCGGTGTAGCGGCCCTCGCCGCCGATCTCGCCCTCTGCCTTGTCCATGGTCAGGTAGTAAAGACCGGTGACCATATCCAGACGCGGCATAGCCAGCGGCTTACCGGATGCCGGGGAAAGAATGTTGTTGGAAGCGAGCATGAGGACACGAGCCTCAGCCTGTGCCTCTGCGGACAGCGGCAGGTGAACTGCCATCTGGTCACCGTCGAAGTCAGCGTTGAACGCCTCGCAAGCCAGCGGGTGCAGCTGAATTGCCTTACCCTCGACCAGCTTCGGCTCGAAGGCCTGGATACCCAGACGGTGCAGCGTAGGTGCACGGTTGAGCATAACCGGGTGCTCGGAAATAGCCTCTTCCAGAACGTCCCAAACCTCAGGGCGCTGGCGCTCAACCATGCGCTTTGCAGACTTGATGTTCTGTGCGTAGTCGTTTTCGACCAAGCGCTTCATGACGAAAGGCTTGAACAGCTCGAGAGCCATCAGCTTCGGCAAACCACACTCGTGGAGCTTCAGCTGCGGGCCGACGATAATAACGGAACGGCCGGAGTAGTCAACACGCTTACCCAGCAGGTTCTGACGGAAACGGCCCTGCTTGCCCTTGAGCAAGTCAGACAGAGACTTCAGCGGACGGTTGCCAGGTCCGGTGACCGGGCGGCCGCGACGGCCGTTGTCGAAGAGCGCGTCAACAGACTCCTGCAGCATGCGCTTCTCGTTGTTAACGATGATCTCAGGAGCGCCGAGATCGATCATGCGCTTCAGGCGGTTGTTGCGGTTGATAACGCGGCGGTACAGGTCGTTCAGGTCGGAGGTGGCAAAACGGCCACCGTCGAGCTGAACCATCGGGCGCAGCTCCGGCGGGATAACCGGGATCGCGTCCAGGACCATGCCTGCCGGGTCGTTACCGGAGCGCAGGAAGGCTGCTACGACCTTCAGACGCTTCAGCGCGCGCATCTTCTTCTGGCCCTTGCCATTGTTGATGACTTCGCGCAGCTCTTCGGCCTCAGCCTCGAGATCGAAGTTACGGATAAGGGTCTGGATAGCCTCAGCACCCATGCCGCCGGTGAAGTAATCCTCGTAGCGATCAACGAGCTCTTCGTAGATGGTCTCGTCGATGATCATCTGCTTCGGAGCCAGCTTCAGGAAGGTGTTCCAGATTTCATCCAGTCGTGCGACCTCGCGCTCGCCGCGCTCACGGATGTGCTGCATCTCCTTGTCAGCAGCGTTCTGGACCTTGCGGCGTGCGTCAGCCTTTGCGCCAGCAGCCTCCAGCTCAGCCAGATCCTGCTCGAGTTTGGCAGCGCGCTCTGCGATCTCAGACTCGGTGTCTTCCTCGACGTCCTTCTTCTCCAGAAGCATCTCTGCTTCAAGGGTGGACTGGTCGTTGTGGCGAGCCTCTTCATCAACAGAGGTGATGATGTTGGCTGCGAAGTAGATGATGCGCTCCAGGTCCTTCGGAGCAAGGTCCAGAAGGTAACCCAGGCGGGAAGGAACGCCCTTGAAGTACCAGATGTGGGTTACCGGAGCAGCCAGCTCGATGTGGCCCATGCGCTCACGGCGAACCTTGGACTTGGTGACCTCGACGCCGCAGCGCTCACAGATGATGCCCTTGTAGCGAACACGCTTGTACTTACCGCAAGCGCACTCCCAGTCACGGGTTGGGCCGAAGATGCGCTCGCAGAACAGGCCGTCCTTTTCCGGCTTCAGGGTGCGGTAGTTGATGGTCTCAGGCTTTTTAACCTCGCCCTTGGACCAACGGCGAATGTCATCGGCAGTGGCCAGACCGATGCGGAGCTCGTCGAAGAGATTTACGTCAAACACGTAATGTCTCCCTTTCATCCCCACGCGAGTGTGGGGAACGTTGATGGCTTTAAAAAATTCTCAAATAGTGTGCCCTGCTGGTAGCTCGGGGGCCACCAGCCAGGACCGTAAGCTCTCACGCTTGAGCTCAAGCGTGCTATGCGATGTCGGCGTCAGCGCGCTCGTCGCGCGAAAGGTTAATACCCAGCGACGGGCTATCCATGTCGTCATCGTCAGAGCCAGACAGCTCCATCGGCGTGCCGTCGGTGGAGAGAACCTCCACGTTCAGACACAGCGACTGCAGCTCCTTGAGGAGGACCTTGAAGGACTCCGGGATACCTGGATCCGGGATGTTGTCGCCCTTCACGATTGCCTCGTAGACCTTCACACGGCCGACGACGTCGTCAGACTTGATGGTCAGCAGCTCCTGCAGGGTGTAGGCAGCGCCATAAGCCTGCATTGCCCACACCTCCATCTCGCCGAAGCGCTGGCCACCGAACTGCGCCTTACCACCCAACGGCTGCTGGGTAATCATGGAGTAAGGGCCGGTGGAACGAGCGTGAATCTTTTCGTCGACCAGGTGGTGCAGCTTGAGCATGTACATGTAGCCGACGGAAACCGGGTACTTGTACGGCTCGCCAGAACGGCCGTCGAAAAGCTGTGCCTTGCCGTGCTCGTCAACCATGACGTCACCGTCGCGGTTCGGGCGGGAGGAAGCCAGCAGGCGGCCGATCTCCTCGTTGGAAGCACCGTCGAATACCGGGGTTGCGGTCAGGGAACCAGCCGGGACGTCGTAAAGCTCTTCCGGCAGGGTCTTGAGCAGCTCAGCGTTAGCTGGGTCATCAACGTCGACCTTCCAGCCGGCGTGTGCCAGCCAGCCAAGGTGGACCTCGAGGACCTGGCCGATGTTCATACGACGCGGAACACCGTGGGGGTTCAAGATGACGTCGACAGGCGTGCCGTCAGCCATGAATGGCATGTCCTCTGGCGGCAGGATCTTGCCCACGACACCCTTGTTGCCGTGACGGCCAGCGAGCTTATCGCCATCCTGGATCTTGCGCTTCTGAGCCACGTAGACGCGGATCATTTCGTTGACGCCCGGGGCCAGGTCGTCGTCATCCTCGCGGGAGAAGCGAGCAACGCCAATGACCTTGCCGTTCTCACCGTGAGGAACCTTCATGGAGGTATCGCGAACCTCACGTGCCTTCTCACCGAAGATGGCGCGCAGCAAGCGCTCCTCCGGGGTCAGCTCGGTCTCACCCTTCGGGGTGACCTTACCGACGAGAATGTCGCCTGCGCGAACATCAGCACCAATGCGAACGATGCCTCGCTCATCCAGGTCGCGCAGAACATCGTCAGAGACGTTCGGGATCTCGCGGGTGATTTCCTCGGCACCCAGCTTGGTATCGCGAGCATCGATCTCGTGCTCCTCGATGTGGATGGAGGTCAGAACATCGTCCTCGACGATGCGCTGGTTCAGGATGATTGCATCCTCGTAGTTGTGGCCTTCCCAAGGCATGAAGGCAACCAACAGGTTGCGGCCCAGGGACATCTCGCCGTTGTGGGTACCCGGGCCGTCAGCCAGAACCTGGCCGGCCTCTACGCGCTGGCCCAGCTCGACGAGCGGGGTTTGGTTGTAGTTGGTGCCCTGGTTGGTGCGCTCAAACTTACGCAACATGTAGGTGTCACGCTGGCCCTCGTCATCCATGATGGTGATGAGATCAGCGGTGACGTTTTCTACAACGCCAGCCTTCGGGGTGATGATGAGGTCGCCGGCGTCGTATGCAGCGCGCTGCTCCATACCGGTACCAACGAAAGGTGCCTCGGAGCGCACCAGCGGCACTGCCTGGCGCTGCATGTTAGCGCCCATCAGCGCACGGTTAGCATCGTCGTGCTCCAAGAACGGAATCATGGCGGTTGCCACGGAAACCATCTGGCGTGGGGAAACGTCAACGTAGTCGACGCCGGAAGCGTCGGTAACTCCGATGTCGCCGTCCTTCAGGCGGACCTCGATACGGGTGCCGACGATGGTGCCGTCAGCTTCCTTCTCGATTTCCGCCTGCGCAATTGCGAACTTATCTTCCTCATCAGCGGTGAGGTACTCGACCTCGTCGGTGACCTTGCCGTCAACAACCTTGCGGTACGGGGTCTCGATGAAGCCGAAAGCATTGACGCGAGCGTAGGAGGCCAGGGAGCCAATCAGACCAATGTTCGGGCCCTCCGGAGTCTCAATCGGGCACATACGGCCGTAGTGAGAAGCGTGTACGTCTCGGACCTCAATGCCGGCGCGCTCGCGGGACAGACCGCCTGGGCCCAGCGCGGACAGACGGCGCTTGTGGGTCAGACCAGACAGGGAGTTGTTGTGGTCCATGAACTGGGACAGCTGCGAGGTACCGAAGAACTCGCGGATAGCAGCAGAAACCGGACGCACGTTGATAAGGGAGGTCGGAGTGATGGACTCCGCATCCTGGGTGGTCATGCGCTCACGGACGACGCGCTCCATACGGGACAGGCCAACGCGGACCTGGTTCTGGATGAGCTCGCCGACGGTACGCAGACGACGGTTACCAAAGTGGTCGATGTCGTCGGTGTGGATGGCGATGGTCTCGCCGTTCGGAGCGGTCATCTCACGCTCGCCTACGTGCAGGCGTACCAGGTACTCGAGGGTGACAGCAATGTCTTCCTCGGTCAGGGTCATCAGACCGTCGTGGTCACCGCCCAGACCCAGCTTGCGGTTGACCTTGTAACGGCCCACCTTTGCGAGGTCGTAGCGCTTTGCACGGAAGAAGGAGTTATCCAGCAGGGACTGCGCGAGCTCGCGGGTTGGCTGCTCGCCCGGACGCTGCTTGCGGTAGATCTCCAGCAAAGCCTCGTCAGTGTTTGCCACACCATCGGACTCGAGGGTAGACATCATCAGCTCGGAGAAGCCGAAGCGCTCACGGATCTGCTCCTCGGACCAACCAAGGGCCTTGAGCAGCACGGTTACCGGCTGGCGACGCTTACGGTCGATGCGGACGCCGACGGTATCGCGCTTGTCGACGTCGAATTCCAGCCATGCACCGCGGGAAGGAATCACCTTCACGGAGTGCAGCGGACGCTCGGTGGACTTATCGATGGTCTGATCGAAGTAGACGCCCGGGGAGCGAACGAGCTGGGAAACGACGACACGCTCGGTACCGTTAACGATGAACGTACCCTTGTCAGTCATCATCGGGAAGTCACCGATGAAGACGGTCTGAGACTTGATCTCCTGGGTGTCGTTGTTGATGAACTCTGCGGTCACGTACAGCGGCGCGGAGTAGTTGATGTCCTTTTCCTTGCACTCGTCGACGGTGTTTTTCACCGGCTCGAAGCGAGGCTCCGACAGGGACAGGGACATGTTGCCCGAGTAGTCCTGAATCGGAGACAGTTCCTCAAGGATGTCCTCGAGGCCGCTGGTGACGCGAGCCTCGGGACCGCGCTCAGCCTGCTCGCGCTCGCGCCACTCTGGCGAGCCGATCAGCCATGCGAAGGAATCGAGTTGTAGATCGAGGAGGCCCGGGACGGCGATAGGCTCGTTGATTTTCGCGAACGAGTATCGCTTCGGGGCTCCAGGGATATTGGCCACTGACTTGGTCTGGCGGGAGACTGCCAAGATGGGTCCTTCCAGCACCTCACGCGGATTGCCTCCCCGCCCTGGCCGACGAGGTGCAAAACCGCTGGTAAATTTAGCATTCGGTCTGCTGTAGATTGTCTGGGTTCAGAATGCACAAAATCACCTTGTCAAGTCGGTTTTGCCATCACCTACTTGAAAGGCTAAATGTGCACCGAAGATCCAGATTCCAGCGCAACGATATAGCTTATAGGAAAGTTCCCACCGTGTAAAGGCGAAATCAGCATGTTACTTGCGGCGGCGCTTCTGGAAGGCACCCAATGCCCCAGCCAAACCGATGAGAGTCAGCACCGCGCCTAGGCCCAAGACGGCCCAGCGAACCATGGTGGCAAAGGCGGGCTTTGGGAATTCCGCGGCTTGTGCGAGGAAGGCGGCACGATCCTCGTCAGAGGTCTTGCCCTCGAACATGAATTGGGTTTCGCGGCCGGCACCACTGCGGTCTCCCCAATAGTCATCGATGGCCACGTCCATTCCTACCACCATGCCGCTTACCTGATCGACGTAGAAGTCGCGTGTCGCCTTGTGGAATAGGTAACCCTGCTCGGTCGAATCATCTTCATTGTGCAAGGTGGTAGTGGTCTGCCCTGGGTACAAGGTCGCGAGGTTGGTCGGCTCAACTTCTTGATGGAAGCGATAGACGGTGCGCCCCTCGATTTCCATCTCCTCTTCGAAGACGGCATCGGCAGCCTTGCGCAGATAGGGGTCAAAGACTGGGTACGTAGTCTGCTCGGTTGCTGCTGGGAACTTTAGCCACACACCATCGACGGTGACCTGCGCGGTAGGGCTGCCCAGGGTGTGGGTAAGGGAGGCGTCGCCAAGCGCGTCACCGCTCAGGCGGTCCATGGGGTAGCTCCACACGCGCGCCATGGAAAGATCCTCCACCTTGCCGCTATCGCCGCGCATGGCCGACTCACCGATGCGGAGCGTGGCCTGCTCTTCATCTGAAGGATCTTGAATGTCCATGTTGAGCTGATAAGCCATTGGCCCCTCGTAAGGACTCGTGCCCTCCCCTGTCACTACCTGAGACTTGGCGGAATCGTCGTGCAGGGTCCAGGTGGTGTGCTGCAAATCCAAAGGCATGCGCGGTTCGAAGCTCAAGAACTTCGGCGCCGCGATACCTGCAGCCATTAGCGCAACGCCGAGGCCTAGAAGCAGGACAGAAAAGATTCGGGACTTGGGCAGCATGGTGGATTATTCTACAGGTCGCGGGCGCGGAGACTGGAATCTGCACGCGGGGCGGGGAAGGACAAACACCTCCAAAACGGGAACAACCCCGTCTCCCAGCGGGAAACGGGGTTGTAAGCCAAGTAAAATTACTTGAGCTCGACAGAAGCGCCAGCCTCTTCCAGCTTAGCCTTAGCAGCCTCAGCATCGTCCTTGGAAGCACCCTCGAGGATAGCCTTCGGTGCGCCCTCAACGAGCTCCTTAGCTTCCTTCAGGCCCAGGCCGGAGACGATCTCGCGGACAGCCTTGATGACGCCGATCTTCTTTGCGCCAGCGTCGGTCAGAACGACGTCGAACTCGTCCTTCTCTTCCTCAGCAGCGCCACCAGCAGCCGGTGCGCCTGCAGCTGCAACTGCAACCGGAGCAGCAGCCTCAACGTCGAAGACCTCTTCGAATTCCTTAACGAACTCGGAGAGCTCGATGAGGGTCATTTCCTTGAAAGCTTCAATGAGCTCGTCCTTGGTGAGCTTAGCCATGATGGCCATCCTTTCTTTTGGGCTGGCATGCAACCCAGATTGTGTTTGTGTTGATTTTTATGCGCCTTGATTGGCGACTTTAAGCCTCGGCAGACTTCTTGTCCTGCAGGGCCGCAGCGGTGCGGACCATCTTGGTAGCAGGAGCGTTGAATGCAGCCGCAGCCTTTGCCATAGAACCCTTCATAGCGCCGGCAAGCTTTGCGAGAGTGGTCTCGCGGTTGTCCAGCTCGGCGATGGCAGCAACCTGCTCTGCGGACAGAGCGTTGCCATCCATGTAGCCGCCCTTGACGACGAATGCCTTGTTGTCATCAGCGAACTTCTTGATGACCTTAGCGGCATCCACTGCCTCGCCCTTGATGAACGCAATTGCGGTCGGGCCAGTCAGCTTATCGTCAAGACCTTCGATGCCAGCCTCGTTAGCGGCGATCTTGAAGAGGGTGTTCTTGGCGACGGAGTACTCAACGTCAAAGCCCAGGTTGTTACGCAGCTCCTGGAGCTGTGCAACGGTCAGACCACGGTACTCGGTCAGCACGATGGACTCAGAGCCAGCGAGCTTCTCCTTGAGCTCCGCGAGATCTGCGGTGTTCTTTGGGTTTGCCATGTTCTACTTCGCCTCCTTTCAAAACATCTCTGTGATTTTCCGTCGAGACATCTTCAATAAAAAATGCCCCGTGCAAGAGCACAGGGCGCGCAGCATAAGAGAATGCCGCGATTAATCGCAAAGTGTCTCCTGCGTGGGCCGTCCCCTAGGATGAGGAACCTTCGATCCGGACTCCCGGATGACCGACGGTCTTCGGTGAACTTTGACTCGACCTTTCAGGCCGTTCAAACTTCGCTAGGAACTATACAAGCCACGCTAGCCAACTCCAAATCGCGGCTCTCGGGGCTTCCTTCTCCCTGTTTCACCCAACGAGAATTCTTAGTCCCTGAGCACCCCGCGCGGAACGATGACGGGGGCGTCGCTTCGCGGGTCATCCCAGATCTCGACGTCGATGCCATAGGCGGCTGCCAGCACTTCTTTCGTCAACGCCTGCTGGGGAGTTCCCTGCGCGATGACCTCGCCGTTGTTCATGACCACCATGGTGTCGGAGTACTGGCCGGCCAGCATGAGATCGTGCAGCACAACGACCACCGTTTTCCCGGCGTCGGCCTGTTTGCGCACGAGCTCCAAAACGCTCATGGCGTGGGCTGGGTCGAGGAAGGTTGTGGGTTCGTCGAGAAGCAGCACTGGCGTGTCCTGCGCCAGAGCAAGCGCCAGCCACACCCGTTGGCGTTGGCCACCCGAGAGCGCCGCGATATCACGGTCGATGAAGTCCGTAATGCCCGTCTCCACGCAGGCCTGCGCGATGATGTCGCGGTCCTTCGCAGACAGTCCCCGACCGCGGCCCAGGTGCGGGTAGCGCCCGCGCGCTACAAGCTCGCCCACCCGCAGCCCGTCCGGCGCCGTCGGCTGCTGTGGAAGAAGCGCCACGTGGGTAGCTGCTTCTTTCGGGCTCATGCCATGTACGTCTAGCTCGCCGATATGCACGCTCCCCTGCCGCGGGCGAAGAATTTTAGACAAGGTCTTCAGCAACGTGGACTTGCCGCAGCCATTAGGCCCAATGAGCGTGGTGATTTCACCCGGGTGGGCCACCAAGTCAACGCCGGACAGGATGTCGTCCCCGTCCTTATAGCCGGCATGGATACCGGTGGCCGTAATTTCTCTGTCTTTCACTAGCTTTTATCCTCTCCTCCGTGCGGCATTCCACACCAAGATGACCAGGGCACATCCTCCGATGATGGAGGAGACTGCACCCACTGGAGCGTCCATTGGCAACGCTCCAGCAATCACAGCGCACGCACTCAACAAGGCGGCGCCAGCAGCGCAAGAAACCAACGGCACAGGCGTGGGCGTCCGGGCAACAATGCGCCCCACATGCGGGGCGAGAAGCGCGATGAAACCAATGGGGCCGGCCACGGATACAGTCACCGCGCAGATTCCCGTAGCAGCGACCAGCAGGAACGCGCGTGTTCGCGTGATGTTAACTCCGAGGGAAAGGGCCGAGAGATCATCATGCGCAAGAAGTGGCAGCTCCCTGGCACACCACAGACCAAGCACCACGAAAGGAGTCAACCCCACGAGAAGAGGAGCAATGACCTCCATCCGCACGAAGCCCGTGGTTCCCGCCAGCCACAGCTGCGATTGCGCCGCGCGAAGGAGCTCGGCGGCGCGCAAAAGATACGCCACCAGCGCTTGAAACAGCAGCGAGAGCGCGATTCCGACGATAACGATGCGGTTGCTCGTGCCGATTCCCCCAAGCGCTACCAGCAGGATGGCTGCTAGCACGGCACCCAGCAACGCGAGCCCGGCCCGCCACCAGAACATGGAGAGCCCTTCGGCAAGCACAGGCCGGGAGAGCACCGTTCCGAGGACCACCATGACGGACGCACCACCAGTCACGCCAAGGATATCGGGAGAGGCCAGCGGATTGCGCGACATCGACTGCGTCCACGACCCCGCCAGTCCGAGCGCGGCACCCACGATGAGCGTCGCTAGCGCTACCGGCATGCGCAGGTCCCACACAACGCGAATTTCGCTGCGGCTTCCCCCGCCGTTGAGAATCTCCAGGACCTGCCCCGGGCTCAAGGCCACAGGGCCCTGCCCTAGCATGAGGACATAGGAGCTTGCGGCGACCACAACAAAGAAGCAGGTCGCTGCCCATATCCATGTCCGGCGCTGCCGCTCTTGGGAACGCAGATGCTTAACGACGTCCCCCTTCTGCAACCCCCTCATAGCTCGTGCTCCCCACGGTGTACGGCCCAGATGAGAAATGGTGCGCCCACAAAGGCCAAGACGATGGACATCTCCAGCTCGGAGGGACCCACGATGAGGCGGCCCAGAATATCCGCAACGAGTACGGAGCAGCCACCGAGTAAGGCGGCTGGCGCAACCATCGCGGTAACTTCTGGCCCCGTGAACCGGCGCAGCAGATGGGGGATGGCAAAACCAACGAAGGCAATGGGCCCCGTCGCCGCGGTAGCGCATCCTGCTAGCACAACGATACTCAAGGCAGCCCCGCGCCGCGTCAGCGTGGGCGAGCCGCCTAGTGCCACCGAGGATTCCTCCCCCATGGCTAAAAGGTCGAGCGGGCGCGCCACTCGTGCGGCGCTGATAAGCCCGATTAGCAACCCAACACCTGCAATGGCGACATCCTCTGGGCCGCGCCCAAACGTGGAGCCGATGGTCCACCGGCGCATGCTGTCGAGAACATCCGTGGAGTACAGGCCGATCAACATGGCGCTAGAGCTCAAGGCAGCAGCAACGCCTGCGCCGACCAAGACCAGCGTCAAAGGATCCTGAAACCTGCGGGACACACCCAGCACTAATGCCGTGGCCAAGCCAGCGCCGAGGAGGGCGAGCGCTGTCCGCATCCCGGTTGAGGTGGCGATCCCTAGTGTTGTCCCGAGGGCAACAAGGAACGAGGCTCCCGCAGTAATACCAATGAAGCCCGGATCGGCCAAGGGGTTCCTAGTCCAAGACTGAGCGATAACACCCGATACCGCGATGGCAGCTCCCGCGAAGTAGGCCACGAACGTGCGGGGGATGCGTAAATCCCACACGATATTCTCGATATCTGCCTCGCCCCCGTGGAGGA
>NZ_KV800720.1:45286-66135 GCF_001810285.1 Corynebacterium sp. HMSC071F07
CACAGCAAAAGGAGGAGGGTCGACACAACTAGGGCCGTGGTGAGCAGTGCGCGGCTTCTTCCCCGCGAATCCAATGCGGCTGCTTCACCGCCGTGGCGCGCACCCGCAGCACCGTGGATAGCATCAGCCTTCCTCGGTAGTGCGAGCATTTAGAGCTTCTCTTCGAACTTGTCGACGGCCCACGGGATCGTCAGCGGGTTCGGAATGCTCATCGCATTGCCGGTGTCCGTGTCCAGGTAGCGAACGCGGCCATCCTTGACCACGTCGAGGCCTTGGAACGTGGAATCCTTCTTGATTTCATCGACCGCGCCGTTGTAGTCCAAGACGAACAGGTAGTCCACGTTGTTGAGCTGGGAGTAGTTTTCCGGGGCATAGTCCACGAAGAAGCTGGAACCATCACCCTGCAATTCCTGCGGAATCTCAAAACCGAGGTTCTCAATGAACTGGCCGCGGCCGTCCTCTGCTGTGTAGAGGCCCAGCTTCCCCTCATAGGGCATGACGATGGCTGCTCGCTTGCCCTGCAGCTCCGGGTGGGAGTCCTTGAACTGCTCGAAGGCGTCCTCCGCCTGGTCAATAAGCTTCTCCCCCTCCTCTTCCTTGTCCACGGCAGAGGCGATGGTCTTGACTTGTTCCTCCCAGGGAATCTGCCAGTCTTCGAAACCTTCGGGCTTCACGGTCAGCGGGGCGATATCCTCGAGGGATTTCTTCGCTTCCTGGTCCACAGCTTGGTTCACGGCGATGATCTGTGTGGGATCCGAGGCAGTGACCTGCTCAAGTACCTCTGCCGTGAAACCGGAAGCGGTGTTATAGATCACCTCGGGCTGGGCATCTCCCAGAAGCTCCTTCGCCCATGGGCCAACGCCGGAGCCATCACCGTCGCCTTGCGCACCCCATGGCGCTACGGCAACCGGAGTGATTCCGAGTGCCAGCACGGTATCGGCATCACCCAGCCCTAGGCTGGCAACGCGCACCTCCTCAGCGCTGTCCGCACCCGTACTGTCCTCGCCACTTCCGCGCGAGCACCCTGTCAGAGCAATCGCTGCCACTGAGACAATAGCGAGCACGCCTTTTGCGCGCCGGCTGATAGCAACCATGAAAACCTTTCCTTCAACGGGAACGAGCACGCAAGCATTCGCACCCCTAAATTATTTGAGGCTAGCCTAACCTGTACGTTATGATGGTTTCAAATTTGGCCTCTACCTAGGATCAATTCCCTTGACGCATCACCGCTTATTGCCCGTCACCCTCCCCGGGAACCCCCGCCTCAAGCCGCGGCTGCACCGTTTAACTTTTCACTCGCCGGCTTTTAGTGACTACCCCCTAGCCGGGCCTGACGAGTATTTTGGGCTCCTCATGCCCCAAGACGGGCAGAAGTTCTCCCCTCTCCCAGTCGAAGATGCCAATGTTCGTGCTGCCGTCAACGGATTGCCCGACGGCATACGCCCAGCATTGCGCTGGTACACAATTCGCAAGCTCAACCAAGAAGCGTGCACCATCGATGTCGACGTTGTGACCCATGGCGATAATGGCCCGGGATCACGCTGGATCCTCAATGCCCACCCCGGGGATACCGCCGGAATATATACCGGGCAAGTGCGGTGGCAAGCGCCTAAGAAGTCACAACTATTGCTCGCAGATGCCTCTGCCCTTCCGGCGCTGTGGCACATCCTCGAGCACTACGAAGCCTTGTCACCGGAAACCTTGGGTGCAGTCGACGTCGTTGCCATGATCGCAGACGACGCTGAAGTTGAAGACGGCTTTGAGGAAACGTGGCGCGACAAGGTTCGCTCACTCGCCATGATCACCGCCCCGCACGAGGAACACAGCACGCGCGCTAGCCAGCTTCTTGGATCCCGATTCTCCGCGGATACAGCGCCGGATTCGGTGTGGGTGTCAGGCGAAGGAGACCTGGCCAAAGCAGTGCGCTCGATAGCCGTGCATGACTGGGGTGTACCGCGCGAAGACGTTATCTGGTCCGTGTACTGGATGAAAGGCAAGCCGCGGCCTTAATTCCTTCGCACGCATCTACGCTACATGGCAATCTCTCTGCCCGCTCACCGTGCATCCGTATGCTGGGATACCATGACCACCCTTGTTTGGTTTCGCGATGACCTGCGCCTTTGCGATAACCCCGCACTCACCTGGGCTGCTTCCCGGGGCGAGGTTATCGCCTGCGTTCTAGACGAACCTGCCTACCCGCGTAGCCGCCCCTTGGGCAGTGCGACCAGCTGGTGGCGTGAACGCTCCCTTTCCTGCCGCGCAGAAGAGCTCGCTTCCTATAACGTTCCTTTATACAGGCTAAACGGCGACGCCCGTACGACAATCCCTGCCTTCGCTGAGTCTCAGAACGTTTCCGCCGTGTGCTGGAACCGGCGTTATCATCTGTCGACAATCGACGCCGTCTTAAAAGAATCCCTCCACTCGCAAGGCCTCGAGATCCACTCTTTTGCTGCCCATTGCCTGGTGGAGCCACAAGCCGTTAAGCCCTATAAGGTCTACAGCGCCTTCGCCCCATCTACGCTGGGGCGAAGTTTCCGCACGAGAAGTCTGGCAATTTGCAAGTTCGATCCCGACGGCACCTACGTGCGCCAGTGGGCACCACCGCTTAGCCCACCGCCCATCGTGGACCTCAAGCAGTCGCGGCAAGCCGCCTTGGACGCATACCAGGAAATCTGCTAGGCCCGCCGCGTGTTCTAACACGGTCATGCAAGACGGCCGGCGAGGCAACAGGAAAACATCGAGGGCCCAGCCTTACGGCCGGGGCCCTCGATGTCTCTCTATACGCTTTGGATATCGCTGCGGGGTCTCAAGCCGCTGCGCCCTGCAAAGCTCAGGGTGTTCTCTCTATCTCTCATGCGCCTCTCTCAAACGCACAACATAAGTATGGGGCATGGAACTTGCGAGACAATGAATTCAACCTGCAAGTCCCCTGTGCGTTCCTGCCAATTTCCTGAAATTTAGAAAACGGCAAGAAGGCAAAAGAATGCCCCAACCGCGACGCGGTCGGGGCGAACCATCAGCGGCGCTTAAAGCGAACCACTAACAGAAGCAGAAATTACTCTGCGTAGTTCTTCTGAACAGAAGCGTCAACCGGGATGCCAGGACCGGAGGTCGTGGAGATGGTTACCTTCTTGACGTACTGGCCCTTAGCAGAGGACGGCTTCAGACGCAGGATCTCATCGTAGAGAGCGCCGTAGTTCTCAGCCAGCTTCTCAGCGTCGAAGGAAGCCTTGCCCAGGATTGCGTGCAGGTTGGAAGCCTTGTCAACACGGAAGGAGATCTTGCCGCCCTTGACGTCGGAGATAGCCTTCGCAACGTCAGCGGTGACGGTGCCGGTCTTCGGGTTCGGCATCAGACCACGTGGGCCGAGGACACGTGCAACGCGGCCGACCTTAGCCATCTGGTCCGGGGTAGCGATTGCAACGTCGAAGTCGATGTTGCCCTCGTTGATAGCGGAGATCAGCTCGTCGGTGCCGACGATGTCAGCGCCTGCAGCCTTAGCTGCCTCAGCCTTCTCGCCCTCTGCGAAGACAGCTACGCGAACGTCCTTACCGGTGCCGTTAGGCAGGGAAACGGTGCCGCGAACCAGCTGGTCAGCCTTGCGTGGGTCAACGCCCAGGCGGAAGACGACGTCGACAGTAGCGTCGAAGTTCTTGGAGGAGGTCTCCTTAGCGAGCTTTGCAGCCTCGAGCGGAGAGTACTGACGGGACTTGTCGACGAGCTCAGCAGCCGCCTTGTAAGCCTTAGAGTTGGTGCTCATTTAAGCAATTCCTTTTCTTGGATTGGTGTGGTCTTGGCGGGCCGTAGCTGGCCCTACCACGAACGACCACACGAGATGGCCGCTCATTTTTTGATGAAGTTGTTTACTTGGCTGGGATGCCGTCGACGGTGATGCCCATGGAACGAGCAGTGCCGGCGATGATGCGAGCACCGTTCTCGATGTCGCGAGCGTTCAGATCCTCGAACTTGGTCTGTGCAATCTCCTTGCACTGATCCCAGGTCACGGAACCGACCTTGTCGGTGTGAGGAACGCCGGAGCCCTTCTTGATGCCAGCGGCCTTCAACAGCAGCTTCGCTGCCGGCGGGGTCTTCAGCTTGAAATCGAAGGAGCGATCCTCGTAGACGGTGATCTCAACAGGCACAACGTTGCCGCGCTGGGACTCAGTCGCAGCGTTGTAAGCCTTGCAGAACTCCATGATGTTGACGCCGTGGGCACCCAGTGCCGGACCAACCGGCGGAGCTGGGTTAGCAGCGCCAGCCTCAATCTGCAGCTTGATGAAACCAGAAACCTTCTTCTTCGGAGCCATCGAATTACCTCTTTCCTGTGTTACCGGTGCGCTGCCACGATGAATAACAACGCCCCGTCCGGATGCTCACCTCAAGTGGGCCACCGGGGGGGAGAAACGTTTAGTTGTCTGTGCACGCAAAAAGGCGCACGGCGTTTCATCCTAGAACACCGTGCGCCCTGCTACCAAATCGCGTAGTCTGCCATTTTCCCAGGCTACGCGCCAAGTGGTTTTAGGAGACGCGCTCGATTTCGGTCGGGGAAAGCTCGACTGGAGTCTCGCGGCCGAAGATGGAAACCAGACCCTGCATCTTACCGGTCTCTGGGTCGATCTCGGAGATGGTTGCGGAAACGGATGCCAGCGGGCCGGAGAGGATGGTAACTGCCTCGCCGACCTCGAAGTCGTGCGCGTAAGCCTTCGCAGCAGCCTTCTCCGGCATTGCGACGACCTGCTCGCCGTCTTGGTCGCCAGCGTTTTGGTTGGACTCCGGTGCAGCCTCGTTCGGCATGAGGAACTTGGCGACGTCGCGGATCTTGACCGGGGTCGCATTGCCCTCGTTGCCCACGAAGGAGGTCACGCCAGGGGTTTCGCGAACGACGGACCAGGCGGCGTCGTTGAGCTCCATGCGGACCAAGACGTAGCCCGGCAGCAGCTTGCGCTTGACGATCTTCTTCTTGCCGTCCTTGTTTTCCAGAATCTGCTCGACCGGAACGACAACCTCAAAGATGGAATCCTCAACTTCAAGAGTCTGGGCGCGCATGTCAAGGTTGGTCTTCACCTTGTTCTCGTAGCCGGAGTAGCACTGGATGATGTACCACTGGCCCGGCTGCTTCTTCAGCTCGCGGGTGAACTGGCGCAAACGACGGCGGTAGTCATCGTCCTCGGTTCCCTCAGCTTCAGCGGCGCTTGCAGCCTCTGCGTCTGCAGAATTAGACGCGTCCTCAGCGGCTTCTGCACCTTCTGCGGCAGGTGCGTCCGCGGACTCGGAATCAGCCACAGCTTCGGCTGCCTGGTCCTGTACGTTGCCGATGAGGGCCGCTTCGAGGGAGGTTTCTGGCGTTTCGACGTTGTTCTCGTCGCTCATGGTCTTTTACTCCATCCGTTCGCGCGCGAGCTTTAAAGAAGCAGGCGCTTCAAGAATTTTCTGCGCCCTAGCCTACCTGCGTTGCGGCCCCTAAACGAACGCCGCCCCGCCAAGCCACTAGGGCAAAAAGTATCCCGCCGTTTCCCTCGCCTCGCGAGTGAAATCAGCGGGATAAAAGCTTGTATTAAAAGACTACTAAGGAGTCAAAATCTTCTCAACTCCCAGACCGGACAGGGTGTCAACTCCCCAGACAAGGGCAGTCAGGACGATGAGGAAGGCGAAGGTAATAACGGTGTACTGAACCATTTCCTTTGCGGTTGGCCAGACGACCTTCTTCATTTCGGAAGCAACCTCGCTTGGGAAAGCGGCTACACCGCCGCCGACGGTTGCATCATCTTTTTTGTCCTCTACGCGTACAACTCGCTTGTCGGTGTACGCCTGCGATGAGGTGGTAGCTGCACCGGAGAGCTGGCGCTTACCGGTGGGGCGTGAAGCGCCTGACTTAATCGGCTGCTGTTCATCGCTCACAGCTGGTTCCTCCTTGGAAAAGTTTTGGCAGGGGCGACAGGACTCGAACCTGCAACCTACGGTTTTGGAGACCGTTGCGCTACCAATTGCGCCACGCCCCTATGCATGTAACTGTCAAAGACAGCATGCACAACCCTACCAGAACTGCGATTTACTTCTAAACCGCCAGCCCTTGGGCCGGAGTCGGTAGTAAAAAAGCGCCCGCGTTGTGGGGCACTTTCCTTTCCCGGTAGCGATGGCGAGAATTGAACTCGCGACACAGCGATTATGAGTCGCTTGCTCTACCACTGAGCTACACCGCCATAATCATGTGCACTAGATGCAGACATGATTGGAGCCCCCTGACAGAATCGAACTGTCGACCTTTTCCTTACCATGGAAACGCTCTGCCGACTGAGCTAAGGGGGCACAGCCTCGTTGAGTAACGAACTTTTTGTTCGCTGTGCTCTCGTTGAAGCCTTGAAAAGATTAACCCGATTTAGTCTAATTACACAAATCGCCAGTTCACTCTGCGTTTTTGAGCTCTTTCAAACGCACGTTTTCGCACACCTTTAGCCCAAGGGGCAGAGTGAGGCGAGCTTGAAGAACACGACCGCTAGATTTCACCCACGACGCGAAAACGAAGAAACCCCGTGGTCGAAACCACGGGGTTTAGATTGTGCCAGGTAGAAGATTCGAACTTCTGAAGGCAATGCCGGCGGATTTACAGTCCGCTCCCTTTGGCCGCTCGGGCAACCTGGCTTGCACTCGAGGTGCGATTAGGTACTTTACTACGAAGTGCCCACCGGCATGCAAATCGGCAGGACACAAGTCCTTTTAGTGCCTGCTTAGCCAACCCGGCGAACCGTGTAATCCGCCAACTGGCGCAGCGCCTCGCTAGCTGCACACTCCGGCAGCACCGAAAGCTGCTCCTCCACAACACGCAGGTAGCCGCGCACATCGTCCATGGCCTTCTCGCGGCCGCCCGAGCGACGCAGAAGGTCGATGGCGTGGTCAACAGACGCGTCGTCGGCAAGCGGGCCTGTCAAAAGCGCACGCAGTTCGTCGCCCACTGGACCTTCCTCCTCCAGGGCGTAGAGGACCGGCAGGGTAAATACACCCTCGCGAAGATCGGTGCCCGGGGTCTTACCGGATTCCTTCGGGTCGGAGAAGATGTCAATGATGTCGTCGACGATCTGGAAAATCATGCCGATTGCGCCACCAATCTGGCGCAACGCGGCGGCCTGTTCAGAGGTAGCACCGGAATGATAAGCGCCCAGGTAGCCAGCAGACGCGATGAGCACGGCCGTTTTCTCACGGATAACCGCCATGTAATGATCCACCGCATTAGCCTCGCCCGCGCCGATGGTCTCACGCATCTGGCCGGTGACCAGCTCCTCGAAAGTCTCCGCGAAGTGGCCAACCGTGTGGGTATCAAGCTGGGACATCAGGCGGGACGCATGCGCCAAGAGGGCGTCGCCAGCCAAAATTGCCACGGAGTTGGTCCAGCGGAAATTGGCGGACTCGACGCCGCGGCGGCGCTCAGCCTCATCCATCACGTCATCGTGATAAAGCGTTGCGACGTGCACCATTTCAACCACCGTGGCGGCTTTAATAACCTCAGCAGAAGCTGGGCGCTGGCCAAACTCGGAGGCGAGCAAAGCCATCATTGGACGAAAGCGCTTTCCGCCTGCACTCGAAAGGTGGCTGACCTTCTCTTTTACGAAGTCCTGCCCACGATCAATTTCATGGTGCAGCAATTCCTCAACGGCAGCCATTCCAGCGCCAATGCGCTCGCTTAGCTGCGGGTCACCCAAGTCCACATGAGTGGCATGAGTCTGGCCGTGAGACATTAACAGCGTTCCTTTAACTCAAAAATGGCAGTGATAATCAGCTACTTACCGTAGTCCATACCACGGCCCTAAACACACTCAAGGTGGCCAACGCGTGCAATGATAGTGCCCATGTCGCAGCAGATCGATAACCCAGAACTTGTAGACGTAGCCATCATCGGCGCAGGGCCGGCAGGTTCCGCCGCCGCCATTCACGCAGCTAAAGCGGGCTACGAAACGTTGCTTATCGACGCCGCGTCTTTCCCCCGTGACAAGACCTGCGGCGACGGGCTCACCCCGCGCGCGATGCATCAGCTGAATCTATTGGGGCTGGACATTAATGCGCAATATCGCAATAAGGGCTTGAAGCTACACGGTTATGGCGGCTCGGTAACCGCGCCGTGGCCCTCCAGCTACCCGACTTCGGTGGGTACGGCTTTGCCGCGCCACGAGTTCGACAATCTCGTCTTTGCGGCCGCACAGGCTGCAGGTGCAAAGACGTGGACCGGTACGCCTGCGACCGCCCCAGTGGTGGAAAACGGGTCTCTCACCAGTTTCCGCGTTGGTGAGCGCGAAGTGCGTTCCAAGTGGGTGATCGTGGCCGACGGCGTGCGCTCGACCTTTGGCAAGCAGCTAGGACGCGCTTGGCACCAAGACGAGGTCTATGGCATCGCTGCGCGCAGTTATGCGACTTCCACGCACGCAGCGGAGCCGTGGATGCACTCGCATGTGGAGCTGAAGTCGGAGACCGGCGAGGTGCAACCGGGCTATGGCTGGATTTTTCCGCTGGGTGCGGAAATCGGTGAGGTCAACATCGGACTTGGCGCGCTTTCAACGGCGCAGCGTCCGGCCCGTATCAACACCAAGAAGCTGCTTTCTCACTACGCGCAGCAGCAGCGCGCGGACTGGGGCTTAGGCGAAATCACCCGCGTAGCCTCAGCTCTGCTGCCTATGGGCGGTGCGGTCTCAAACGTGGCCGGTGCCAACTGGATGCTCATTGGTGACGCCGCGGCTTGCGTGAACCCGCTCAATGGCGAGGGCATCGACTATGGTTTGGAGACCGCAAAGCTTGCAGTCGAGTTGTTGGGCACCAAGGACTTCACACTGGCCTGGCCAGATCTGTTGCAGACGCAGTACGGCGAGGCTTTCGTCTTGGCGCGCACGGCCGCGCGCTTACTGACTTACCCACAGTTCCTGCCTTTCGCGGGCCCAGTTGCGCTGCGCGGGCCGGTCGGCCGGATGCTGATGCCGGCGGCAGCCCGGCTTATGGGCAACTTGGTCACAGAAGAAGACCGCGACCTCATCGCTCGCGCGTGGCGCCTGGCTGGCCGCGGCGTAGCGGCGGCGCGGCGCGATACGCCGCTGTGGAACACGCTCTAGGCCTGCGTGCCTTTCCAGATGGTCCTTTTGCGGGGAGCCTGGCCAAAGCTCGGCAGAGGGCTCGGTGAGTGCTCAGCAGGGCCGGAGCCAGCGTTGCTGGGCCTAGCGCAACGGCTTCGTCGCCGAGTGCAGCGCCACGATGCCGAGCGTCATGTTCTTCCAGCCCGCGCCTTCCCACCCATTGCGGTTGATGGCTGCGGCAAGTTCCTCTTGGTCGGGCCAGGCGCGAATCGAGTCAGCGAGATAGACATAAGCCTCCGGGTTCGACGAAACTAGCTTCGCAATCGGCGGCAGCAGGCGGGTTAAGTATTCCTTGTAGACCGTGCCGAAGACCGGGATGATGGGCTTGGAAAACTCTGCCACTGCAATACGGCCGCCCGGTTTGGTTACGCGAGCCATCTCACGCAGCCCCAGCTCGAAATCGTGGATATTGCGCAGGCCATAAGAGATTGTTACGGCGTCGAAGGTCTCGTCTGCGAAGGGCAACTGCATGCCGTCGCCGGCAACCTTCGGCACATCGCGCTGTGCACCGGCGGCCAGCATGCCGCGGGAGAAGTCGCAGGCCACACACCACGCGCCGGACTTGGCGAGCTCCTCAGTCGACACAGCCGTGCCCGCCGCCAAGTCGAGGACTTTCTCCCCCGGCCGCAAGTCCAAGCGTTCACGGGTGCGCTTACGCCAGGTCTTATCCTGGCCAAAGGACAGCACCGTATTAGTGATGTCATACTTGGCACCGACGGCGTCGAACATGCGCGCAACGTCGAAGGGCTTCTTATCGAGATCTGCCTTTGACATAAGTAGCTAGTTTAGGCCACGCGTGCACCGAGGGCACGCGCCGCCCACCGCGGCAGCTCAGGGCGCTGACCCAGGATGGTCAACGGCACGCGGCGAGTATCTTCCAAGACCTCCTCGTAGTAGCCCAGAAGCTGCTCGCACAGCGCCTTCCACGTCTTGGAAGAAATCGACTCGCGGGCATTCGCACGCAACTCCTCGTGGATTTCTGGGTTCAGCAGCGCATCGACGGCGTTGGGGAGATCCTCGACGAAGGTCGCGACTTCGAGAAGCAGCCCGTTGTAGCCCTCCTGAATGAGATCCACTGGGCCTCCGGCGCGCGGCCCAATCGTGGGGACGCCGGAAGCCTGCGCCTCCTGAATGGCCTGGCAGAAGGTTTCGAATTCGCCCGCGTGAACGAAGACGTCGAGAGAGGCATAAGCTTGGGCCAATTCGTCGCCGCCGAGCGCGCCCGTGAAGTAAGCGTTGGGCAGCTGTGCCTCCAACAGTGGACGCTCTGGGCCGTCGCCAACGATGACCAGCTGAATATCGGAGCGATCATTCAGCGCAGCCAGACGGTGCACGCCCTTTTCTGCAGCAAGACGGCCAACGAAACCCACGACCTTCTTGCCGTCTGCACCCCACTGCTTGCGCAACTGCGCGGAGCGCTTAGACGGGTGGAAACGCTCCGCATCCACACCGCGGCCCCAGTGGCGCACATTTTTGATGTTGTGATCTTCCAAATCGCGGATGGTCAACGAGGAAGGCGCGAGCGTCATCTGGCAGGCGTTGTGGAGGGGGCGCAGCCACTCCCAGGTGGCATAAGCCAGCGCGGAAGCGTGGTACTTGGTAGCGAAACCGGCGACGTCAGTTTGGTAGAGCGCCACCGACGGAATGCGTTGCTGACGGGCGGAGAAGGCCCCGGCCGCACCCAGAACAAAGGGGCTGGCCAGGTGGATGATGTCGGGCTTGAACTGCCGCAGTGCCTCGTCCACGGCGGTGGTTGGTACGCCGACAGGCAGCGAATCAATCAGTGGGATGCGCACGGTGGGAACCCGCACGATGGGAAAGCCTAGGTAATCCGCGATTTCCTCCTGCCCCTCGCGCGCACCGGGGGCAATGACAAGGGCCTCGTGCCCGGTTTCTGCCAGGTGCTCAAGCACACGCAGCACGGAGTTGGTCACTCCATTGACGTTGGGAAGGAAGGACTCTGCCACAATCGCAACACGCATGGGTTCAATAATCCCCTATTTGCCTAGGATTCCGGTGAAGCCTGCGGAAAATTTTGGTTAACACTTTCATTTGCTTGGCGACGCCGCTCCGCCGCCCGCGTGCTCAATCCCACCGTCCACCATGCCGCCGCGGCAATCAGGCTGGCCACGACCATCGAGGAAAGCGCCGGGAGGATAGACAGCGTCCATTCGCGGCCCTCGACTTTTACTAGGTCAGGGTCACTTTGCGAGTAGAGCACCCAGACCTGCTGGCCCTCCCCCAGCCCGGTGGGATAAAGCAGGCCGGATTGCGGGGAATGGTAGATGCCTTCGGAGTCCTGGAAATCGACGTAGGTTCTTGTGATTCCTACGTCCGTGACCGTCGCCAACGCGCGGCCCGGATTGGACTCGATGGAGCGATCGTTTAAGAAAGCCCCCACCATCATCCCCAGCATCGCGACAATCGACGCCGCGTACAACGCAATGATGAGCTGATGCAGGCGCCGGCGATACACGACAGGCGTGTAGCGCGGGGCCACTGCCGCCTTCGGCGCCTTGGGCGGCCGCGCCGGAAATGCGCCCACCTACTGGCCGACCTTTGCAGTCAGCTCCGCCTGCAGCTGGCGGCGGGTTTCGCGGGTGGTGTGTGCTTCGACGATGGGGACTCCGGTGGAGTATTCCTTCAGCTCGGCGAGTGTATCGAGAAGCTTCTGTGGAGTATTCGCCGCGCGGTACTCGGCGCCGAAGGCTTCCGCCACCTGTTCCAGTTTCATTCCGTGCGGGGTGCCGAAGGCCTTCTCGAAGGAGGGACGGAACGGCTCTGCGCCCTGTTCCAGAAGCTCGAAGATGCCGCAGCCGTCATCATTGGCCACCACGATAGTGAGATTTTCCGGGCGGGCCTCGTCTTCTGGAACAAGAAGGGAGGGGGCGTCGTGGAGGAAGGTGACATCGCCAAGCAATGCGATAACGCGCGGGGCGCGCCATGCATCAGCTTCGCGGGATTGGGTGGCCAGCGCGATGCCCATGGCCTGTGCGATGGTGCCGTCGATGCCGGCGGCGCCGCGGGGTGAGAAGGTATCCACGCCGTCGAAAGGCAGGCCTACCAGCGAGGCATCGCGGACCGGGTTCGAGGCGCCTAGGACCAAGATGTCTTCGACGGAGAGGGTATCCCCCACCGCGGCGGCGACGTGCAGGCCGGTGAAACCAAGCTCCTTGTTCTCAAGGACCTCGCGCACCCCGGAGGAAGCCATCTCAGCGGCGCCCTCGCAGATCTTCAGCCACTCGCGGCTCGGCTCGCCGGTGGTCTTGACCGTGGTACCCAAAGTGGCTTGCTCGCCACGCGGATTGGTGAAATCGGCGCTGCGGGAAAGAACGATGAGCTCGATGTCTGGGTCGTTGATAAGCGCCATGACGCCGCGGTGCAGCGTAGGATGGCCCACCACGATGACCTGCTCGACCTTGGTGTTAACCACGTAATCGTTAGCCGAGACCTGCGCGCGGCGGAAGATATGAGCCGCCGCTGGGTGCACCGGGTGGAATGGTGCCGGCGCGGTGGGCTCGGCGATGGTCGGGACGTCCTCGAGGCCTTGGACCTCCCAAGCTTCGTCGCCGGCGATAACGAGCGTGTTCTTGCTCAAGTCAACCTCGACCTCGCCGTGGTTGACAGGCCGCGGCGTAGGTGCCTTGCGGGAGGTGTGATCAGAAGGCTTTTCCGGCAGTGACTCGTGGAGAAGTGGAACGTCAAAGGCAACGTTGATGTGCACCTGCAGGTCACTAGTAAAACGCTGCGCAACCTGCGGAATGTCTGCTTCCTCAGCCACCTGGGTGGTCGCAGCGTAGACGCCGAAAATGCCCTGCTGCTGAATGGTCTGAGAAGCGCCCGTGCCCACCAAGCGTGCGGGACGATCAGCGCTGATGACAGCCAGCGGGGTATGCGAGTGGGCTGCCTCCACCATCGCTGGTAATGCGTTAGCCACGGCGGTGCCAGACGTCATCACAACGCCAACGTGGCGGCGCTGCACGCGCGCCATGCCCAGGGCGGTAAAGGCCGCGGAGCGCTCATCCAAACGAGTGTGAACGCGGATATCCTCGCGAGCCAGCAGCGCCAAAGAAAGCGGCGCGTTGCGGGAGCCTGGGCAGATAATGACGTCAGACAGGTGGCGCGCCAATTGCGCAGCCACCGCCTCCGCCAGCTTCATGGAGTCAGTCATGGTGCTCCATAGTACTAGCTGGCGTTTAGGGGCTTAAGCTCCCTGGGAGTTGCCGTTACCGTTGCCATTCCCATTGCCGTTTCCGCCGCCCAGCAGGTCGTTCAGTAGACTCTCTAGGTCCTCGCCACCCTGATCCAGCTGATCCCGTACGTCTGGCGGAAGCTCGGTTGGCAGCTGGTCGATCGGGTTTTCACTCTGTGGTGCTTCCTCGGTGACCGTTTCAGTAACGGTGGTGGGCTTTTCCTCAGTAACCGTTGCGGTGGAAGTTACCGTCTCCGGCTGGGAATCCGCCTCGGAGCTGGCGTTGCGCCACATGAAAAACAGTGCGCCGGCCGCGATAACTGCCAGGGCCGCAATAGCAGCGAAGACGCTGGTCAACCCAGAACCGCCGCTCTTACGCTTGCGTTCCGGCTCCACCTCATAGCTGGAGGGCACCGGCTCGTAGCCGGATTCATAGCCAGAGTCATAGCCAGAGCCATAGCCGCTAGGCTGACCATATCCGCCGGGGCTTGCTTGAGGCGCCGGAGACTGTTGCGCGCCCTGCCCAGGAAATACCTGACGCGGCCGCTCCTCTGACGCGCCGAATTGACGGGTAGCGTCGTTGCTGCCGAAGCCCGAGTTGGAGCCCGGCCCATACCCAGTCACGCGACCAATCTGCCGGGTTTCATCGTCAGAGTAGCCGCCGGAATTATTTCCAAAGTTATTAGCCATGCTCCTAGAAATACCCTATTTTCCTGTAGAAACACAGGCAGAAACCCGCAAGCCGCCTTATTAACTTGCAGCTGCAGCCAGCGCGCCGCCAGTTGGACTGTCCTGCTTGGCAACCTCGCCTGGCGTGCCGGTAGCCACAATCTTTCCGCCCGCTGCACCGGCACCAGGGCCCAGCTCGATGACTGTATCTGCCTCCGCGATGACCGAGAGATTGTGCTCGACCACGACGACGGTCTGCCCGGCGTCGACAAGCTTGTGCAGCTCCGCATTCAGCAAGGCGATGTCCGCTGGGTGCAGACCAGTGGTTGGCTCATCGAGGAGGTAAACCGTGTGCCCGCGGTGGGAATTGCGCGAGCGCTGCAGCTCGGTGGCCAACTTGATGCGCTGGGCCTCACCGCCGGAAAGCTCGGGCGCGCCCTGGCCTAAGCGCAGGTAGCCCAGCCCCACGGCCTGGAGGGTCTCCAGCGCGCGCATGATTGCAGTGACCTGCGCGGAGCCTTCAGCGGCGGCGAATACCTCGTGGGCGTCGTCAACGCTTAACTCTAGGATCTGCGCAATCGTGCGCCCGCCCCCACGTCACTTCGAGTGTTTCAGGGTTGTAGCGTTTGCCCTGGCAATCCGGGCATAGCGTGTAAGAACCGGGAAGGAAGACCAACTCAACCTCGATCTGCCCCGCACCGCCGCAGGTAGGGCACTGCCCTTGCTTGACGTTGTAGGAAAAGCGCGAGACCGTCCACTTGCGCTGCTTGGCTTCTTGCGTGTTGGCAAAAAGCTTGCGGACGTGGTCAAAGAGGCCGGTATAGGTCGCGAGCGTCGAGCGCGGCGTGCGGCCAATGGGCTTCTGAGTGATTTGCACCAGGCGGGGTGACTTCACCGAGATTTTCTGTGTTTTCGACGCTCCACTGCCGAACCGCGCCGTCGGGTTGTTCCTCGGCGTCGGTCACGGCGGTCGCCTGCTCGCGCAACAGACCTGCAAGAACCGTCGAGACCAACGTGGACTTTCCCGAACCGGAGACACCCGTGACTGCAGTGAAGGCGCCTAATGCAAAGTCCACGTCGAGCCCGCGCAGGTTGCGCGCCTTAATGCCGCGTAAGTGCAGTTGTTTCTCGCTCTTTCGTGGGGTCTCATTCAATGCCAAACGACGCCGCGCCAGCGCCTTACTGGTCGGGGTATCGGCATCATAGTCGGCGACTGGGCCGGAGTACAGTACCTGGCCGCCGCCTTCGCCGGCGTGAGGGCCGACGTCGACAAGCCAGTCAGCTTGTGCGACCAAATCCATGTCGTGCTCAACCAGCAGGACGGTGTTGCCGGCGGCGACGAAGCGGCGGCAGATGTCCATAACGGCTGTGCGCTCCTCTGGGTGCAGGCCAGCGGAGGGCTCGTCCAACACGTAGGTGACGCCGAAGAGCCCCGAGCGCAGCTGCGCGGCGAGGCGGATTCTTTGTAATTCGCCAGCCGAAAGCGTCTCCGTGGGGCGGCCTAGGCTCAGGTGCGCCAGGCCGAGTTCCAGGGCGGAGGTCAAGGCAGGAATAACCTGTTTGAGTAAGAGATCCTCGGCGCTGTTTTCTTCCGGTTTCTGCTTGGCAAGCAACTCGTGGAGCGCATCCAAGGGCAGGTCGTTGAGGGTGTCGATTGGCAGGCCCGCGTAAGTGACCTGCAGCGCGCGCGGATTCAGCCGGCGGCCCTGGCAGGTAGGGCAGGTGTGTGACTCCATGTACTGGAGCGTGCGCTTGCGCAAGCTCTCAGACTGCGTTTCCGCGAGAGTCTTGTTGAGGTAGCTGGCCACCGAGCGCCACGTGCCTTCGTAGTTGCGCTGAATCTGGTCAGCGCCGCGCAGTGGCTTGACGGTGACCACGGGGCGTTCCTCGGTGAAGAGGATCCAGTCTCGGTCTGCGCGCGGGAGCTCGCGCCACGGGGAATCCATGTCATAGCCCAAAGTCATGAGGATGTCATGGAAGTTCTTGCCTGCCCATGCACCGGGCCAGGCGGCGATGGCGCCCTCCTCGATGCTCAAGGACTGGTCCGGAACCATCGACTCCTCGGTCGCCACATGCACCACGCCCGTGCCCTGACACTCCGGACACATCCCCTCGGGCGTATTCGGCGAAAAGGAATCGGAGTACAGGCCTTCTGGGTTATCCCCGGCGCGCGAATAGAGCAGACGCACGGAATTGGAGATGGCGGAAATCGTGCCGGCGGTCGAGCGCGCGCCGCCCGCTGAGGTGGACTGCTCGAGGGCCACTGTGGGTGGAAGGCCTTCAATCTGGCTGACCTGCGGATCCACGGCGGAGCCGATGAGGCGGCGTGCAAAAGGTGCGACGGATTCGAGGTAGCGGCGCTGGCCTTCTCCGTGGATGGTGCCGAAAGCAAGGGAAGACTTACCGGAGCCTGAAACGCCAGTCACGGCGACGACTTTGCCGCGCGGAATATCGACGTCGACGTTGCGCAGGTTATGAAGGTGGGCGTCACGGACGCTAATCATGCCAGTCATGGCCGCCAGCCTACCGCGCGCAAACTCAGACCAACGGTGTACATTTTGCCAATTAGTGGCGGAGATCCTGGCGTTTTCCGGGCGCTAATTGGCAAATTGTGCGGTTTTCCACGCCGCACAAACGCCGTTGCAGATAGAGATAAACCCTAAAGGAACTGCCAACACTCACGCACGCGCGCAAACCACCAATCCCGGCGCTCGGGCGCGGCCGCCAGGCCGGACAAGCGCGCCGGATCCGGTGGGAGCGGGGTGGCGGCAAGGTGCCCATCAATCAGTTGGCGCGGCTCCGTGACGTCTTCGAGGAACAGCGAGCCCGTGGCCAACCCGGCGGCGGCAGGAGTGACGTCGACGTCTTCGTCATCAAGAATCTTCGGCAGCGCCGCGACGGTGGCCAGCCCCATGCCGATTCCCACCGAGGTATCCAAGGCCGAAGCCACCGTAATATCCATGTGGCGGGAACGCAGATGCTTGGCGACGTCGAGCACCCTGCGTACTCCGCCCAAAGGCGCCGGCTTTACCACCGCGACGTCGGCTGCCTGCAGATCAGCCACGCGGTACGGGTCCTCGACCTTGCGGATAGACTCATCTGCCGCAACGCGCACGAAAAGCCCGTTGCGCATCAGCTGGCGACGCACCTCCGCGAGTTCTTCTGCGCTCGCGCAAGGCTGTTCCATATAGTCCAACGGCATCAAAGCCTTGGCTGCCTCGACTGCCTGCTCAACGCTCCAGCCGCCGTTGGCGTCGACGCGAAGGACGGGGACGCGTCCGCGCTCGGTGATGTAGTTGCGTACGGCGGTGACGCGCGCGATGTCGTCGGCAAGCGTCTGGCCCTTCTCTGCAACCTTGATCTTGAAGGTGCGGCAGCCTGGGTAGCACTCCATCACGGCAGGAACCTCGCTGGCAGGCACGGCGGGGATGGTGCCGTTGACCTCGATGAGATCGCGGACTGGTTCCGGGAAGCCTTCATAAGCCGCCTCCAAGCCGGCTGCCAACCAATGTGCCGACTCGGCTGGGCCGTATTCCAGGAAAGGTGAGAACTCGCCCCAGCCTGCAGGACCCTCGATAAGCAATGCTTCGCGGGTTGTTATCCCACGAAACTTCACGGCAAGCGGCAATGAGACAACATGGGCGCGGGATAGGACGTCATCGATATGCATGGCTTTCATGGTAGCGCCCTCAGACCATTGACCCCCTCCCCGCTCTGCGCTATTTTTGGGAACCTATACCAATAAAGGAGGAATTATGCTGCTAGCTGAGGCATTGGCGGAGCGCGCCCAGGCGCAAGAGCGTCTCAATAGCCTGCACGAGCGGCTACTCGCCGTGGTTCGCGTGCAGGAGGGCGATACCCCGGAGGAGGATCCGCAGGAGCTGCTGCGCGAGCTCGACGGCGTGACCGGGCGCATCGATGAGCTGGTGCAGGCCATTAATGCGACAAATATCGCCACCGCCTTCGATGAGAAGATGAACTTAATGGAGGCCCTCGCTCTGCGGGACGGCCTTGTGCGCAAGCGCCGCATCTACCACGACTTGGCGCAGCGGGCGGGCACACGCTCGGATCGTTATTCCCGCAACGAGATTAAGTTTGTCTCCACCATCCCGGTGGCGGATATGCGCAAGCATGTCGACGATCTATCTAAGCAGTACCGCGAATTAGATACCCGCATCCAGCAGCTGAACTGGAATACCGAACTGAAAAACGGATAGTCATGTCGCGCGCCGCATAAAGCGCGCGATGGTAGCCCACACGCCTGCAGCGAGCAGGCCCCCACCCTGGAGGGGAAAGTCGAGGGACACCAGGCCCTCTTTAGCGCTTTTAAAAGAGGCGGGGGAGTTCGAGTCTCCCCACAGCATGGAGTACCGCGCTGGCATGGCGTACACGGGTACATTGCGGGGCGAAGCCCTCGTAGTATCGCGCATTGATTATTACCGGCCTGCTGGGCAGCGCGTGTGGGTGAGGGTTGGGAATGGGGACTATTCTTCTTTTGCCACTAAGCTGGCCGTTATGAGCGAGCAGAAAAAATACAGCACCGATAATCCCTTTCGGCCGGAATTGTGGCATTCCGTAGAGGGGTTTGAAGACCTCACGGATATCACCTACCACCGGCTCATCGGAGACAAGCGCGAGGACGGCATCGTCCGCATCGCGTTTGACCGCCCGGAGGTGCGCAATGCCTTTCGCCCGCATACCGTAGACGAGCTCTACCGCGCCCTTGACCCCGCCCGCCGCACGCCGGATGTGGGCACGATTTTGCTCACCGGCAATGGCCCGAGCGAAAAGGACGGCGGCTGGGCTTTTTGTTCGGGCGGCGACCAGCGCATTCGCGGCCGCTCCGGGTACCGCTACGCCACCGAGCACGCCCACGATGATGCCACCGCGGATGAATCCACCGTGGACACCGCCCGCGAGAAGGTCGAAGGCGGCCGCCTACATATCCTCGAGGTCCAGCGCCTTATCCGCACCATGCCCAAGGTGGTCATCGCCGTAGTCAATGGCTGGGCTGCCGGCGGCGGGCATTCCCTGCACGTAGTCTGCGATATGACGGTCGCCTCCCGCCAGGAGGCGCGCTTCAAGCAGACCGACGCGGACGTGGGATCCTTCGACGCCGGTTATGGCTCGGCCTACTTGGCAAAAATGGTGGGCCAAAAGTATGCCCGCGAAATCTTCTTCCTGGGTCGCACTTACGACGCCCAGCGCATGTACGAGATGGGCGCCGTCAACGAGGTCGTCGATCACGCCGACTTGGAAGATGCCGCCATCCAGATGGGCCGCGAAATCAACGGCAAGTCCCCGACGGCCCAGCGCATGCTGAAGTTCGCCTTCAACCTGACCGATGACGGCCTCATGGGCCAGCAGGTCTTCGCCGGCGAGGCGACCCGCCTGGCATACATGACTGACGAGGCCGTCGAGGGCAAGGAGGCATTCCTCGAAAAGCGTGATCCACAGTGGGAGCAGTTCCCGTACTACTACTAGTCAGGAGTTGGCACGATGTGGATTTTCGCCATCGGCTTGGCCACACTTGCGCTGGCGGGCGTCATCGGCTCGCGCGTATGGATGCTTCGCCACATCAAAGACGCCGAAAGGCGTGGGGAGCGTCCCTTCGATCAGGAGGACACCCCGCGCAATCCGTACATGTAGGAAGGCATAGACGCTGCGGGGAATGTCGTGAGGCATCTCTGGGACCAAGGTGAGACATCATAAACTTTTGTGGACATGCCCATAGTTCATACGTAAAGTGTTGAGCATGAAACTCAGCAACTCATTCGTCATGCTCGTCGCCGCCGGCCCCGGCATGCACTCCCTGGACCAGCTTCTCTTCAGCAAGAAGACAAAAGTAGCCAACTAAGGCCACCGCTTCCCAACCTCTCACCTCATCTATTGAAGTGAGAGGATTTTTAAGTTTTAGCAGCTAAAAGAGGAGATAGGACTGCCTAAGTTCATAATATTGAACAATCTAGTTCAAGGGTGCTAGTGTTTGTTGAGTTCACTTCTCCCAATGCAAAGGAAGTTCATGATGAGCTCAAATCACAGCACCCCACGCCGGCCCCTACAGCGCATTCTCGCAGGCACCTGCGCCCTAGCACTCGGCGCCAGCCTCGCCGCTTGCAGCGCCTCGAAAGAATCCACCGACGCCGCAAAACCGAAGGACGGCGACACCGTCAAGGCCGTGGCCACGACTACCCAGATCTGCGACTACCTCACCCAGATAGCCGCCGGCGGCGTCAAGCTCCACAAGGTCGACTCCCAAGGTGCAGAGACCACCTCCGGCGAGGGCCCAGTGACCCTCGACCTCACCTGTTTGCTCGCCCCCAACGCCAGCGCCCACGAGCACGAGATGACCCCACAGCAGATGCAGGCGCTCTCCCAGGCCGACTACATGTTCGTCAACGGAGTCGACCTCGAGCACTTCCTCGACCAAGCCGTGGACTCCTCCGGCTTCCACGGCGTCATGGCCGTGACCTCGGGCGTCAAGAGCGAAGGCATGAGCGATGGCAACGGCAAGTACACCATCGACGAGGGCATCGAACACGTGAGCCCGCGCCCGTGGCCTTTCCCGGGGGAGGACGGCGAGGCCCCAGAATTCAAGTACGACCCGCACGTGTGGACCTCCCCGAAGCAGGCCAAGATTCAGGTCGACAACATCGTCAACACGTTGTCCCAGGCCTCCCCGCAGGCCAAGGACGCCTTCACCGCCGCCGGCAAGAAGTACACCGACCAGCTGGAGGACCTCGACAAGTGGGCCAGCGATTCCATGTCCGCAGTTCCTGAGCAAGACCGCGTGCTCTTCTCTTCCCACGACGCCTTCGGCTACTTCTCTAACGAGTATGGCGTGAAATTCATCGGCTCCGCACTGTCTGACTTCAACC
>NZ_KV800720.1:66235-71132 GCF_001810285.1 Corynebacterium sp. HMSC071F07
CCACCTCGAGCCACATCGATGAGCAGGTAAAGAAGGTCCGCGAGTCCGGCGCCAAGGCCATCTTTGCGGAGAATTCCAACAACTCGAAGTCCATCGAGGCCATCGCCCGCGCCGCAGGCGTCAAGGCGGTTACATCCGACGACGCTTTGTACGGCGACTCGCTAGGCGTGCCTGGCAGTGAGGGCGAGACCTACATCGGATCCATCATCCACAACATCAACACCTTGGTCAGCGCCTGGGGCTCCGAGCAGCAACCGTTGCCGGAATCGCTGCAGGAATTCGACTTCGCCAAGCGCAAGTAGCTCTTTATGTCTTCCCCATTAGTCACTCTGCACAATGCCACCTGCGGCTATGGCGCCCGGGATATCCTCACCGACGTTGACCTTGAGATCCGCGCGGGCGAGGCCGTGGCGCTCCTAGGTTCCAACGGCGCGGGCAAATCTACCCTGCTCAAGGCAATCACTGGCCTGGCTGCCTTGCGCGGCATGGCCACCATCGACGCCTCGCTCGGATACGTCCCGCAGTACCAAGACTCCGACCTGAGCTTTCCCGTCACGGCTTACAAGGTCGTGGAAATGGGCCTTTTGCCCTCAGTGAGCTGGTGGCACAGGTGCACGAGCATGCGTAGCTACCGCGACTGCGTACTCAATGCCCTGCGACAAGTGGGGATGGAGCACCTCGCCGAGACGCGGTTTGGCCAGCTCTCGGGTGGGCAACGCCAGCGCGTGCTCATCGCGCGCGCGTTGGTTTCGGCCCCGGAGCTGGTGCTTCTCGACGAACCCTTCAACGGGCTTGATCAAGAAAGTCGCCGAATCCTGATTCAGATCATTGCGGATCTCAAGGAAGCAGGAATCGCCCTGCTCGTCTCCACTCACGACCCATCTTGGCGCAGCACACCTGCGACTGGGCGGCGTTTGTGATCGACGGCAAGGTCCGCACCATGGGAACCGAGGAAGCAGTGGAAACCTATATGGAGCAAGGCGCGCGACTGTGATAGAGCAGATTCTCTTCGCCCCGTACCTGCGCAATGCTTTCCTCTTCCTGCTGTGCCTATCGATTGCGGGAGCTGCCATTAGCGTCCTCGTTAATCTCCGCCGCATGGAATTTACGGTGGAAGCCCTCGTGCACTCGGTTTTTCCGGGCATCGTGGTAGGGCTCATCGTGGGCGGCATCCCGGGCATCGTGCCGGGTGCGGCCGCGGTGGCCACGGTGACGGTGCTGGTGCTGGCTTCTCTGGGTTCTGGGCGGCGCCAGTCAGCGCGGAAGCTGGATATGGAAGCCGGAACGGCCGTGGTGCTGACCTTCATGTACGGCATCGGCGTGGTCATCAGTTTGGCCTATGGCGACAAGTCCGGGCAGCTGGAGGCACTCATGTTTGGCCGGCTTCTCGACGTCACGCAGTCCAGGCTGGCAACCTCCGTCACGCTCTGCGTGATTGCGGCACTGCTCATCCTGACAACCTGGCGCATGCAAATTCTCGTCGCTTTCGATACAACAGCGGCCCGCGCCATGGGCGTCAACGTGGCGGCTTATGAGCTCATTGCGAATATCGCGGTTGGCCTAATCGTGGTGGCGGCTAGCTCGGCAGTGGGTGTGTTGCTGGTTATCGGTTTTATTGTCATTCCAGGCCTCTCGGCGCGCTTGATCGCAGGATCCCCGCGCAGCATGTGCTTCTGGGCTGCGGGTTTGTCCACACTGGCAGTGGTGGTGGGATTTGCCATCATGCTGTCCCAAACCACGCACCAGATTTCGCCGCAGGCAATCGTCAGCTTGATGCTGGTTGCCACCGTGCCGCTAGCGGGCTTGAAGGGGGTATTTAGCTAATGGGACTGTCTCATCTTGATCCAGAGATCCTGCGGTTGCCCCTCCTTGAGGCCATCGCTGTGGGATGTTTATCTGGCTTGGTTGGAACCTTGATGGTCATGGGCAAGCGCGTCTTTTTCGCTGAGAGCCTGTCACACGGAATCTTCCCCGGCGCGGTGCTCGGTGTAGTGGTGGCCAACCTTCTGAGCTTGGATCTCTCCACGGGTTTGATGGTGGGCGCGGCACTGTTCTGCCTGCCTTTGGCATGGCTTATGCGGTGGCTGAGTACCGTCGAGGGCATTTCTTCGACTGCTGCCGCCGGCGTGACGCTCACCCTGGGGTTTTCCCTGGGCATCTTGTTGCTGCGCTGGTTCCAACCGCTACCTATCCACGTGGATAGCTTTCTCGTGGGCTCGCTGACCACTGTCAATGCGCAGGATGTCTGGTTTGTCGGCGCCCTGGTGGTGGTCAGCCTTGGCGTGCTGGTGGCATTTCGCCGGACGTTGGTCTCCTTCTACTTCGACCAGACGTTCTTCCGCGCACAAGGCGGAAAGCCCGGCCGCTATGACTTGCTTACCCTCACGCTTATCAGCGTGACCATGGTGGTGGTGATTCCCGCGGTGGGCACTATCTTGTCCCTGGCGCTGCTGGTAGCCCCGGCGGCGGCGTTGCAGCCGTGGATCAAGCGCCCGACCCAGCTCATGCTCGGTGCCGGTATCGCGGGCATTGCGCTGGCATGCGGCGGGCTCTGGCTGGCGGCCGCCCTCAGTTTGTCGGCGGGCGGCTGCATCGCGGTGCTGGCGGGTGTGTTCTATTTGCTCAGCATGGGGCTACGCGCCTTGCTCTAAACGCCCGGCGCGCCGCCTCCCGGGACGAACGAAATGCCCGGGTAACCTGATTATTCGTGACTCATATCCTCGCCCCACTCCCAGTCGATCCCCGCAATCCCGCAGCTATTTTGGATGAGCTCGAAAAGGCCATCGCTGGGCAGACCACGCTCTTGCCCCTTCCCGCAGCGGACCGCACGCGGGCGGAATTGCTGCGCAACCACATGCGCGCGGGCGAATCGATTGCTGAGGGCATTGCTTTGGTGGTGGCCACCTCGGGTTCCACGGGCACACCGAAAGGTGCGCAGCTAAGCCCACTTAACTTGGTGGCGAGTGCGGATGCCACCCATTCTTTCCTGGGTGGACCCGGCCAATGGCTACTGGCCATGCCCGCCCACCACATCGCAGGCATCCAGGTGCTCGTGCGTTCGTTGGTGGCGGGTGTGGAGCCACTGTGCCTCGACCTGTCCCAAGGCTTTAACATCGCCGAGTTCGCCCGCGCAGCAGAAGAACTCGCCCACACCGAAGACCGCATGTACACCGCGCTCACGCCGATGCAGCTGCACAAAGCACTCGATTCGCTGGACGGCATCCAGGCACTGCGCCGCTTCAACTCCATCCTGGTGGGTGGAGCAGCGCCGCATCCCCAGCTGTTGGAATCTGCGCGCAAGCTCGACATCACCGTGGTAACCACCTATGGCTCCTCGGAGACTGCGGGCGGTTGCGTCTACAACGGCACTCCCCTGCCCGGCACCGAGGTGCGCATCGGGGACGATAACCGCATTTTCCTGGGCGGGCCGACCATTGCGCAGGGCTACCGCAATGTGGAATCGCGCGACTTCGTCGATGGCTGGTTCGCCACTTCCGACGCCGGAGAGCTCGACGCCCACGGTCAGCTCACCGTCACTGGACGTCTGGACAACATCATCAATTCGGGCGGCCTGAAGTTGCACCCAGAACAGCTGGAACAGCTCTTGTTGCAGGTTCCGGGCGTCGACAGTGCATGCGTGGTGGGCATCCCTGATCCGCGTCTTGGTCAGATGATCGCCGCAGCTTACACCGGCTGGGCTTCGCGCACCGACATCCTCGAAGCGCTCGATGACCTGCCTCGGTGGCAGATTCCGCGCGAGATTATCCGCATTGCTGAGATGCCGCTGACCGGCCCCGGCAAGGTGGACCGTCGTGGTGTCGCAGGGCTCTTTAAGAACTGATTAGGTTTCGTTAGCGCGCACTGTCACGTCGGCGGCCGCGACTTCCGCAAGGGAGAACTCCTTGTCCCCTGCGTGCAGGTTGAGCAGGCCCGCAACGCGGGAATCAACTACGACCTCGACGCCCAAGCCGACGCCGTGGCTGTCGAGGTAGCGCAACAGCTCGGTGTCCCCGTCGCATACCCGCTCGATGGTGACAGGGGTGTGAAGGGGGACGTCGTCAAGCGTGAGCGTGCCAAGGTCCTCGATGCTGCCCTGCGCATCGGGGATGGGATCGCCGTGGGGATCGCGCTGAGGATGGCCCAGGTGCTGATCGAGGCGATCGATGAAGCGATCGGAGCATGCATGCTCGAGGAGATCGGCGTCCTCGTGAACCTCGTCCCAGGTGTACCCCAGTTCTTTAACCAGGAAGGTCTCGAGGAGACGATGGCGGCGGACCATGCCCATGGACAGTGCCTGCCCCTCTGGGGTCAGCGAAACGCCAGCGTAGCGCTCGTGTTCCACCAGCCCTTGGGCAACGAGACGCTTTACGGCTTCGGACGCCGTGGGCACCTTTTGGTTCAATCGCCCCGCCAGTTCTTTGAGCGCGATGGGCGCGCCGCCAGAGTGCTCGGAGAGGTCCCACAGGGCTTTGAGGTAGTCCTGGGTACGTTCAGGGAGATCGCTTAAGTGCATGACATTCATCGTAGTAAAGGCCTTGCCCCGCGAGCGATTCACATGATAACTTTTAGGAAAGTTCAACGCGTTGAACTTTTGTCACGGGTGTGGCCCACAGCCGTCCTTTCTTGGGTATGTACGACGCGCTTTTGCCATACCCGTGGCTTTTATATGTCCGCCGTGTGCGTCCCTTGTGCACAGCATGTCCGCGGTGGCGTGGCACAATAACTGACATGTCACTTTCTGCCTATCCCGCAACTGCCAAAGACTGGTTCCAAGGCGCTCGCCCGCATACATGGGCAAATGCTTTCGCCCCAGTCATCGCCGGTACTGGCGCCGCCGCGGCTGCCGACGGCGCGCACTGGGGCCGTGCTTTTCTCGCACTCATTGTGGCGTGGGCGC
>NZ_KV800720.1:71232-76696 GCF_001810285.1 Corynebacterium sp. HMSC071F07
CTCCGACGGCATCCGCGGCACCGACGACGACCGCACCGGCCCGCAGCGCCTTACCGGCGGTGGGCTGGCGAAGCCGCAGCACGTGAAGTACGCAGCCTTTGCTTCGTTCGCAGTTGCTGCCGTGGCTGGCATTGCGTTGTCTTTGGTAGCGAACGCCGCGTGGTTCATCTTGGTAGGCGCGCTTTGTATTGCCGGCGCATGGTTTTATACCGGTGGCAAGAATCCATACGGTTACCGTGGCCTCGGTGAGGTCGCTATCTTCATCTTCTTCGGATTGGTGGCGGTACTGGGTACCCAGTTCACACAGGCAGGCCATATCACGCTGACGGGCCTTGCGCTCGCAGTGGGTATTGGTGGAATGAGCTCTGCGGTGAACTTGGCGAACAATATTCGTGACATTCCCTCCGACACTGAGGCCGGCAAGATTACCTTGGCCGTGCGCTTGGGCGATAAAAAGTCACGCAACCTGTTCATGTGGCTGCTGCTCATCCCGGTTCTGCTGACCATTGTCATCGCATTCGATTCCTGGCTGGCGCTCGCGGCGTTGGTCTACTTCCCGTTCGCACTACAGGCGGTGCGCACCGTCAACCGCGGCGCCCGCGGCCCCCAGCTCATCCCGGTGCTCGGCATCACTGGCCGCGCAATGCTGGTGTGGGCGCTGGTCAGCGCGATTGCGCTTTTTCTTGTTTAAGGGATTAACGGCCGGCTAGCTCAGCCTGGACCCAGGCCTTATGAGCCTTGCGCTGAGCGGAATACTCAGCCAAGGTCTCGGTGGCTTCTACGCGCCATTTCTTAAACACGAGCATCGACAGCGGCAGCGCCACGAATAGGGCAAGCAGCGCTGCGAGCAGTACTGGAATGGGGAAACCTGCCAGGATGGCGATGAGCTCGATGACCACCGTGAGCAGGATAAAAAGCACCAGGCGGGCCAAGCCGTACTTCCAAAGCGCGGCGCGGGAGCGGCGGCGCAGCTCGGGATCGGGTGCCGGCGGCTCCGGATTATGTGCAGAAGAAGTATCAGTCATGGGGCTAAAGTCTACGCTTTCGATTCCGTAGGATATAACGCATGGGTCGTTTGATTTTGCTTGTCTTAGTTGTTCTTGCCGCCGTACTGGTCTGGAAGGCTTTTGGCCCTTCCAGCTGGAAGAAGCCGCAAACAACGCAGCAGCGCCCAGCCATCAAGGGCCCAGACGACGATGAAGAGTTCCTGTGGAACCTCGAGAAGGAGCGCTTCAAGGAGCGCCGCGCCCGCGAGTTGCAGGCCGAGCGGGAAGCCGAGGAGCGCCGCCGTCAACAGCGCCGCGAGAGCCACCGCGACGAGCCCCCGCGCGACGAAACGGACGAGAAGTAGGGTGCATTCTCCGCGCCGGCACGGAATGGTCTCCCTCTAAAGGTCCCTCTCTACGGGTAGCTTTACGAGTATCAGCAACCCTGAAAACGCGCTTCATGGTCCCATTGCCCCACAAAGGGACCCAAGCAATGGGACCATGAAGAAAGTGATGGAAAGCTACGCCGCTAAGCGCGCGGCTGGAAGCTCATCTCAAGGCCAAGGGCCTCCGCGACCGCGGTGACCTTCTCCCAGCGCACACCACTACCGCCATGCTCGATGGTGTGCAAAGTGGAGCGGGAAACGCCCGCGGCATCGGCCAGTTGCTGCTGCAGGATGCCCAGCTCGCGACGGCGAGCTGCGAACTCCGCGCCGATGGCGAGCAGCTGCGGGTTATCGCCTGCTGGCTTTCCCTGCTTATTTCTTGGCTTATGCGTATCAGGCACTAGTTCAACCCCGCGTAAGAGTGCAAACCGGAAACAACCATGTTGATGAAGAACAGGTTGAAGACCATCAAGGAGGTCGCGGCAATGTTGATCCACGGCGAGAACTTGCGCCAGGACGGCGTCGCACGAGCGTGGAGGTAAGCCGCATAAAGAATCCAGGTAGCGAAGGAGACGGTCTCCTTCGGGTCCCAACCCCAGAAGCGGCCCCATGCGGATTCCGCCCAGATAGCGCCGAGGACGATACCCAGGCCCAGGGTCGGCAGTGCGATGATGCCGAGGCGGTAAGCAAGCTGATCCAGCTTCTTCGCCGAAGGCAGCGGCTTGCCCACGACACCAGCGAAACCACGCTCAGCGCCCTTCGGCTGCCAGACACGCAACATAGTCAGCAAAGACGCGATACCGGAAACCACGCTGATGGAAGCACCCAGGGAAACCACAGTGACGTGGATTGGCAGCCAGTGCGACTGCAGCGCCGGGACAACCGGAGCGGATTCCGCATACAGCTTGGTGGAACCGTAGAACATCAGCGCCAGAATCGGAGTGAGGATCCACGGCCACATCGTGCGCCATTCCTTGCGCTGCATCGCGATGCTGGACACGATGAGCACGCCAGCGGTCACCATCAGCACATACTCATACAGGTTGCCAAACGGGAAGCGGTGCGTGGCTAGGCCACGCAGCACGATTGCCACGACGTGGAGCACAATGCCCAGCCACAGCAGCATCTGCGTCATGCCGCCGAGCTTTTCAGCCTTTTCCTCGAGGACGCTGGGGTCTTTGACTGGGGTGGTGTCGGCGACGGCGGCGTCGGCAAGCGCAGCGTCATCAGCGCCTGGTGCGTAGGGGCTGCCGCCTGCCGCTACCTTTTGCTTGGACTGCGCGCGATCTGCTGCAGCTGCGCGGCGGGCATCGATGACCGACTGCATGCGGCCGTAGTACGCCAGCGAGATAAACAGCGCGATGGCGTAGATAACGAAGGCCGTTTGGACGGCGATGTCGGAAAAATTCGACAGATTCTGATCGATCAGCATTGAAAACCTTGCGCTTTGCTCCAAATAGTACCTGCATACGATACTCCCGCATGCAGGCGAAATCAAACTTTAGTCGGATGAATTAATCATCTACCCATATCTCGTCCTCTTCTACTTCGTCCGGGTCAGGCAGTTCCAAAAGCTCGCGATAGAGCGCGTAGAACTCCTCGGACCAACCGGCGCGGTCGGTGCGGGCAAGACCCGCCATCTGGATGTCGGTTCCTCCATCCGCGGCCGGGCTAATGCGCACCCACACGCGGCGGCGCTTGATAACTAGCGAACCGACCAAGGAGACGAGCATCAAAAGGGCCGAGACCAAGACCCACTTTTGGAATGGGTCATAAGAAATCTGGTAATTCGCGTACTGGGAGGCACCGTTGAAGGTGACCTTCGTGCCATCGTCCAGCGTCACGGATTCGTTCTGCGAGAGATTCACGCGGTCAATCTTCTGCAGCTGGCCCGAGTGCACCAAGGAGGAATCCAGATCGAAGATGGACTGGGCGGTACCGGTATCGAGGCCGGCATCGCCGCGATAGATGTCAATGGCCAGCGCCGGATCGGTAAGCCCTGGGTACGCGGAGGTCAGCAGCTGACCGTTCTCCCCGGACCACTGTGCGCTCGGCGCGAAAAGGCCCTGGATGGCGAGCTGATTCTGGCGACGCTCAAAGAGATCCGGGTACATGCCAGCCGGCGGGTCGAAACGCATGACGCCAGAAGAAAGGAAGCGAACCATGTCATCGGGGCGGAACTGGATGGTCTGGGTACGCTTCTCGCCGTTTGGCCACTCCACCGTCACGGTCGGCGCGTAGCCGTGGCCCTGCAGGTAGACGCGGTTATGGGAAAGGCGCAGCGGGTGGTTGACGCTGAGCTCATAATCCTTCCAGCTAGAAGGATCGGAGTAGATGTCATCGCCTTCCGCATAAGAAACGTTCGAAGTGAACATCTCCGCCTGGCCGTTATCCAGGTAATCCGCAGTGAAGTCGTGGGCTACGAAGCAGAACGGGTGCAGGCCCGTGCCGTCGAAAAGCGAGCCAGCGCGGAAGGAATCATAGTTCGAGGTCGAGGTATTGCAGAACTCGGTGGACTGATCCAGTTTGGTCTCCCTATCCTGGGAACCGGACTCGGTGACCACGATGACTTGGCCCTCGTAGTTAGACAGGCGGCCGGCGGCAACGGTGACCAAGATGGCCACCAAGGCAATATGGAAAATCAGGTTGCACAGCTCGCGGGCATAGCCGCGCTCAGCGGAGAAAGACTGCAGCCCCTGACGGTCTTCTTCCGGACCTGATTCAGCAACGCGCCACTTCTTCAGCAGCTTGGTTACTCGAGCTTTGATTTCCTCCGGCGAATGCTCAGAATGACCTTCGGCGTGAAGCGGCATCTTTTCCAGGTACTTCGGAGCACGGGTAGGCGGGGTCTTCCAGGCTTTGTAGTGCTCCCAAGAACGCGGGATGATGCAGCCCACGAGGGAGACCATCAGCAGCATGAAGATGGCCTGGAACCAGATGGAAGAAAAGACGTCGAAAAGCTGCAGTTTGTCGTAGATTTCCGCAACCTTGCCGTGGGAGCTGATGAAGTCCTTGACGTTAGCCTCGTTGAGATCGCGCTGTGGAAGCAGGGAGCCCGGGATCGCAGCCAGGGCGAGCAGGAACAGCAATGCCAGTGCCGTGCGCATGCTGGTCAGCCAATGCCATGCCTTGCGCAGATAGCGAACGATAAGTTTCATATGCCTTCTTATCCTCTTAAATTAGGGTCGCGCCGTATTCAAACGTCCACTGGCGGATGAAGCTGATGAAGTTGCCCCACAAGCCGGTAGCCAATGCGAGGCCCACCAGAATCATGGCGATACCACCGATGATCTGGATGGTGCGAGAGTGTTGCCGCATCCAAGAGATAGTGCGCATGGCACGGGCTGAGCCCAGCGCAACGAGCAGGAAAGGCAGCCCCAGACCCAAGCAATAGCCGATGATAAGGAAGGTTCCGCGCACTGCGGTCATGCCTTCAGTGCCAACGGAGACAGAGATAATCGCCCCGAGCGTAGGCCCCAGACACGGCGTCCAACCAAGAGCAAAGACGCCACCAAGCAGCGGCGCACCCAACCACGTGGTCCAGCGCCGCGGCGCCATGCGGGTGTCCTTTTGCAGCACCGGCACCACGCCCATGAACACAACGCCCATGAGGATGGTGATGATGCCGCCTATCCGCATGAGCACATCAGCGTTGAGCGTCAGCGCGGAAATCGCACCAAACACAGAGACCGTCGCCAGCACAAAGACCACGGTAAAGCCCAGCACAAACAGCGCCGCGGCAAGTACTACAGCCCATTGCTTGCGCTTGCCGACGCCGACGCCAAACTCCGCGTCATAACTAACCTCACCGCCAACCACACTGGCCAGGTAAGAGATATAGCCGGGAACGAGCGGGACCACGCACGGGCTGGCAAAGCTGACCAAGCCAGCGGCCATAGCGAGGAGAAAACCTAGGGCGAAAGGACCGCTAGTGATGACCGATTCGACGTTGAGCGCCGTATCCGTAAAGTCCATGAAACCTCGCGCAATTCTAAATAAGTTGTCTAGCAGTGGAAACTACTCTTTTTCCAGCGAATCTACGACTTCGAGAACATCCTTATCGGTGATCTCGCGCAGGAATACGGCGGCTGG
>NZ_KV800720.1:76796-85985 GCF_001810285.1 Corynebacterium sp. HMSC071F07
GGTTGGCACGACAGAGGTCGGTACGCCGCCAAGAGCCGCAGCCGTCTTGAAAGGCGGATCGTAGATGGACGGATACTCCAGCCCGTTATCTTCCAAAAAGTCACGGGAAATTTCCGGGTTGAAGTCGCGGACATTAATTCCCAGAACTGTACCGGTACCGCGTTTGGTCAGCTCGGCGTGGATGTTTTGTAAGTCATCCGATTCGGAGCGACAAGGAGCGCACCATTGTCCCCAAGAGTTCAGTACGACGATCTGGTCAGAGAAATCATCCAAGGAAATGGTCTGGCCGTCGTGGCGCAGATTCTCTCCTGTAAAGGACTTCAACGGTTTGCGCTCTTCGGGCGCATATTTGATTACTTTTTCTCCGCCTGGAGCAAAGAATTCAAAGGTGCCGCCACTCGCCACTGCATTTTGTGCTTTATCTGCGTCTTGACCGCACGCAGTGGTAGCCGAAGCGACAACCATCAACGAGGCAACTACAGGCAAAAGTTTGTGTTTCACGGACTCTGCCTTAAATATCCTGTGCCGGGGAGGAGTAGAAGATGTCGATGAGCTGGTCATCTTGGAAGACGAGCGAGGTCACCGAGGCAAGGTCGCACTCGCGGTCCCATGGTGCGTGGGCAAGGCGCTTGCCCAGTGCGGTGCGCTGGACCATGACGATGGGCAGCTGGTGGGAGACGATGATGGCCTCGTGGCCTTCTGCCTTATCGCGTGCGCGCTCGACTGCATTAACCATGCGGGCAGCGATCTCCTCAAAAGGCTCGCCCCAGGAAGGCTGCATCGGGTTGTGCAGCAGCGGCCAACGTTGTGGGTTCCACAGCTGGGAATTCCAGCCCTTGGTGCGCAGGCCCTCAAAACGGTTACCGGATTCGATGACGGACTTGTCGATCTCAACGTCAAGGCCGGTGACCTTGGAGATCGGCTGCGCAGTTTCCTGCGTGCGCTGCAACGGGGAAGCTGCCAAGTAGGTCACGTCGTGGCCACGGAAAGCCTCCGCAGTGCGCGCCGCCATGGAGTGGCCGCGGGAGGAAAGGTGATAGCCCGGGATGCGTCCGTAGAGGATCTTTTCCGGGTTGTACACCTCACCGTGGCGGACCAGGTGGACGATAGTCGTCGACATAGAAGTTCCTTTCGCTCTTCTTTAAATGAGCTTTAAGCGCGCTGGGCTGCTGCGGCAGCCTTTGCTGCGGGCGCGAGCGCCTTTTCGATTACCTCAAAATCATTGTCGGTCAGCGCATCGGAGACAAACCAGGTTTCAAAAGCTGATGGCGGAACGTAGACGCCGCCTTCCAGAAGAGCGTGGAAGAACGGAGCAAAGCGCCAGGTATCAGCAGCCTTCATGTCGTCGAAGTTGCGGCCGCGTCCCTCAGCGAAGCGGATGGAGAACATCGAGGAAGCGCGCTGAATGTTGTGCGCCACGCCTTCCTTATCCAATGCTGCAGAGATAAGACCGGTTAGGCGGTCAGCGTTTGCGCCAAGGCGCGGGTACAGCTCTTCGTCGGCAAGCTCCAGGGACTTCAGACCAGAAGCCATCGCAACTGGGTTACCGGACAAAGTACCTGCCTGGTAGACCGGACCAGCCGGTGCCAGGTAAGCCATGACGTCGGCGCGGCCACCAAAAGCGGCGGCAGGCAGACCACCGGAGACAACCTTGCCGAAGGTGACCAAGTCACCAGCGACGCCGTCGACGCCGAACCAGCCCTTGTGTGAGGTACGGAAGCCAGTCATGACCTCATCCAGGATGAGCAGCGCGCCGTCGGCATGCGCGATTTCCTTCAGCGCCGCATTGAACCCCTCATCGGGAGCCACTGTGCCCATGTTGCCCGCGGCTGCCTCAGCAATGATGCAGGCGATCTCACCTGGGTGTGCGGCGAAAGCCTCACGGACAGCATCCAGATCGTTATAAGGCACAACGATGGTATCGGCAGCGGTTGCGCCGGTAACGCCCGGGGAATCCGGAAGGGCGAAGGTAGCAACGCCGGAGCCTGCCGACGCCAACAGCGCGTCGACGTGGCCGTGGTAGCAGCCATCAAACTTCAACACCTTTGCGCGACCGGTGAAGCCACGGGCCAAGCGCACGGCGGACATGGTTGCCTCAGTGCCGGAGTTGACCAGACGCACCTGCTCTACTGCGGTGCGCTCCACAATTCGCTCTGCCAGCAGGGTTTCCGCCTCGGTCGGCGCGCCAAAGGAAAGGCCATCGACCGCTGCCTTCTGCACAGCCTCCACGATTGCCGGGTGGGCGTTGCCGTGGATCATCGGACCATAGGAGCTAACAAGGTCAACGTACTCGTTGCCGTCGACGTCCCACAGGCGGGAAGCTTCGCCGCGCGCGATAACGCGGGCTTGGCCGCCGACCGAACCGAAGGCACGGACCGGGGAGTTCACGCCACCTGGGGTGACCTTGGATGCGCGCTCGAACCACTGGGTGGACTGGGAAACTGGCTGCTGACTCGTATTAGGCATAGCCAACATTGTAACTGCTTTGTCCCTATACAAAAGTTGGAGTGTCCGAAACGCGCCACCGCACCCAGAGCACTTCGCGCCCCACCGCAGCTACTCCGCATTCCGTTAATCCTGCACGCGCTTCAAAATGAGGTTAAGCTACTGCCGTCGCCACGTTCGCAGCGTCATGGGGGGAACAACAAAGCGCGCTGCACACCGGCTGCTCATGCAGCTAGCAGCTAAAGACCGTGGCGATGGATTTTGGGGAAAATTTTAAGGGGGAGATTTTCATCGTGCGCTCACGCATCTTCATCTGCGCAATCGGCCTTAGCGCTGTATTTTGTGCATCCTGTGCAAGCAAAGAAGTCACCATGGTTCCAGCTCAAGATATGAAACCGCTGGAAACGCAAACATCAGAAAGCACCACGCCTTGGGCCCAGGGCTCCGCGCCACAACCGGCCACACGCTTAGCGCTAGATTCCGCGCAAGCGTCATCCAGCAAACACGAACCAAAGCCGAAAGAAACACCGAAGGCGCCCGCACCTGAGCAAGCTCCGCAAGAAAGCCAACTGGCCCCGCCACCAGAAGCACCGCCGCATTCACCCGATACGGTAACTATCCACGCACCTGCGCCGGCTCCGCCACCACGGCGTCCAGCACCCGCACCAGTTCCAGGCCTGCCAAAGCTGCCGGAATTTCATATGCCACCGCCACCGCCGCCACCAGCGCCGCCGCGGATTCCCACAAAGGTTCCGATTCCGCCGGAGGTACAACAGGGAATCGATCAAATCCCGAAGCCGCCACCACTTCCACGCCCGGAGGAAATCTACATCCCGCTGCCCTAGGCCACCGTTTTCAGGCCTACGATGCCGCCGATGATCATCGCCAGCCCACACGGTGTGGGCGGTACCGACGGGATACGAACCACGGCGCTCTTCCGGTGGCACACCGAAGTTGACTGCGCGCCCGCAAACAAAAATGGCACACTGGTTTCCATGAAAATCGCATTCCTTGGAACCGGCCGAATGGGCAGCGAGCTTGCCCGCCACCTGCTCAAATCTCACGAGGTTACGGTGTGGAACCGCACCGCTGAGCGCGCGCAGCCTCTCGTCGAAGAAGGCGCCAGCTTGGCAGATACCCCTGAAGAGGCGGTGAAAAACGCCGAGGTCATCATCACTTCCTTGTTTGGTCCTGATGACATTCGCGAGCGCATCATCGAGCCCGCGCTGATCCCCGCCGGCGTTACCTGGATTGACACCACCACCGTTTCCCCGGAGGCCGCACGCGAATTTGCCGCCGCGGTGGATTCCTATGTCCACGCACCAGTCGTGGGTTCCCTGGGCCCAGCCCGAAACGGCGAGTTGGGCGTCTATGTGGGCACGCCTGACGACGACCGTCGCGAGCTCGCCATGGACATCGTCGAGCCATGGGCCGGTGAGAACAAGCTGATCGGCGTCGAGTCCGCAGCTACCGCCGCCCTGGGCAAGCTGCTAGCCAACCTCGCATTGGCAGTAACCGCCGAGGGACTGCTGGAGGCACTGCAGCTTGGCGAATCCGAGGGCCTTGATTCCGAGGTCATCCTCGAAATGCTCGATATCACCGGCCTCGCGTTCATGAAGAACATGAAGGGCCCGTTCATCACGGGTGAGCGCAACACCACTCCGGGCGACTTCACTGTCGACGCCCTGTGCAAGGACGCCAAGCTCATAGAGGCTACTTCTTCTAAGCCGCTGCCAGCAGTGCACGCCGCCATCGAACGCTTTGAGGAACAGCAGTCCATGGGCCACGGCGACCAGGACTTCTCTTCTATCTTTGTATTCCGCAACAAGGGCTAGCACGAGCTAGCGGTTGCCGACGATTTCGCGCAGCACCCGCGCCAGCTGCGCGTTATCGCCTGTGTCCTGGCTATGAAAACGTGCAGCGATGAACCGCTCACGCAGTTCACTATCAACGGCTAGGCGCTCCACGTCCAAGGCAAACCCAGCATTATCCACAAGGAACGCGAAAAAGACGGTCTGCGTGCGGGTGTTTCCCTCGCGGAAGCTGTGCACAACGTTGAGTTCACCCCACACTTCCGCCAGCTTCGGGACGAACTCCTCAAGAGTCATATCGCACAACAGGTTATCGCGGGCAAGACCAGCAAAAATCTTGTTCGCGGCCTTGGTCAGCTCTGGACCCGCTGGGTAATAAGCATGACCGGCCTTCACCATGAACTGGTCAGTAGGAGCCGTACGCTCCTGCCCCGCCCATTCATAAACATCCTGGAAAAGGTGGCGATGGATGGCTTTGAAATGCTGATAATCAAAATTCCCCTCTAGGGGCTCATGCTGTAATTCCGAGATTCGCAGGAATACCAGTTTTTCTTCGAGTAATCGGAGCTCCTCAGCATCAGTTGCCCCCAATAGATTCTTCAGAACCGTTGTTCCTGGAATGAAGTCATCTTTCCAACCCCCGCTCATTTTCCCCTGCTTACTTAAATGCCGTCCGGCGAACTTGGGCTATTGCGTCCTCAGCAGACACCGTGCCAGCGGCTACGCGGCGGGCCAAGTCACGAACTTTCGGGTCACTAACGTCATGGCCGGCCAAACGCATTGCTGCGTCTCCCAAGGCCAACTTGTTATCCCTCGGTTTATCAATTTCGGTGTCTATGAACTCATTAGCGGGCTGTGGAGTAACCATTCTTTTTCTCCCCCAAAATAGCTGTTTGACGCTAAATTTTAGCAGCTCAAGGTACCAAAACCAAGGTCTTGAAAGCCTGCAAGCAGCAGAATTGATAGCCTTGCCGCATGCTGAACATCGATGCCACTTACGGACATACCACAGCCCTCGGCCATCTTGCCCGCGAGTTTGCCCCGGGCCGCATGTACGGCCTCAAGGGAGCTAACGGCTCAGGCAAGTCGACGCTGCTCGCCACTCTCGGTGGCGAGCTCGCGGCTCTCGAGGGCACCGTCCGTGTTGATGGGAAGGAGGTGGGAACGAGGGCGTCGGCAAGCGCGGTGCTCACCGTGGCCGACCCAATCTTCCTACCGGACCTCACCGTGGGCGAGCACATCGATCTCATCGCCCGGACCACTGGCGTTGACTTCGCTGAAATCATCGAATTGTGGGCGCTTGAGGAGCTCCTACCTCCCCCCGCCACGCGTTTGTCCGCGGGCCAGCGCCAGCGCGTTTTCCTGGCCATCCAGCTCTACCAGCCCGCGCAAGTGCTGCTTATCGACGAACCCGAGCGCCACCTCGACGCCGAGTGGACGCAATTCCTCAGCAGCGAACTGCGCCACCTGGCGAAAGAAGGTCGCTGCATCATCGTGGCGTCCCACTCGCCTACCGTCACCGATGCGTGCGATGAGTTGGTGGAGCTATGATGCCTGACACCAACTCTCGTACTGGCATGACACGGGCCCTGTCGAAGTTCGGTGACGTCGTTGGAGCGATCACCATGTTTGGATGTCTCCTAGGCGTACTTTTTGGCGTATGGCAATACGCCGCCGACTATTTGCCTTTCGTCGTAATTCGCACCGACGTTGCTCCTCTACAGACAACGGGCGGCATCCTGGGATTGCTGGCGCTGATTGCGCTTCTGGAGGCGCTGTTCCCGCTGCGTGGGATGTCAGGCCCTCGGTGGGTTTACCACCTCCGCCCACAAGGACGCCTGCGGGGCATGGATTCAATTTCAGTTCTGCAGCTGCTCGGGGTCACTGCACTCGTGTTGCTGCTTTGCGTGTCCCTCGGCGCATCTCCTCTATTCGCACTGGCAGCGCCAGCATTACGCATGGCCGTGGGCTGGCGTTCCTTCACCGTTGCGTCACTGCTCGCTGCTGGCCGTTCCCGCCAGGTGAGCAGTTCAGGTGTGAACCTGCTCGACTCTGAGGTCAGCTCCGACGCCCTAGCCAGCCAAAGCATGTGGTTGAAACCGCAGATCGGTTCGTCCGCTTCTTTAGCTGGTCTTTTCGCGCGCCGTCTAGGCAGGCGTTGGTACATCGGCGTCGGCGCACTGGCAGTTGCTGGTTTGAGCCTCGGGTTCGCACCGCACCTGGGTTCGCTGGGCATTCTTGCATTTGCCACCGCTTGGTCCATGGTGGGTGCGGCCGTAAGCCGCGCAGGTTCCTTTGGGCGAATCGTGGAAGGGCCTTGGGCAGAGTGGGGTCTTCCTATGAGCGCTGCGATAGGCACAGCGATTATAGGAACGGTCTTTGTTGCCATCGTGTGGCAGCTTTCACTTGCTGCACTTGCAGTCATCGCGGTAGGCCTGGCGTGGGCCGGCTACACCAGGTCCCGCCCTGCCCGCGTGACGCAAATGAGCATGGTCGATACGGGCGGTTTCGGTGCTTCCTTTTCCCCTGAAGTGGTGGGCTACTTAAGCCGCGGTTGGAAAGGCCTCGCAGTAGTGGCAGTGGCACTTTTCTTGTAATTCCATTTCCTCACAAACTATGGACACCACGCACGCACGCTGCTAACCTTCCTTGCCATGAAGATCCGCTCTTAATTCGAAGCTCACATCAACACCTCTGACTCGAAGGCGGATCGATCCATGCCTATTTCTTTCGCTGACCTCACCATGGTGTGGCCTGACGGTAAACCCTGTTTCGCGAATCTCAATGGGACTTTTAGCGCTCAGTTCACCGGACTCGTTGGCACCAACGGCTCGGGCAAATCAACGCTGGCCAAGGTGCTGGCCGGGATACTCGAACCAACCTCAGGTACCGTCAGTGCCCCTAGCGTCGGGTACCTCGACCAAGACTTAGGCCTGAAAGTCTCCGATACTGTTGCCGACGTATTCCACGCCCGTGAAGTATTGGAGGCCATCGAGCAAATCGAAGCGGGACACTACACCGACGAGCTCGTCGAGGTCGTGGGCGAGCGTTGGGACCTCAAGGAAAAAATCAGTGCTGCGCTCGCGGCGTCGGAATTGCCCATTTCCTTGGATCGCACAATCGGTAGCCTATCGGGCGGCGAGGCCGTTACTGTCGCGCTTACTGCGCTCTTTTTCTCCGAACCTGACGTGATCATTTTGGATGAGCCTACAAACAACCTTGATGCGCAGTCCAAGGAACTTCTCCTTAGTTTGATCGCTGACTCGCCGGCCCAGGTTTTGGTCATTTCACACGACCGCGATCTACTTAATCACGCAGATTGCATCGCCGAGCTCTACCACGGCTCATTACGCATGTTTACTGGGAACTACGCCTCCTATGAGGAGGCTATTGACCACGAACAGGACACCGCGCTTGCCGACGTCCACCAGGCCAAGGCCGCCTTACGCAAAGAAGTCCGCCAGCGGTCAGCAATGCAAACGCGGCTAGCCCGGGATGAGCGTCGCGGAAAGAAGTACGCGGCTTCCAAACGCAAGCCTCCTATCGCATTGGGCCTGGACAAGAATCGCTCTCAAAACACAGCTGCCAAGCGCTCGCACGAAGCAGCCCAATCAGTGGCAAGCGCACAGCAGGAGTACAACAAAGCTCAGCTGCGGCTACGCGACGATTCTGCCGTCCATATCGAGCTTCCGAACACTCAACTGCCTAACGCAACCCAAGTTCTCCGCAGTGAGCTACTCAGCATCGTAGGCCCTGAGCGCGTCCGACTCGCAGGTCCCAACGGTTCCGGAAAGACAACGTTCCTCAACCGCGTGGCAAACGGCGACGTCGACTACGCACTAGCCTGTGGCTACTTGCGTCAGCGCATCACGCTTCCAGAACACTTGAGTATGTGGGAATTGGTAACCGCAGCCAATCCAAACGAAGATCCGCAGTTCCTCCGCAATCAGCTAGCTAAGTTGTTGTTCCAAAACGATAGCGTTCATGCCCCGCTCGGGCAGCTTTCAGGAGGCGAGCGCTTTCGTGCCGAATGTGCGAGAGTCTTGCTTTCTTCTCCAGCACCTAAATTCCTCCTTCTAGACGAACCTACGAATAACCTCGACATCCCCACTGTTGACTGGCTGGTAGATGTGCTCTCTGCCTATCGAGGTGCATTCATCTTAGTGAGCCACGACGAAGATTTTTGTTCGCGTCTTTCGATTAACCGCACTGTAGAACTCTAATCGCTTTGTATCGCTACAAGTAACACAATCTGTGCTATAGTCACTAATACAACGTTGTATTAGTTGAACCAACACAGAAAGGGGGTCGGCATGTTCCTCACCCTCAATCCAGAATCAGGTGTCCCGCTTTTTACGCAGCTTCACGACGCCATCGTTTCTGCCATCGCACATGGCGAACTACGAGACGGCGACAAGCTCGATCCAGTACGACGCGTCGCCGCAGACTTCGGCATTAATCCCGCCACCGTCAAGAAGGCTTATGACAAGCTCGTCGCCGAAGGCCTAGCCGAAACCGCTGGGCGCTCCGGCACGGTGGTTCGCCCTGGAGCCCGCACCGACGCACAAAACCAACAACTCGTTGAGGGCCTTCAGCGCGCAGCCTTGCTAGCCCGCGCACAGGGCTTCAACGATTCCGAAATCCGTTCCCACCTCGACGCAATTTTGAAGGATTTGCCATGATTTTCGCCCTCCTCATGGCGGCCATGACCCTCGCCGTCACTTGGACCATCGCCACCATCCCCGCCATCGCTTCCCTGCCGCTTGGTGTGAGCGTGCCGCAGGACAAGCGCCAAGACCCACAAGTTCAAGCCGCACTGCGTTCCTACCGCACCAAGGTCTGGATCTGCGGCATCCTCACTACTCTGCTCACCCTTGCCGCATGGAAGTGGCCTATCGTCGCCGCTTTCTCCTCGCTCATCGTGGTAGTCGGC
>NZ_KV800720.1:86085-106186 GCF_001810285.1 Corynebacterium sp. HMSC071F07
CATCGATGCAAAGGCCGCTGGCAAGTGGTACGACGAGGTAGAAACAGCGATTTCCGCACGCATCACTCGCACCAGCTTTACGGAATCGCAACTCGCAGGTCTCAAGACCACTGTGCGCTTTCCATGGATTAGCGTGCTCGGCTCCTTACTCGTCACCGCTGTCGGCGCAATCGTTGTTGCGATGCGCTGGGACAACATCCCAGAAACCATCCCAACGCACTGGGGTGCCGGCTTGCAGCCCGACGCCTGGAGCGACAAGTCCGTCCCGAGCGTCTTTATAGGAACTTTTGTATCCCTCGGATTAATCGCACTCTTTGCCGTAATTTTCTGGGCAATGGCCGCCTTCCCGTCGCACTCCCGCAACGACCGCTCCATCAAAGGTCAGCTGCGCAACGATGCAATCCTGGCAGCTTCTAACGAAGGCATCGGCCTGCTGTTGCTGGCTATGTGCGTCCCCCTCACTATTGACCAAATCGCCGGTCCACTCCCCGAATTCAGTGACTGGCTGCCCGTAGGATTCTACGGCCTGCTCCTCTGCAGCATCCTCGGAGTCATCGCGCTCTTGGTCCTCATCGCTCTCCGGGCGAGCCAGCTTGACGACGCCCTGCGTGGTGTCAGCTTCCCTGACGAGGGCAAGGAATCGCCAGATAACGACGAGCACTACAAGTGGGGAATGTTCTACTACAACCCCGACGACCCAGCAGTCCTCGTGGACAAGCGCTTCGGCGTGGGCGTTACCTTCAACTTCGCCACTTGGCAGGCGAAGGCATTCATGGCCTTCATCCTGCTAGTGACAGTTGTCCTCTGCGCCCTACCGGCACTGGCCTAATTCGCGGGAACGATGGCCTAATCCGCGAGCGCGTCGACCAAGGTCTTCGCAAGCTTCTTGGAAGATTGCGGGTTCTGACCGGTGTAGAGATTGCCATCTACCACGACGTGCGAGGGAAATGGCAGCAGGCCCTTGTCGTAGTCCAAGCCTCGCGCCACCAGCTCATCCTCCATCGGGCCATGGCCGCCGGGATAGAACACGAGGTCATAATCTTCCTCGTTCTGGTCATGGAGGTCAGCCGGGTTCTCCAGGACATCGGAGAGCTCCGCAAGGCGAGACTTCAGCTTCTTGGCCGAAAGCGGATCGGTTCCGCCGGAGATGCTCAAAGAGATTTCATCAACTACTGGCTTTACCCCGCGCGGGGGCGCCACGGGGGTGTCATATCCGGCCTCAGTAAAGATGTCATAAGGAGCGATGAACTCCTCTGCCCAGAAGCCGGTGGGGGTGCTCCGTGCCGTCTTTAAGAGTCCAGACACGGGCACCACTTAGAACCATAAGTACGTGAGTCATGCCGCCGCATCGTACCGATTGTGTGCGTGTGAGAGCTTGGCTGCTCTACTACGCGAGCAGCCGCTCAACGGCACCGCGTGCATCTGCCACAACGGCTGGCACGCCCACACCGCCGGACCAGGCGCCGGTGGCCTCGATGCCGGGGACGTCGGCAAGCGCGGCGTGCGCTGCAGCGACTGTGTCCAGGTGGGTCTCGTCGTAGCGCGGGATGCCGCCGAACCAGCGTTGGGTGAAGATCTCGGAAACGCCGGCGGCGCGGCCATCGAAGCCGGTGATGTGCTGAAGATCGTCCAAGGCGTAATCAACCAGATCGTCTTCCTCCGCGCGGACGAGGGCGTCGTCGCCGAAACGGCCGAAGGAAGCACGCACCAGCGCGCCGCCGCGTTCAGCCAGGTGCGGCCACTTGCGCGACGACAGCGTAAACGCTTTAGCGTGTACGTCCTCTTGATCCGTGCCCACCAAAATGCCGGTGTTATCCGGCAGGCGGTTGCCGTTCGGATCGGTATCGGAATCGAACTTGAAGCCGACGACCACAGAACCGGCCAGTTTGACCTTCTTCAGCGCGGCAGAAGCCGCAGGAGAAAGAGCCGGCAGAAGACGCGCGGTAGTGGGCGCCGGGGTGGCAAAAAGCACGCGGTCATAAAGGCCGGCCTCGTTCGGTGCGCCCTTGACGCGGAAGCCCTCGGACTCACGGGTCACGCCGGAGATAAAGGAATCGAGGTGAATATCGGCGCCGGACTTTTCCGCGAGCGCCTCGTAAACCTCAGCGTAGCCGCCGCGGAAAGTCTGGAAAGGCGCCCCCTTGCCCGGGGTGCGTGGGCGTGCCTGCTCCATTGCGCGGACGGCGTCGGAAAGCTTGACCGGGCCATCAGCTGCGAGCTTATCCAAGCTAGCGGCCAGCGCCGGGATCGTGGCGCGCAGGCCCAAGTCATCCGCAGTGCAGGAATAGACGCCACCCAGAAGGGCGGAGACCACGTGGTCCACCACGTCGTCACCAAACTGCTGACGGACCAGCTTGCCCACCGAAACATCGCCACCGATTTTCCACTCGAAAGGCTCTTCGTTGTCGATACGGCGCGCGGTCTCCGCAGAGACCAGCGGAGCGATGGACTCAGACGAGGACGGGATGCCCATCATGCCGCCGGAAGGCAGGGACTGCAGCTTGGAATCGACGTAGACCAGCGGGGATAGACCCGAAGGAGAAACAAAGGAATCCGCCAAGCCCAGCTTGGTGAAAAATTCCACTATCTCTTCGTTGCGGGCTAAGAAAGCCTCAGCGCCCATGTCTGTTGGGCCGTCATTAAACGGAACCGTGTAAAGCTTGCCGCCGATGCGGCCCTCAGCCTCATACACGTCCACCTTGTGCCCAGAGTCATGGGAAGCAATCTCCCACGCTGCTGTAAGGCCTGCCAAGCCAGCACCAATAATCGCGATCTTCATTAGCCCTCCTCGTGAATGATAGAGACGGCGCGGGTAACAGCCTCCGCCCCTGTGGTTGGCAAAACTCCGTGGCCAAGATTCCAGATATGCGTATCGATGTCGCCGGCTGCTTGGGCTGCCGCGACCTCGCCCTTGATGGTGCGCACCGCGCTGCGAATGGCGTCGTCGCCAGCAAAAAGCAGCGCCGGATCCAGGTTGCCCTGCAACACGCTGGCGTTAACACGGCCTGCAGCGGCATCCATGGGCACGCGGTAATCCACGCCCATGACCTCACTGCCAGCCTCCGACATCGCGCCGAGCAGCTCGCCCGTTCCCACGCCGAAGTGGATGCGCGGGATGCGGCCTTCCGCGGCCTTCAAAATCTCCGTGGAATAAGGAAGCACGAACTCGCGGTAGTCGCGCTCATTGAGGTAGCCCGCCCAGGAATCAAAAAGCTGCATCGCATCGATGCCCGCTTCCATCTGCAGTTGCAGGAAGTTGATGATGGTCGGCGTCAGGCGCTCCATCAGTGCGTGCCAGGTCTGCGGCTCCGCATGCATAAGGGCCTTTGTCTTCTCGTGGTTCTTGGAAGGACCACCCTCCACCAGGTAGCTGGCCAAGGTAAATGGGGCGCCGACGAAACCGATAAGCGCCTGGGTCTCGGTCAGCTCATCCAAGATGATGGCGATGCCATCGCGAACCTGCGGAACATCAGTGTCCAGGATGGGCAGCTTGGCGACGTCCTCTTTGGTGCGCACTGGCTGTTCCATCACTGGCCCGCGGCCAGGCACGATGTCCACGCCGACGCCAGCGGCCTTGAGCGGCACGACGATATCGCTGAACAAAATCGCGGCATCAACGTCGTGGCGGCGCACCGGCTGCAGGGTGATCTCAGCGAGCAGCTCCGGCATGAAGCACGAGTCGAGCATGTCGATGCCCTCCCGAACCTTGCGGTATTCCGGCAGGGAACGCCCTGCTTGACGCATGAACCACACGGGCGGACGGGACGGCGTGCGGCCAGCGGCGGCATCGATGAGAGGGGCGTTTCTAGTTCGTGACATGGTCTTCATTATGAATCAAAAGTTGGATTTAAATCTAGTTAGCTCTGCCTTGGACAGGCCCGCGAGCTAGAAGCGCGGATTACGCTCGCGCATAAACTGGTTCGAATCCGGGCGATAGAGCAACAACAACGCCACGGCCAGCACAACCGGGATGGCCACTAGGCCGAGCCCGCCCACGCCCAAGGCCATGGCGGCAATGTTGACAAACAAGCTAAAGGCAATCGCGATGGTGATGATCCGACGCGACCACTTGGAGCCATGCGGCAGTTGCGGCGCGCACAGCGCCATCACGAGCGCACACACGATGTTAGAAATAGCCACGAAGTTGCGGTTGCGGGACAAATAATCAGCAACCTGCTTTGAGGCAGCGACTTCTTCCGCGCCAGAGTCACCGAACATGCCAATCATGCCGGAAACCAGCATGATGATCGCCGCAATCACGAGCACCCAGTAGGCAAAGCGCAGCGACTTCGGCGCGCCGCCGGCACCCGCGGTGTCTACTTCGGACTGCTTGCTTCCAGCCTGCTTGCGGCCAGCGCGGTTGTAGTCCACCGGACCTGGGCGCGATGGGTCGCCCTTAGGCTGGCCACTTCCCTGGCCAGGGAACATGCTTGTCATCGGCGCGGCTCCTGCTCATCCTTGCCAGCCTTCGCATCCTGCTTTTGCTGTTGCTGCTTTTCCATCAGCTCTTTGCGCTCCTGTTCGCGGCGCTCGCGTTCCTTCTCGCGGCGTTCCTGCGCCAGCTCTTGCTCCAGCTTGCGCATCTGCTCCAGCTCGCCGGTGTAATCCAGCGTCTCTTCCTTAAGCGAGAAGATAAGGCCCATTACTGCTCCGACACCAACCAGGATTTGGTTGATGCCATCGCCGGCAATCAGCCAGTCCGGCGCCTCATTGCCCGCGGGCGTGGCGAGGAAGACGAGGAGCGTGCGGAAGGCAAAGAAGAGGGAGAACGCGAACCACAGGCGGCGTCCGGTTGCCGCGGCTTTGCCGCCCTTATTGAGTAAGTGCAGCATCACTGCGAGAACGACGATGATAACCAGCGAGAGCACGGAGGAAAATGCCACCGAGCCATAGCCGATTACCTCAATCAAGGAATCAGAGACCTTCTGACCAGAGTCCTGCGCGGCTTCCTCCGCCGTCTGGCGTGCCTGGGCAAAAAGCACCGAGCGATTCAGCAACGTCATCACCAGGTTCAAAATCTGGTGAATGACCTCCAAAGCCAGCGTGCCCGCCCACAGCTTCAGCATGAGGTTTACGGCCTCCGTGCGCTCCTTCGGAGCCTGCGGCGGCTTGGCATTACCTGTCTGCGGCGCCCCACGGTGCTGCGGCGCATGCTGCGGGTTTTGAGTCTCCGTTCGCTCCTTCGGAGCCTGCTGCGGCTGTGGAGGCTGCTGATTCTGAGGGGGCTGAGGGGAAGCCGGAAGTGTCACAAAATTCCTTATGTACTGTATATTCGCGAAAAATTGGCCAGTGGCCGCGGAAAGAAAGAAGCGGCTACTTCAGCAAACGAGCGGCGTCGGTGGCGAAGTAAGTAAGGATCTGATCCGCACCGGCGCGCTTGAATGCGGTCAAGGACTCCAGCATAACGGCCTCTCCATCAATCCAGCCATTTTGCGCAGCGGCCTTAATCATCGCGTACTCACCAGAAACCTGGTAAACCGCAACCGGCACGCTAGAGCGCTCAGCCGCAGCGGCCAGCACATCGAGGTATGGCAGGCCCGGCTTGACCATGACGAAGTCAGCACCTTCCTCAATGTCCAAGTCGATCTCCAAAAGGGACTCGCGGAAGTTGCGCGGATCCTGCTGGTAGGTGCGGCGATCTCCTTCTAGGGAGGAGCCCACGGCATCGCGGAACGGGCCAAAGAAGGCAGACGCGTATTTTGCGGAATAAGCCATGATGGCGACGTCTTCATGGCCGGCTTCGTCAAGCGCCTCACGGATGGCGGCAATCTGGCCATCCATCATGCCGGAAGGGCTAACCATGTGAACACCCGCGCGAGCCTGCGAGCGAGCCATGTCTTGGTACAGGCTGACGGTCTTATCGTTAAGTACGCGTCCGGATTCATCGAGCATGCCGCAGTGGCCGTGCGAAGTGAACTCATCCAGGCAAGTATCTGCCATAACGATAAGGTCATCGCCGAACTCCTGGCGCAGCTCCGCAATACCGCGGTTCAAGATGCCCTCCGGATCCCAGGCAACGGAGCCGGTGGCATCCTTGTCTTCCTCCCGCGGAACGCCAAAGAGGTCAACGCACTTAACGCCCGCATCGAGTGCTTCATGGGCAGCGCGCTTGAGGGAATCGAGCGTGTGCTGATAGACGCCCGGCATGGAAGTAATTTCCTGCGGCTTATCGATGCCGTCCATGATGAACATCGGCAGGATCAGATCCGCAGGTTGCACGGAAGTCTCCGCGACCAATTCGCGGAAAGCAGCAGACTGGCGCAGGCGGCGGGGACGGCGAACAAGGCTCATGAATATTTCTCCCTAGAGGTCTTTTTCTTTGCCTCGCCAGTCTACTCATACTTTAGTTGCAGACTAACCTTGCCCCGCTGCCAGACGGATGCGGCAGACTTAAGCAGACTTGGTCGCCTTCTTACGCGAGCGGCGCTTCTTCCGCGGTGCCGGCAGGTTGCCCGCAGCGCGCAGGGCGGCAACGTGTTCAGCCAGGGCGTCGATAAGCGCTGGCACCTCAGCAACCTCCGGGACCACGTCGACGCGCAGGCCCAGCTCTTCGGCGGCGGCCTTCGTGGAAGGGCCGATGCAGGCGATGATGGTGCGCGCGTGCGGCTTGCCGGCGATGCCGACTAGGTTGCGCACGGTAGAGCCCGAGGTAAAGGCCACGGCGTCGAAGCCGCCGGACTTGATCATGTCGCGGATCTCCGCCGAAGGAGGGGCGGCGCGCACGGTGCGATAAGCCACGACGTCATCAACGTCCCAGCCCAGCTCCTCCAGGCCGGTAACCAGGGCATCGCCCGCAATGTCCGCCCGCGGCAAAAGCACACGGCCCACAGCGTCGATGTCTTCGACATAGTTCGGGAAGACCTCGACCAAGCCCTCAGCGTTTTGCTTGCGCTTATTCGGCAGCAGCTCCGGGACCATGCCCTTGGCGCGGATGGCATCGGCGGTCTTGGTGCCAACGGCGGCCAAGTGAACGCCGGCGAAGTCGCGGGCATCCAGGCCCAGCTCCGCAATCTTGTTCCACACTGCAGAAACCGCATTCACGGAGGTAAACACGATCCATTTGTAGCGGCCTTCCACGATGCCCTTGATAGCGCGATCCATCTGCGCCGGGTTGCGAGGCGGCTCCACCGAGATAGTCGGCACAGACTGCGGGATGGCGCCATAGCCGGCCAAGCGCGCGGACATGGCAGCTGCCTGCTCCTTGGTGCGTGGCACCAGCACCCGCCAGCCATAGAGCGGACGATTCTCCCACCAGGAGTACTTGGAACGATCGTCAAAGCTGCGCCCCAAGGTCACCACGAGGTCGCCGGGCAACTCGGCGTCGAGCTTGCCCAAAGTTCCCAAGGTGGTCTCATGCGTGCGCTGCAGACGGGTGGTGCCGTGAACAGTCACGTAAGCCTCAATGTCCGCAGACATGCCGCGCTCGATGAGCTCCCGGGAGATCACCGAAAGGTCGGCGGCGGTTGCCTGCAGTACCAGCGGCTGGGTAGCGCTTGCCAGCGCATCCCAATCAGCGCCTTCAGTAATATCCGCCTCGGTATAAGTAGCGCCCAAAGCCAGACCAGCGAAGGAAGGAACGGTAGAAGGCAGGGACATGCCGGGTACTACCTGGAACTCCAGGCCTTCGGCGGCCACGGCCGAGATTTCTTCCTTGATGGACTCGCGATTGAGCGGATTACCGCTGACTAGGCGGATGACGTCAAGTCCATCGGCTTCTACCAAGCCTTCGCGCAGTTGCGCCACGATGTCTTCAGATTGCGGCGCATAAAATACCGCTGCCGTTGGCGGAGCAGGACGCGGCGGCTTGCGGCGCGCGCCAGCCTCCTTGGCCTCCGCACAGATGCGCGCGTACTCTTCTTCCGCGGCGTCGAGAAGCTCCTGCGGTACGGGAACTGCGCGCGCGACGACGTCGCGGATTCCGGAGGAAACCTCTTCATCGACGATTGCGATTGCGTTCGCCTCGAGAACCTCGCGGGCGCGGACGGTCAACAGGTCAGGATTGCCTGGGCCGGCGCCTACAAAAACGACTTTTCCCAGTTCAGACTGAGTGTCCGGCACAGCGTTGCTCATAAGGTTCTTTTCTACGTTTGGGCCTCAGGCACCACGCACGGACATGATCGTGCGCGGCGAAAACCCTGCGACCAGCGGGCGGTGTTCTTCACAGCGTATTAACGGCCAAAATCCCAGGCCAGAAGTCCTGGGATCAAATTAAGGGGGGCCGAATCATTGGAGGCCAATGATTGTGTGCTAGATACACCTTAAATTATCAAGGCCTAAACAAAAAATTAGTTACCCAGCAGCTCGGCTGCGCCACGGGAGAAAAGCTCCTCAGATACAGCGCTGCCCAGTGCCGCAGCATCGTTCAGGGAACCGGAAGCGGTGGCCAGAAGTTGGCGAGAGCCGTCAAGCGCGAATACGCCGCCACGAACGGTGAGCTTATCGCCGTCCACCTCGGAGGTAGCTGCTACCGGAGCGGTGCAGCCGGCCTCTAAGCGGGAGAGCACGGTGCGCTCGCCCAGTGCGGCCGCAGTTGCTTCCTCATCAATGAGGGTTTCGATGGCACAGGCAGCCGCAGAATCCTTGACAGCCTCGATGGCCAGCGCGCCCTGCGCCGGGGCCGGCATGAAGTCTGCAGGCGAGAAAACCTCGGTGGCACGGTCCTGATAATCGGCGCGCACCAACCCGGCATAGGCCAGCACCACGGCATCAAGCTCGCCGGAGGTTACCTTGCCCATGCGGGTATCGATGTTGCCGCGCAACGGCTGGATGTCCAGGTCCGGGCGCACCGCCTTGAGCTGGCTGATGCGCCGCGGCGCCGAGGTACCCACGCGCGCGCCCTCCGGCAGCTGCGCCAAGGTAAGTCCATCGCGCGCCACGAGCGCCTCGCGCACGTCTTGCCGTTCCGGGACGACGAGGAGGAAGCGTTCGTCCGCTGCCGTGGGCAGATCCTTGAAGGAGTGCACCGCGATATCGCATTCGCCGGCATACAGCGCCTCGCGCAGCGCCTGGGTAAATACGCCCACACCGATGCGCTCGACCGGCGCCATGTTGACGTCACCGTGAGTGGTGACGATGTGGAGCTCAGACGCAAAGCCCTTGGCCGCCAGCCAATCGCGCACGTGGCCGGACTGCGTCGTAGCGAGCTTGGAACCGCGGGTACCGATCTTGAACATATTTTTAAAAGTTTCCTCTAATTAGTGCTTTGTTCTTGGCTCTTTTTGACTTCGCTCAAGGCTGGCAGATCCTCGACGTCTACGGAGACGCCGCTGCCTTCTAACTGCAGACCGAACAGCTCCTGCAGCGCCCTTTCATGGCTGACCGATCCGGAGTTAGCAGCCAACTGCTTAGCTCGCACCGTCGGCTCGTGCAGTAGCTTGTCCACCACGCGTTTGAGGGCACGGGAGACATCATCCATCTGCTTTTCATCCAGTTCCGGGTGCTTTTGGTTCAGGCGGGCGACTTCGCATTCGACGAGGTCGGCAGCGCGGCGTCGCAAAGCGGATACTGCGGGAACGACGTCGCGCACGCGCTGTGCGGAAGCATAGGATTCAAGCTCCTCGTTGACGATGCGGCGAGCCTGCGCGTGCGGGCTCGTTCCTGCAGCGATGTCGGTGTCAGCGGCGTTGAGCGAGCGGCTCAGGCGCTCGATGTTAACCAGATCAACGTTATCGATGTCCGCCGCGGCATCATCGATGTCACGCGGCAGGGAAAGGTCGACGAGCATCAGGGCCTTGCCTTGTGCGCCGTGCTTGGCGACGTCGCTTTCAGTAATGGTGAAGTTCTGCGCGCCGGTGGCAGAAATCGCCATGTCTACCTGTCCTAAAGCCGGGGCACGCTCGCCAAAGTCAATGCCCTCAGCGCGCACGCCCGCCTCATGCGCATGGGAGGCAAGGCGCTCGGCGCGCTCGCGGGTGCGGTTAGCGATGACCAGCTGGGCGCCTAATCGTCCCGCGTGGGTGGCGGCCAAAGAAGCCATGGCGCCCGCGCCCAGGATAAGCACGCGCTGGCCCTGCAGGTTCTCCTGCCCCATGCGCTGTAGCGCCTGGTCAAAGGCAAAGGAAACCATCGAGGAACCGGCCTCGTCGATGTTGGTCTCAGTGTGCACGCGCTTACCGGTGTGCAGTGCGGACTGCGCCAAAGCGTGCAGTCGTGCGCCGACCGTGCCCTGGTCCGAGGCCGATTGATAAGCCGCACGCACCTGGCCGATGATTTGTTGCTCGCCCATGACCATGGAATCAAGACCGGAGGTCACCGTCATCAGGTGCTCGGCCGCGGCATCGGCGTAGCGCACGTACAGGTAGCGGCGCAGGTCCTCCTCCGGAACCCCGGAAACCTCAGCCAGCACGTGCACCACGTCCTGGACACCGGTGTGGAAGGAATTGGTGACCGTGTAGACCTCCATTCGGTTACACGTGGAGATGATCATGGCCTCGGAAAGAGATTGTGCAGAAACCAGCTCCCCGCAAGCGGTGTTTTGCACCGCGTCATCCATGCTTAGTTTCTCCAGCAGCGCTACTGGTGCCGACTGGTGGGACATGCCCACGACGAGCACACTCATGCACAATCCTCCACTTTCAGATCAACCCTTTGATTGACATAAATCAACCAAAAGCCTAATAGTTTATCCGGCTTTTGCCGAACTAAGGCTGTGCTAATTAGGGGCTAATTAGGACTAATTAGGGCTAGCCGCAAGCTCGGCTGCGAGCTCTTCGTTGTCTACTTCCCAGCAGGAGAACTCTTCTCCGTCAATGACTACAACGGGCACACGGTCGCCGTATTCCATTGCCAATTCTTGGTCTTCATCAACGTTGCGGATATAAAAATCCGCTCCGGCGGCTTCTACTACTGGGGCAATTTGCTCCCGTACCCTAGCGCAAGAACCGCAGGTAGTACGAACCATCAACTCTACGACACGGCGCGACATATCCCTATTTGCTCCTGACTTTGGCGCTTTATAAAAAGACGCCATTGGTCGAAAGGTTTACTATGGACACGATAGTCCGCCTCCCCGTCGAAAGCTGCATGCGTACCCGTGTCCTCTGCGCCCCCCCCCCCCCCCGGAATGCCCGATTCTCCCCGCGACTTCCTCGCGAATTGGACCGCCAGCCGGGGAAATCTACGCAATTTTCTTGAGAACCAAGCATTAGCGCCGCTTGACGACGACGCACAAAAGACCGCTGGTGAGGCTGCTGCACGCGCTGCGGTGGATAGCATTTTCGGCCTCGACCTAGAGTCCTATCACTCGGGCGTGGATTCCGTGCAGGGTTCTTTTGAGTCCGCCGGCGCGAAGAAGATCACCCAGCCGGATCCGGATGTCCCACAAGACGCCGGGGCCGCGGCCTTCTTCGACGTGGACAACACGCTGATTCAGGGCTCTTCCCTGGTTGCTTTCGCCTTTGGGCTCTACCGCAAGCGCTACTTCAAGCTCCGGGAAATCCTGCCCATTGCGTGGAAGCAGTTGAAGTACCGCGTCTCGGGCAGTGAAAATGCCGACGATGTCGCCGCTGGCCGCGTGCAGGCCTTGGACTTTGTCAAAGGCCGCTCGGTAGAAGACATGGTGGCACTGTGCGAGGAAATCGTCGATGCTTCCCTGGCCCGCCGTGCATATCCGGGAACCAATCAGCTGGCGCAGCTGCACGTGGCCGCGGGCCAGCAGGTCTGGCTAGTAACCGCGACCCCGGTACAGCTGGCCCAGGTGCTGGCAAAGCGTTTTGGCTTCACTGGTGCGCTCGGCACCGTGCCTGAGGTAAAAGACGGCAAGTTCACCGGCCGCCTGCTGGGTGATATCCTGCACGGCCCTGGCAAGACCCATGCCGTCGCGGCACTGGCCACCATTGAAGGCCTCGACCTAGAGCGCTGCACCGCCTACTCGGACTCCGTCAACGACGTACCAATGTTGTCGATGGTTGGCACCGCCGTAGCGATTAACCCCGACTCCAAGCTACGCGACGTCGCCGAAGACAACGGCTGGCTCATCCGCGACTACCGGTCTGTGCGCAAAGCCGTGCGCGCCTACGGCCTTCCTGCCCTGGCCACCGCAGCCTTCTCTTATGGCGGCTGGCGCTGGATAAGAAAGTAGCGCCTTTGCGACAAAAAGGCCCCGGCTCCCTTTCGGGAAACCGAGGCCTAAATGTTTACTTGCCAAGCTTACGACGCTGAACGCGGGCGCGGCGCAGCATCTTGCGGGGCTTCTTCTTGGACATGCGCTTACGGCGCTTCTTGATGACAGAACCCATAGTAGGTTTCCTCACTTTCGAGATCAGTACGTACTAAACCTGCCAGCCACAGCCTGGAAATGGCCGCTAAGGTGCACTTCTCAGCAACCCCACGCTTTGCGAACAAGGCGTGGAAGACGCAGGACCGCTGGCACGAATGGTGACTATCTTACCCAGTCGGGGCCTACGTACCAAAAAAGACAGTGCCCACCACCGCAGACCAAGCTGGTCAGCAGAGGTGGACACTGTCGAAGGCGCGAGTATTTTAAGCTCCGTAAACGGAAGCCTCGAGGTACTCGTTAACCGCAGACTCGTGAACGCGGAAAGAGCGTCCAACGCGAACTGCCGGCATTTCGCCTGCGTGAACCAAACGGTAGACAGTCATCTTGGAGACTCGCATGATTTCTGCGACCTCGGCGATGGTCAAAAAGGTTCCCTTATCTTCATTAGCCATAGTTTATCTAACCCTTCAGCCCGTGACGCGCTGTAGGCTTCCCCTCCCACATTTCTTTCACGCACGTGCTCGTACCAGCCTATCGTGAAACCTGTGACTAATGCGACCCAAGAGCCAAATTTTTTCCCAGGTGTCCCCCAGCTCTCGCCAAACTCCCCGCGCAACTGGTGTCACACGAGGATCGGCCGCTCTGATTTTTGGTCCACATTGGGGACACCCGTGCTGCTAGGAAGCCTTTAGCCAAGCTCCTTGGCACGCTGTGCGCATGCTTCTGCCGCGCGGTAGAACGCGCCACGCAAGCCGGACTCCTCCAACTCGCGCACTGCTGCCGCAGTCGTGCCGCCTGGGGAGGTAACGCCAGCACGCAACGCGAGCGGCTCACGGCCGGACTCGACGAGCATGGCACCGGCACCAGAAGCCGTCTGGGTGGCCAGCTTCGTCGCAACGTCACGGGTAAGACCCAGCTGCACGCCGGCGTCGACAAGCGCCTCAACAACAAGGAAGAAATAAGCCGGCGCGGAACCCGCCAACGCTGCGGCTGCATCGATGTCCTTTTCAGCAACGACTGCTACTTCACCGACGGCACCCAGAAGCTCCACAACGCCGTCGAATTGCTCCTCACTGACGTGGGTGCCCGCGGTAGCCGTGCTCATGCCCTTGCCCACCAACATCGGCGTATTCGGCATAACGCGCACAACCGGCACTCCGTCACCGGCAGCGGCCTCCAGCTTTTCTAACTGGATGCCAGCAGCCAGGGACACTGCGACAGCGCTTGTAGGAATCTCTGCTTCTGCGAAGACCTCTTCAATGGCATAAGGCTTCACGCAGCCAAAGACGAAGTCTGCATCCTTCACAGCCGCCCTGTTATCGCTCAAGGTCTTAACGCCGTAGGTCTTTTCCATATGCGCGCGACGATCCTCGCTGCGGTTAGTCACGACGATGTCCGCACCGTCATAGCCAGCGTTCACGAGGCCCGAAACGAGGGCCTCACCGATTTGTCCTCCACCAAGTACTGCAATTTTTGCCATGCCAACCACAGTGCCAGAAAGCCTGCGGCCAGGCCACCTTGTTACCCGCTCCTTTACACCTTGGGCTTAGTCTCCTCGCTGTCGATATACAAAAGCGCACCGCCTGCTTTAAGAGCTAAGCGGTGCGCTTTATAAGGTGCGATGAATTTTCGCCTACATAACGATGAGCAGCGGGCCGAAGGTCAGTACGAGACCAACGAAGGCAGCCAGCGCCATCGAGGCGCCATCACGATTGGTACGCAGCACGTGCACCAGAGCAACCATGAGAGCGGTTACAGCAACGGCCAAGATGGCAACGATGGAGCGGGAGAAGCTATCCCAGAGAATCTCGAAGCCCTTGAAGACGATTGCGCCGAGCACGATTCCTACGAGAGCAAGCAGCAAAACAGAGAACGGATTGAGCTTCTCATCATCTTCCTCGTAATCCGCATCAGACTCAGTCTCAAGCAAGTCCTTCTCCTGCGCCTTTACCGGAACGCTGTTGCCCATTTCCGCGCCAGCGCCCGCCGCAGTGGTACCAGCAGCCGCAGTGGTTGCCGCAGCAGCCTTAGGAGCCTTGCTGTCGTCCTTGGAATCAGCCTGCGCAGGCTTAGCATCTTCAGCGTCCTGCTTTGCCTCAGGCTTGTCCGTTACGCGCTTGATAACGCGGGTGTCATCGGTAGAAGGCTGGGAAGCCTTGTCCGCGGCCTGCTTTTCATCCTGCTCCTGCTTTGGGGCAGGGATGACTGGAGCGGTTTCGTCGATGGAGACATTCGAGTGCTTCGACTCGGCCGGAGTTGCCTTTACTTTTTCCAGGTTGCCGGTGAGCTCGGCAACCGAGACGCCACCGTCTTCCAAACTACGGCGGCGGCGACGGCGTGAACCGCCCTCAGAATCAGCACCAGCGCGCTCCTTCGAGTTACGGGCGAGGAGCTCCGCTACTGTCAACTGTTTTTCGTCAGCCACGTTTATTTCCTATTCCAGTCCCTTATCGGTTCGTCGCAGAATTACGCCTTCGCGGAGTGCCCAAGGGCAGATCTCCAGCTTCTCGATACCCAAGGCACGCATGCTTGCCTCAGCCACCAATGCGCCAGCGACGATTTGATGCGATCGGTTAGAACTTACCCCTTCGAGGTCTGCTCTGTCTGCTGCGGTCATGCGGGAGATGAATGAGATGAGCTGACGAAGGCCCGGTGCGGTCAGCGTACGCTTTACATAAGGGCCCGCAGAAGACGGTGCGGCACCGGTAAGTCGCGCCAGCGTACGGAAGGTTTTTGAGGTACCCACAGCAAGCCCCGCGGTACCCATTGCACGCATCTGATCGGTCACTGGTACCAATTCCGCATCAATGTAGTCGCGGAGCATATTGACCTTGGCCTTCTCAGGCGGATCGGTGTCGAACCAATTGTGGGTCAAGCGGCCCGCGCCTAGGTCCAGAGAAAATGCCAAGTCGGGATGCTCATCAGTACCGGTGGAAAGCTCCAACGAGCCACCGCCGATGTCCAAGTTGGTGATGCGACCTGCAGCCCAGCCGTACCAGCGGCGCACGGCCAGGAACGTCAGACGTGCTTCTTCCTCGCCAGAGAGGATCTCCAGACGTACACCCGTCTGCTTTTCCACCTGATCAAGCACGTACTCAGAGTTCGGGGCAGAACGCACTGCCGAGGTAGCAAAAGCAATGAACTCATGACAGCCCAACTTTTGCCCCAGCTCGTTTGCTTCAGCAACCGCCGAAATCAGCTTCTTCAAGCCTTTTTCGTGGATGTTGCCGTCCTTATCCAACTGCTCCACAAGACGCAGCGGAGTCTTCCAATCGCTCATCGGAGTCGGGCGTCCACCCGTAGCGGCGTCAACCGCAACGAGGTGAACAGTGTTGCTTCCGACGTCTAATACACCTAATCGCACACTCCTAGAGTAGTAGGTCTACCGTGGTTAGGTGTGAATCGCCCGAAATCTAGCTCAAAAAATAACCCAGATTCTCACACGGTTTATCTCGGTTTTCCCAGCTCTTCCCCCGCTGCCTCCTCGATCCTTGCAGGCCGCGAGGAGGCACCCGATTTCCCACGGGAATGGTTCGAATTCACCAATCCGGCGGACCCCCACCATGTCTTTTCAATCGATCTCACGTGGGTCGAATCGCACTACACGTGTCAGTTCGGCACCGCGGCTTGCCACGGCATCGATGCCAGCCAACCCGACGTCGGATGTTGCGTCCATGGCGCGTACATGGCTGATGAAACGGATCGGGAGCAGCTTTACGACGCCGTCGAGCGCATGCCAGACAAGTACTGGCAGCTACGCCCAGCTGGGGTAGATAAATACCTTTCCGCCGAAGACCCCACCGAGCTAGAACCCTGGCTCGTATGGGACGAGCTCGACGGGGACGACGGGGAACCAGAGCCAGCACTTAAAACGCCTATCGTCGATGGCGCCTGCATCTTTGCCAACCGCGCGGGTTGGGCCACCGGCGCGGGCTGCGCACTGCATCAGTGGGCAATGGCAGAAGGCGAAGAGCTGACCGTGGTCAAGCCGGAAGTGTGCTGGCAGCTGCCGCTGCGCCGCCATGAGGAATATGAAGAGCGCCCAGACGGCCAGGAAATTCTGCGCACCACCATCGGCGAATACGATCGCCGCGGTTGGGGCGACGGCGGAGAAGACTTCGATTGGTATTGCTCCGCTGATGCGTCCTGCCATACCTCGCCGGACCCCATGTGGCTCTCTCAGAAAACCGAGCTCATTGCCCTTATGGGCGAGGAATGCTACGAAATCCTGGCTGCTCCCTGCCCCGCACGAGCCGAAGCAGCCAAGGCTGGCGTTAACCTCACGCGGCACCCGGCCAGCGTGAAGGCCAACGCTTACTAAGGCGCCTATTAAAGATCGAACTTGTAGCCCAGACCGCGCACCGTCACCAGGTGCTGCGGGCGGGAAGGCTCCGCCTCGATCTTCGAGCGCAGGCGCTTGACGTGCACGTCTAGGGTCTTGGTATCGCCCACATAGTCAGCGCCCCAAATACGATCAATCAGCTGGCCGCGGGTAAGAACGCGTCCTGCATTACGCAGCAGGTACTCCAGCAGGTCGAATTCCTTCAGCGGCATCGAGACTGCCTCGCCGTCGACAGTGACGGTGTGACGCTCAACGTCCATGCGTACGCGACCGCCCTCAAGAATCTGCTCGTCGAACTCCTCCTGCGGAGCCTCAGAAGCAGAGTCTTGGCCGCGGCGCAGAACCGCGCGAATACGCGCAATCAGCTCACGGGAAGAATAAGGCTTGGTCACATAATCGTCCGCACCCAGCTCGAGGCCGACGACCTTATCAATCTCCGAGTCACGCGCCGTGACCATGATGACTGGAACCGAGGACGTCGAACGCAGCTGCTTGCACACATCGGTGCCGGACATTCCCGGCAGCATGAGATCCAGAAGAACGATGTCGACGGAGTTCTTCGCAAACTCCTCGAGGGCGGTCGGACCATCCGGTGCGAGGATGACGTCAAAGCCCTCCTTGCGCAGAAGGAACGCTAGTGGATCGGCCAGCGACTCTTCATCTTCAACGATGAGGATGTTGGTCATTGTGCTTTGTCCTTTCGACGTGCGGCTACGCGAGCGACGGCACGAGGAAGCCCAGGCGCAGCTGAGCTGACGGCACCATCTACTTCATTATCCTGATTCTCTACGTTATCCGCTGCAGTTTCGTCTTTGTAAATAGGTAGCTCGATCGTGAAGGTCGAGCCCGTGCCCGGCCGCGACCACAGCTTGATGTTGCCACCGTGGTTGGCCACAACGTGCTTAACGATAGCCAGTCCCAGACCCGTGCCACCGGTCTGGCGCGAGCGAGCTTTATCCACGCGGAAGAAGCGCTCGAAGACTCGCTTTTGGTCCTCCGGGGCGATACCGATTCCGCGGTCAGTCACGCGCACGAGCACGATATCGGTACCGACGATCTTGAGGGTCACCGACACCGGCATCTCATCCGGCGAGTAATGGATTGCATTGGAGATGAGGTTGGAAATAGCGGTGATAAGCAGCGCCTTATCGCCCTTGACCTGCACTCCCACCGGCTTGCCGCGGGTAAGTTCATTCTGATGTGAATCGGCTGCCAGCTGATTGCGGGAGATTGCTTCATCCACCAATTCATCAAGATTTAGCGGCTCCATCTCCGGCAGCGCCTCCGCACCTTGAAGCTTGGAAAGCGCGATCAGCTCGTTGACCATATCCGCCATGCGGTTGGCTTCTTTTTGTAGTTTGCCACCGAAGTATTCCACGGTTTCAACGTCAGCCGGGTCATTGAGCAGAGCCTCCGCCAGCAATGCGATGCCGCCGACAGGGGTCTTAAGCTCGTGGGAGACATTCGCCACAAAGTCGCGGCGAGCGGCTTCCATGCGCACAGACTCCGATTCGTCGGTGCCGTAGACGATGACGAAGCGGTCGTCGTTAAGCGTCAGCGGCTTAACCACCGCCAGCACCTGAGTCACTCGGTTACCGGTACGGCGCTTCGGAATGGAAAGGTCAAGCGAGCGCGTTTCCTTGTCCGCGAAGACCTCCTCCGCGACCTTCCAGATATCCGGATTAACAGTGCGATCATGGACCAAAGACATCTCATGGGCTGAAGGATTAGAAAGGATGACCTCCTTCGAGCGCGAGAGAACCGTGATGCCTGTCGGCGCGCCTTGGATAGCCAAGTGCAAAACCTGGCTCACGGTAGTGACTCTGTTGGAATCAGCATCATTAGATTTGCGGAAACGCTCGATGCGCCCGCGCACCCAAGAGATCACCGGTAGAGCGAAGGCGCAAACCACCACGCCGGCTAGAAAAGCTAAAAATAATTCCACGTATCTATTACCAGTTAAAACAAAACAACCCCCAGGGAGTATAGACCCCCGGGGAATTGTACGCAGTACTTCTTTAGCCCTTACTTGCCGCCCTGCGCCGCAACAGCTGCGGCGCCGGCAGCAGCAGCTTCCGGATCCAGGTAGGTGCCGCCTGGGTTCTGGACGCTGCCGTCTTCCGCGATCTCGTAGACCAGCGGAATACCCGTAGGAATATTCAGGCCAGCGATGTCCTCGTCAGAGATGTTGTCCAGGTGCTTGACCAGCGCACGCAGGGAGTTGCCGTGTGCGGCGATGAGAACGACCTCGCCCTTCTTGGCGCGTGGGAGGATCTCCTCCTCAAAGTATGGAACGAGGCGCTCGACGACGTCCTTCAGGCATTCGGTGCGCGGGACCTGCTCCAGGTCCCCGTAGCGCGGGTCGTTGCTCTGGGAGTACTCGGAGGAGTCTTCCAGCTCTGGCGGCGGGGTGCCGTAGGAACGGCGCCATGCCATGAACTGCTCTTCGCCGTACTTGTCTTTAGTCTCTGCCTTGTTCAGGCCCTGCAGAGCGCCGTAGTGGCGCTCGTTGAGACGCCAATCGCGCACGACCGGGATCCAGTGGCGGTCTGCCGCGTTAAGCGCAATGTTTGCGGTGCGGATAGCACGGCGCAGCAGTGAGGTGTAGAGAACCTCCGGCAGCAGGCCCTTTTCCTTCAGCAGCTCGCCGCCGCGCTTTGCTTCTGCCTCGCCCTTTGCGGTGAGGTCCACGTCGACCCAACCGGTGAACTGGTTGGATTCGTTCCACTGGGATTGTCCGTGTCGAAGAAGAATAAGCTTTCCTTGAGTCATGCCTTCAAGCATGCCAGTTTTTAATGGCCCGCGCTGCAACTTTTAGCCCTCAGAGGTAACCGAAAATTTCCTACAATGGGCTTTTATTGCTCAAGAAATCTAAATCACAATTAGATGGAAAACACTCGCCGAAAGCAGAAGCTGCCATGCACGTCATTCAGATAGCCCCACCCCACTTGGAAAACAACGATTCCCCTTCCCTGACGCTGCGTGTATGCCACGAGGCGGACAGCGCATTGCTTAAATACCTCGCAGGCAACGATGATTTCTGCGAGTCCATGGACAGCTTGCTCAATAGTTTGCGTCCAAGTTCCCAGCGCCTTTCCTTCCTGCTCGCCGCCTGCGAGCAGGAAGGCCAGCTGCGCGCCCAGGAGGATGAGACCGACCTCGGTGCGCGCGGGTTCCTGCGAGTAAACATGCCGCTGACGGGTGAGACCACGCTGGCCTATTTGGCCCCCATCTTCGTCGATGACTACAGCGAAGAAGTTCTCGATGCGCTCTTGGATGCGGCCGCGGAGCTCATGGCACAGCACGGCCGCACCACCATTACATTGGATGTTGACTTTGCTATAGGCGGGCTTGACGACGACCCCCGCGCCGCCGCTTTCACAGGCCACGGCTTTGTACTCGGCATCGTGGAGCAGGCTTGCCAGCTTGAACTCGCCAAAGCCGAGCCAGCGCAGCTGCCTGCAGGCCTGCGCGCCGAGTACTTCGAGGGCCACCTCCTGCCCGAGCACCTCTCGGACCACACCGACTCTTTCCTTGAGATC
>NZ_KV800720.1:106286-130822 GCF_001810285.1 Corynebacterium sp. HMSC071F07
CCACACCGACTCTTTCCTTGAGATCCTCTCAATTGCTGACCTCGACGTCCCCACCGCCGAAGGCCCCATCGAGCGCGAGTGGACCGAAGAAATGCTGCAGGAAGCCGCAAAGCACCATGCTCGCTCCAAGACGGTCACGGCCAATGCGGTTCTCATCGATGAAGAAGGCATCGCCGCCCTCTCCGTGCTGCTCCTCGATCCCTCACACCCCGAAGTAGCCAAGCAAGAGCTGACCATCACCCACCGCCGCGCCCGTGGCCGTGGCTGGGGCATGCTGGTCAAGCAGGCGCTCTGGGGCGAAGCCGCTGCCCGCTACCCACGCTTAAAGCGTGTCACCACCTACAACGCGCTGAGCAACGAGCGCATGCTCGCCATCAACGCGAAGCTGGGCATTGAGCCGAAGTTCTGGTGGACTTCCTGGACGAAGTCACTCGCGAGTTAAGAATCCGAGCTCCCGACCATGGGAGCCTTCTTCTGCCAGCAGAAACAAAGGGATGCGAGCGCTACCACAATCACGGGTATCGCTACTGTCATTCGGCCGATATTCGTGACCGTCTCCGGCCAAGCGCTAAAGGCTACAGTCCACAATGGAGTATTCGCTAGGACATCTCCGCCCAACGTAAGCGAAATGATCGCAAACACGATGCTCAGAGCAAGCGTGAACGTGCTCCCGAATCGGGCATTTAATAGCAAGCTTGCCAAAGCGATAATGGTGCCCACTGCGATGCTGAGCACGAGGCGGCGAAGCTCATCGCCAAGCGCACCGCCAGCAATGAGCCCAGCAAGCAAGCTGCATGCTGACATTACAGCGACCACGCTGATTAACCAGTAGATCAAGGTGCTTCGGCACCCTCGATATTCGAGCAACATCAACGGCCAACTATCGCGCAGTGCAGCCCATCCCAGCACGGGTGCAAGCCCCGATCCGATGGGCAAAATGCCGAACACGAACAGGCCATGGACATAAGAGGCCGGGTACAGCAAAGCGGTAAACACCAGCAGCGTTGCGCTAAGAACCATGCAGGCCACTAGCGCTGGTGCCGTAGCCGCAAAGCAAAGCGCTAAAAATGGCCGTGGCCGTTGTGCACAATCCCTTGTAACCACAGCGGGCTTCCACCCCACCCCAGGTTCGTTTGCTGTCGCTTTCGAGCGTCGGACTAGCCGTGGGTGCCAGCTATCTGGTGCCCAGAGCGCTGCTGCAATTCCCACCAGAGCAAGAAGAACGCACAAAGCTAATGCGTTCCATGGTTTCTCAGCTGCCAAAGACGCACCCGGCTCAAGTGGAACGGAGTTTCGGTGAATACCCATAATCGGCAATACAGCTCGCACCGGCCATGCTGGCGGGCACATCCACCAATTGTCGGCTTCCACGACGGGATTTAGAGCAAAGAATAGTTGCCAGATAACAAACACTACGAGTGTCACTACCAAGTTGGTCAGGCGTGCTACTGCTGCTGCCAATCCAGCAATACCAATCGAGCCGACAAAGCACAGCACACCGACAGCGAGAATGCGTGAGCTATTCTCGCGCGAATAGACGGCCAACCAACTTCCGCCGAAATTAATTACATGAAATACAGCGATGCTGAGGAGGACAACGAGGAGGCGGGCCAACCTTTCGGCATTTAAGAATCGCGTCCTTTGCACCTTCGGAAGCCCCGCCAAACGCATATGCGTCCCGCCAAACCGAGCACGCTTCTCCCGTGCCTCCGCAGCTGCAGCAAACATTGCAACAAGTGGAGCCGCCATCCCGGTGACATACATTGATTGCCACATGAGTACGCCCGTCGCATCGGTGGCAGGAGATGCAAGGCGAGAAAGGTTATATGTCAGAAGGACCAAAGGCACGGCTATCAAAGGCAACCACACCAACGAAGTACCGCGAGCGCGCAACAGCTCGGTATGAAGCTGACGCCTAAACATTGCGTCCCCCTGCGGTGAGGCGGAAGAACTCTTCTTCCAAGTTTCCTTCCGGAGCCAAATCACGCAGAGGCCCCGAATAAACGATTTCACCTTGTGCAAGCACAGAAATGTCATCTGCGAGATGAAGTACTTCCCCAAGTTGGTGAGAACTAACTAGAACCGTGCCGCCTCGCGCAGCCCAGTCACGCAGCAGCTCACGCAGCTCACTAATTCCTTGCGGGTCAAGGCCATTTTGCGGCTCATCAAGTACGAGCACTTCGGGGTCGCCGAGAATCGCTTGTCCTAGGGCCAACCTAGCTTTCATTCCGGTGGAAAAACTCTTGGCTTTCTTGCCACCGACGTCCACCAGCCCAACCACAGCAAGAGCCCGATCGGCCTCCTCCGCGGGCAGACCAAGCAATCTTGTGTGCACAAGGAGGTTATTCCGTGCGCTGAGGTGGCCGTAGAAAGCTGGCCCATTCAAGGACGCACCGACCGTGGGCAGCTTACCGATTGTTCCCGAATCTGCAGATGAAAGTCCCAACAAAATCGACATCAGGGTGGACTTTCCCGCGCCGTTTCGCCCAAGCAAAGCATGTACTCGTCCAGGAGTTACTGAAAGCGAGACGTCGTTGAGGACTCGCTGGTTCCCGAACGACTTGGTGACACGTGACAAGCTAAGTGATGAGGACATGAAAGAAGTATGTCGCCGTAGCTTCTTTCCTGTATCCCCCAGCAGAACCAACCTTGGCCGGAAGTTCTCCTACTGCAGTAGGACTTTTTGGCCTAGCAACACCAAAGCCACACGGTCCCTAGCTTGCAGCTTCGACATGAGCGAGGAAACGTGCGTCTTTACGGTGGTCTCAGCGAGGACGAGTTCTTGGGCAATTTCCCGGTTAGTCGCGCCACTAGTGATCAGCCGCAGCACTTCCAACTCGCGTCGAGTCACCAATGCAAGCCCTTGCCTTTGCGCTGCTGATAGTTCGGCTCGTCCAGCAATCGCTGCGCGATAGCCCTCCAAAACCGTTCCGGTCACTCCGCTTGCTAGGACGGCTTCTCCTGCATGAACCGCACGAACAGCGCCTAAAAGCACCTCCGGGTCTGAATCTTTGAGAAGAAAACCATGGACTCCCGCGAGCAACGCAGAACGAACCAGCTCCTCTTCATTAAACGTCGTTAGCATGATCACCCTAAGTGACGGGTTCCTTGCCAAGAGGGCACTTGCAGCAGCTATTCCATCCATCCCTGGCATCCGAATATCAAGAATCGCAATATCGAGCGAATGCGCAGCTGCAGCCTCGACGGCTGCTTGCCCATCACCGACCGCGGCAACGACCTTAATGTCCCCTGCGGCATTAAGAATGGTTTCCAACGCACTGCGCAGCAGCGGCTGGTCATCAGCAAGAAGTACTCGAATCATTATGTTGTCCTCTGCGGAAATTGTGCTTCCACTAGGAAGTGCCGAGCGTCTCCGGAGGTACGCACCCAGCCACCCAATGCTGTAGCCCTTTCGGCGATTCCCACCAAACCTACACCGGCTCCTGATGTCTCTCCTTGTGGTCTACCCCATGACTCAACACTCAGCGCAGCAGAATCAGAAAGTTTCAGGCGAACTGTCGCCCCTGTCCCTTGGTGGCGAAGCACATTAGTCAGTGCCTCCGTGATAATCCGGACCAAAGCCAATTGGGTTAGCGCAGGAAGAGTCACCGGGGTATTCGGTAAATCTGCGCTGATATCAAGGCCTGCAGCGCGAAAACCTTCCACGACCTTGGGAATATCGGATAGTTGGCGAGATGGCTCGCGCGTTGTCGGCGCCCGTAGCGAGGACACAATTGAACGCACCTCCGCGAGCGCTCCGTCCGCTTCAGTTCGGATAGTTCGCAATGCTTCCTCCGATGTCCCCGAAGCAACAAGACCAGCATTTGCTTGAACTTTGATGAGGGTCAACGAATGAGCTAGTACGTCATGTAGTTCACGCGCGATAAGAAGCCGCTCTTCTTCCTGAGCTTCACGCTGTCGCGCCTGCCGTTCCACCTCCTTGTCACGCAAACGCACCGCAACTACATAAACGAGTAACAAAAGTAGCCAGTGGAAAAGGAAAGTAAATAGAAAATCCGTTCCGCTTCGGTATCGCTCGGTCAGGTCTGGTTGCAGCTTCCACATGAACGGCGAAGCGAAAGTGCCAGCGAACGTTGCGCCGAGAATAGCCTTTGGAATCCACCGTTCTTCACATAAACGCGCAGAAGAATAAACAGCTAAAGGAGCAGCAACCAACCACGGAGAGAATCCAGAATTCGTCGGGAGCGCCAGCATCCAGGTAATTGCCCATGCCCCTAGACAGAAAATCATCCCTACCGGAGCAATGACAGGCCGCGACCGCCAAATGAGAAAGAACGGGACAAAGGCCCACGAAACCACAGCTTGCACGATGTGGATCTCCATAGGCAGCGGCCCCGGTACCAGGGTGTACAAGAGCGCCAGTAACACGGCCAAGCCCGCAAGCAGCACATCGCCTAAGCGGAGAGTGCGCAGAAAAGTCATGCCTTTAGACATCAAGTCTTTTCTCCCGCTACTTAGTAACCAATTGCCCGGCGCGCATGGCAATCCGGGACCTCGATGTGCAGGGCTTCCTCGTAGATCCGGGCAAGAACGTTGGCGGATTCAGCCCAGCTGAACTTCGCGGCGTGGCTGACGGCGGCTTCGCCCATGCTGATGCGCAGCGGGTCGTCGTCAAGCAAGTGCTCCAAGGCATCCGCCCAAGCCTCGGGGAAGTGGCCGTCGACGAGCTCGCCGGTCTTTCCATCTGCCACAGCGATGGACAGGCCACCCACGCGCGCAGCGATGACGGGGGTACCGGAGGCCTGTGCCTCCAAAGCCACCAACCCGAAGGACTCGTTGTAGCTGGGCACCGCCACCAGATCGGCCGCGCGGTAAATGGAGACCAGTTCCTCCGGCGGACGCGGGCTTAGAAAGCGCACGTGCTTGGAAAGCCCCAGCTTGTGCACCAGGTTCTGGTAGTATTCCGGCGTCGAGTTCACCCCCGATGGGCCACCGCAGAACAGCACGCGGATATTGCGATAAGGATCGCGCTCAATGAGCTCAGCGGTTGCACGAATGAGAACCTCCGGGCCCTTGAACTTCTGCAGGCGGCCCACGAAGGCCACGACCTTGGTGTGAATCGGAATGCCCAGCTCGCGGCGCGAACGCTCTGTGTTGCGGTTGGTGCCCGGAGTAAACAGCTCAACGTCAGCGCCGGGCGAGACCACCTTGATGTGGGAAGGGTCGGCGTCGTAATGCTCGACCAAATCCTGCGCCTCCTGCTTCGTGTTCACAACGAGCAGGTCAGCGTTATCGACCAACTGCTGCTCGCAGATGCGGCGCGCTTCCGATTCACGCGTATCGTCCGCGGTGCGGTGGGCATTCTTTACCGCCGCCAAAGTGTGAGCAGTGTGCACCAGCGGCACGCCCCACAGATCGCGCAGCAGCCAGCCCACCTGGCCGGAGAGCCAGTAGTGCGTATGAATAAGGTCATATTCCAGCCCAAAGCATTTCACGAACTGCACCAGGCCACCGGCAAAGGCGATCATCTGCGTGGGAAGGTCTTCCTTATCAAGGCCCTCATACGGGCCGGCCACGATATTGATAACCCGGAGGCGCTCTTCAACCTCGACGACTTCCCCCTGGCTAGGCCGGGTAGCACGGGTAAAGACATCGACCTCTACTCCCTGCTTAGCCAGCTGCCGCGCGATATTAAGAACGTAGACATTCATGCCGCCGGCATCGCCGGAACCGGGCTGCTCGATAGGGAAGTATGCAGAGAAATCATCGCGATGCGCATATCCACACAGTCTAGCGTTCCCTATTCATGGCTATACTGGCCCGTGCTAAAACTTACGTAACCGAAAGGTGCTGAATTCCCCATGTCGGCAATCGACAACAAGGAGTGGCTCCAGTTCTACCCAGAGTGGACACCACACCACCTTGACTACGGAGACACCACTCTCCTCGACATTTACGACAACAATCTGGCAATCAACCCGGATAAGCCCGCGACGTACTTCTTTGGCAAGACCCAGACTTTTGCTGAGCTCGACCGCCAAGTTCGCCGCGCGGCCGCCGGCCTCCGGGCATTTGGAGTGCGCCCAGGTGACAAAGTGGCCATCGTCGCCCCGAACTGCCCGCAGTACGTTGCGGCCTTCTACGCCATCCTGAAGCTCGGCGCCATCGCCGTGCTGCACAACCCGCTCTACACTGCGCACGAGCTGGAGGGGTTGTTCAAAGACCACGGCGCCCGCATCGCGATTGCCTGGGACAAGACGGCTTCGACCCTGGAGAAGCTGCGCGGCACCACGAACCTTGAGACGGTCATCTCCATCAACATGATCGATGCGATGCCAACGACACAGAAGCTGGCACTGAAGTACCTGCCATTTCTAAAGTCCAAGCGCGAGCAGCTTTCTGCCCACGCAAAGAACACCGTGACCTGGGATAGCCTCATCGGCAACGCGATTGGCGGCGACGGCCGCGACGTCAAGACACCGGAGGACGTCACCAAGGACACCGTGGCGGTCATCATGTACACCTCCGGCACCACGGGGCAGCCAAAGGGCGCGCAGCTTTCCCACGGCAACTTCTTTGCCGTGATTCTGCAGGGCAAGCACTGGGTCCCTGGCCTGGGCGATAAGCCAGAGCGCATGCTGTGTGCGCTGCCGTTTTTCCACGCTTATGGCCTGGTCATGAACGTCATCCTGCAGCCGCTCATCGGTGGCGAGCTGGTCATCATCCCGAAGCCGGACATCTCCCTCATCATGGACTTGATGAAGAAGCACACCCCGACGTGGATTCCGGGCGTGCCGACCCTCTACGAGCGCATCGTGAAGGCAGCTGAGGAAGACAACATTGACATCAAGGGCGTGCGCGCGGCTTTCTCCGGCGCTTCCACCCTGCCTGTCGATACCGTGGAAAAGTGGGAAGAATACACCGGCGGCCTGCTGGTTGAAGGCTATGGCCTAACCGAGTGCTCCCCCATCATCGTGGGCAACCCGATGAGCACCGATCGCCGCCCAGGTTACGTGGGCATCCCGTTCCCGGATACCGAGATCCGCATCGCAAACCCGGACAACCTAGACGAAACCCAGCCCGACGGCGTCGAGGGTGAGGTCCTCGCCCGCGGCCACCAAATATTCAAGGGCTACCTCAACAACCCTGAGGCCACCGAGGCTGCCTTCCACGACGGCTGGTTCCGCACCGGCGACATGGGCATCATGGAAGAAGACGGCTTCATCCGCCTGGTTTCGCGTATCAAGGAAATCATCATCACCGGCGGCTTCAACGTCTATCCAGGTGAGGTCGAAGAGGTACTGCGTACACACCCGGCGATTGACGACGTCGCGGTTGTCGGCCGCCCGCGCTCCGACGGCTCTGAGGACGTCGTGGCCTGCATCGACTTGGCCAACGGCGTGGCGCTCGACCCTGAAGGTTTGAAGGAATTCTGCCGCGAGCGGCTCACCCGCTACAAGGTGCCGCGTACCTTCTACCACTTCGAGGAACTGGCCAAGGACCAGATGGGCAAGATTCGCCGCCGCGAGGTCCAGGCCGATCTGCTCGAGCGCCTGGAAAAAGAGAAGGCTGGGCAGTAGCCGCTGCTTCCGGCTCGACTTCCCGGTCCCTTCCAAAAGCTCCCCTTCAAAAGCTCTTTTTGCTCAGCTCCCATCGCCGGGCAAAAAGAGCTTTTGGCCGTTTTCTGACGAGCTTCTACTCGACATACAACCCTTTGAAAGGGAACTTTTGCACGGGACCAAAAAGAGCAGCAACAGCCTGAAACGACTAATCCCTCAACCGCGTCATAACGCGGATCTGCAATAGGACCGGGTAAACATGGCCAATTATCCCGATCATTAGGAGGACTACCGCTGCCAGCCAGCCGTCGGCGGTAACCGCCCAAATCGCACTGGCTACATGAAGCAGCACCGACCACGAATGCCCAACCGCAGAGGCGCGGACGTGCCGCAGGATCGGACCTTTCTCATTGCCATCCGATTCGCGCTTTCGCATTGCGACTATGTGCTTGTTCCAACCGATTCGCCAGAGAAAGGCGTTGAAGCAATCCACGCCCCAACGTCGGCTGGCAGCACGTGAAAGAGAGAATCGGCGCCACAACGAGGCCGGAAGATAGCGCTCCAGTGAGCCACCGACGAACAGCGCAAAGCCAAACCCCATGAGCGTTACCGTGACAACAAACCCCACGGAATCAGCACCAACCGCGCCCGCCACTACAACGAGGCCGTAGATTCCCGCAGCCGTGAAAAGTAAAGCAACCACGAAACACTCACCGCTTCCCCGTCTCGGTTCCTGCAAGAACTATGAGTACAAATGTGAATTCTAGCGGACCACAAACACGGCGAGCTAAGGAGAAACGGCAACTACCCCATCGCAAAAGTTTGGCAGGCAGAAGTATTTAGTTCACAAAATGGTTATAATGTCCGAAACAAAACTGTTTGCCACCCCAAAGGAGTGACGTCATGTCGGATACCCAGCCATCTGCATACGAGTCCAAAGCCTGGCTTGCCAGCTACGCCGAGTGGACCAACCACCACCTCGACTACGGCGAACAGACCCTGCTTGATATCTACAACGAGAACCTTGCCAAGCACGGAACTTGGCCGGCTACCTGGTTCTTTGGACGCCAACAAAGCTACCACGAGCTAGATGTCCAGGTTCGCGCCGCAGCGGCCGGGCTTAAGGCCTTTGGTATCCGCCCCGGCGATCGCGTGGCCATGGCGCTTCCTAACTGCCCACAGCACATCGCGGCCTTTTATGCGGTGCTCAAGTTAGGCGCGATCGTCGTCGAGCACAATCCGCTCTACACCGCCCACGAGCTCGAGGGCCTTTTCCAGGATCACGCCGCCCGCGTGGCCATTGTCTGGGACAAGATGACCGCCACCTTCGAGCAGCTGCGCGAAACCACCCCGCTTGAGACGATCATCTCCGTCAACATGACCGAGGCCATGCCGCGCAGCAAGCAGCTGCTCCTGCGCATTCCTATCCCACCCATCACGGAGCAGCGCGAGCAGCTCACCGCCCCAGCGCCCAACACCGTGCCGTGGAGCACCCTGACCGGCACCGCAATCGGCGGCGATGGCACCAAGCTTGCCGACGACGAAATTCACCCCGAAGACACCGCCATCATCCTGTACACCTCCGGCACCACGGGTACACCGAAGGGCGCGGAAATCACCCACGCGAATATCTGCGCCAACGTGAAACAAGGTGTGGCCTGGGTGCCCGAGTTTGGCAATAAACCCGAGCGCATGCTGGCCGCTCTGCCAATGTTCCACATCTACGGCCTCACACTCCTCGCAGCACTCGGCGTCTACGTCGGCGGCGAGCTCGTACTCACCCCGGCACCAAAGATCCCGCTCATCATGGACATCATGAAAAAGCACCGGCCTACCTGGCTGCCTGGCGTGCCCACCTTGTATTCCAAGATCATCGAAGCTGCAGAAGCCAACAACGTCGACATCACCGGCGTACACAACTCGCTATCGGGCGCCGCCGCGCTGCCGCCGGAGACCGTTGAGAAGTGGGAGTCTTTGAGCGGCGGCCTATTGGTTGAAGGCTACGGCCTCACCGAGACTTCCCCGGTCCTTACCGGCAATCCGATGAACAATTCACGACGCCCCGGCTACATCGGCATCCCCTTCCCCGATACCGAAATCCGTATCGCTAACCCGGACAACCTTGACGAGACCATGCCAGACGGCGAGCCCGGCGAGCTGCTCGCGCGCGGCCCGCAGGTGTTCAAGGGCTACTTCAAGAACCCAGAAGCCACTGAAAAGGCCTTCCACGATGGCTGGTTCTGCACCGGCGATATGGCGGTCATGGAGTCCGATGGCTTCATCAAGATCGTCTCCCGCATCAAGGAGATGATCATCACCGGCGGCTTCAACGTCTACCCTGGTGAAGTCGAAAAGGTCATCGGCATGCACCCCGACGTCGTCGATGTCGCCGTGGTGGGCCGCCCGCGTGCAGACGGCTCCGAGGACGTCGTCGCCTGTGTCATCCTGCGTGACGGCGCCGCCCTCGACCCAGAAGGCATGAAGGACTTCGCGCGCCAAAACCTGACCCGTTACAAGGTGCCGCGCACCTTCTACCACTTCGAGCACCTTGCCGCAGACCAGCTAGGCAAGATTCGCCGCCGCGAAGTGCAGGCGGATCTGCTGCAGCGCCTAAAGTCCGGAAACCACAGCTAGCGGTTTAGGCCCGCCATAGCAGCCAGGGCTAAGCTTAAAAGCGATGCAGTTTTCTTCTTCTCAGCCCTGGCACCGCTTCTACGGCGAATGGACGCCCACCTCGTTGGACTACGGCAACGCCACGCTCCTTAGCCAACTGGCTGAGACCATCGCCGCGCACCCCGAGCGGGTGGCGCTGCGTTATATGGGCGAAGAACTTTCTTATGCGCAGCTCGACGCCGAGATCAACCGGGCCGCCAGCGCACTGAGCGCCCGCGGCGTGCAGCGCGGCGACTTCGTGGCCTTGGCGCTTGCTAACCGCCCCGCCCACGTCATTGCCTTTTATGCGGCACTGCGCTTGGGCGCTGCCGTGGTGGAGCACAATCCCCAGTTCACCACGCATGAACTGACCCCGATGGTGGCCCACCATGGCGCCCGCGTAGCCATCGCACAGGGGCCGGCGGTAGGCATCTTCCGCGAGTTGCCGCAGCTTGAGCACGTCATCGACGCCGACGCAGACTGGGAAGATTTCCTCGCCGAGGGTAAGAAGCAAACGCCACGGGCCGAAGTAAACAAAGACGATCTCGCACTCATCCTCTACACCTCCGGCACCACGGGCACCCCCAAGGGCGCCATGCTCTCTCATGGCAACCTCGCCGCCAACGCACTGCAAATGGCCCACTGGTGCCTACCGGAGGAGCACCCACAAGCGATGGCGGTTTTGCCGCTGTTCCACTCCTATGGCCTGACCATGTCGCTGACGGTAGGTGTGGTCACGGGGGCGTCGATTAGCCTCGTGCCTGCCCCGCGCCTAGAGCTTATCCTTGCGGCAATTGCGGCAGCCCCTCCCACCTGGCTGCCCGCGGTCCCTACGGTTTATCAGCGCATTGTGGACGCCGCACCGGAGCTTCCGAAGATCGCCCAAGCCATCTCCGGCGCCGCGACGCTGCCCTCTGCAACCATCGGCCAGTGGGAGACTCAAGCCCACGGCTTCCTCGTGGAAGGCTATGGGCTTACCGAGGCCGCGCCCGTTGTGACCTGCAATCCTTTGAACGAACACCGCCGCGCCGGCTGCATTGGCATCCCCATGCCGGATACGCAGGTACGCATCGACCCCGACACCGGGGAGCTACTCGTGCGCGGGCCACAGGTCTTTTCCGGCTACCTCCACAATCCGGAGGCCACCCGCACCGCTTTCCAGGACGGATGGCTGCGCACGGGCGACCTCGCCCCTCAGGACGCCGATGGCTTTATCCCCCTGCGCGCCCGCCTCAAAGAGACCATCATCACCGGCGGTTTCAACGTCTACCCCGGCGAGGTCGAAGAGGTGCTGCTTTCTCACCCTACGCTTGCCGACGCCGCCGTTATCGGCCGCCCTCGCCCCGACGGCTCCGAAGACGTCGTAGCCTGCATCGTGCTCGCCAGCGCCCAACCCGGCGCGCCCGCGGATGCCGCGCAGCCCACGCAGGAAGAACTCCGCGAGTGGTGCCGTGGCCAGCTCGCCCGCTATAAGGTCCCGCGCGAGTTCATCGTGGTTCCAGACCTAGGCCGCGATGGCCTGGGCAAACTCCGCCGCCGCGCTGTGGCCGAGCGTTTTCTGTAATTCTTCCAGCCACCCCCAAAGTTGAGTAAAACCTCACATTTTGGGCGAATAAGGCTGCAAACTTACGCCTATGTAAGCTACCGTGTCGTCATCGCGTTTATTTTGTTATAGCTAACTATTCTTTAACGCGGTTTTACTTCCTCTCCTCTTTTTTCTTCCAACCAAAAAACTCCGAGGTAATAACCCGATGCATTTGTCATCCCTGACACCACTTCACCGCCTAACTGGCGCCACCATCCTCTTCGCCGGCCAGGGTTCTGCCTGGCAGAAGGCACTCGCACAGGCCGCCGCGCAGCCACAGGTTCGCACCCGCCTGGTCGAGCTCCTCGAATCCGCCCGCACCACCACCGCCCCAGTCGCGCGCCAAATCGCGTCAACCTGCCCCGGCGTCTTCGGCCGCCTGCAGGAACTTATAGACGGCGAGGACAACGTCCAGGACGCAGACGTCTTCCCCGCCTATTCCATCCCGGGAATCGTGCTCGGGCAGATCGCCGCAGTGGAGCATCTCGCGCAGCTGGGCCTGCGTCCGGAAAGAGCACTCGGCCACTCCCAAGGCTCCCTCGGAGTGCTGGCGCTGCACGACCCGCAGGAGGCGCTGAGCTTGGCACTAGTGATGGGAACGGCGGCGTCGGCAAGCCACGGCAGCGTCGACGCCCGCTCGCACATGCTGGCGCTGCGCGGACTCACGCGCGAGTTCGTGGAGGAACGCCTCCAAGGCGATGCCGTCATAGCCGTGGTCAACGGCCGCCGGGCCTTCGCGTTATCCGGTTCCCGGACTACCTCGCAGCCACGCGCACCGCCTTGGAAGGCGCAGTGGATGAATACAACGCCACTCTCACAGAGCGGACCGTAGGCGGCGACGAGCTCGAGCTCCACGCCACCGAGCTTCCAGTGGCCCTTCCCTTCCACCATCCCAGCCTTCACGCCGCCGCCGAGCTCACCGAAGAATGGGCAGCTGCCTGCGGAATCACAGACCACGGCCTGGCGCGCGAAATTCTCGTCGAAGAACACGATTGGCCGAGCCTTATCCAGGCAAACATCGCTGAAAAGCAAGCACAAGGCTCGGAGTTTTTGCTCAGCCTCGACGCTTCCCTAACGCGCCTGAGTGAGCCGCTGGTCACCGGCAGCGGCAGCGTCATCGTAGAGATTGCTACGCCCGAGCAACGCGACGCCCTTGCCACACCGGGCACGGAGCTGCCCGAGCCGCTTGATTACCGCGACTTCGCGCCCCGCCTGGTGGAGCTTCCCGATGGCCGTTTCTATACCCAAACCCGATTCTCCGATCTCACGGGTCTCTCGCCCATCATGCTGGGCGGCATGACGCCAACGACCGCCGACGGCGAGATCGTGGCCGCCGCCGCAAACGCCGGCCACTGGACCGAGATGGCCGGCGGCGGAATGTACTCCGACGAGGTCTTCCGCACCCATCTTAAAGTGATGGAAGAACACTTGAACCCAGGCCGCACGGCACAGTTCAACACCATGTTCTTCGACCGTTACCTGTGGAACCTGCAATTCGGTCAAACCCGCATCGTGCCCAAGGCGCGTGCGGCTGGCGCCTCATTCAACGGCGTGTGCATTTCTGCCGGCATCCCAGAAGTCGAGGAAGCAGGCTCGCTACTGAACCAGCTCCACAGCGATGGCTTCCCCTATATCTCCTTCAAGCCCGGCACCGCCCAGCAGACTCGCGACGTCCTGCGCATCGCCGCCGCCTACCCGGAACACCAGGTAATCATGCAGGTCGAGGACGGCCACGCCGGCGGCCACCACTCCTGGGTCAACCTCGATGACATGCTGCTCGAGACCTACGCCGCAATCCGTGAGCACAACAACGTAGTGCTCGCAGTGGGCGGTGGCATCTCTACTCCACAGCGCGCCGCCGACTATCTCACTGGCAAGTGGGCACTGCGCTACGGTCAGCTGCGCCTGCCTGTCGACGCCGTCTTCATCGGCACCGTCGCCATGGCCACCAAAGAGGCCAAGGCCACCGATTCGGTCAAGGAGCTGCTGGTAGACACCACCGGCATTTCTCCAGAAGACAACGGCGGCTGGGTCGGCCGCGGCACCGGCACCAATGGCGTGGCCTCCTCCCAATCCCACCTGTTGGCCGATATCCACGACCTCGACAACTCCTTCGCCGCGGCCTCGCGCCTTATCACTTCCCTGTCCACCGAGGACTACGCGGCCCACCGCGCAGAAATCATCGCCGCCCTTAACAAAACCTCGAAGCCTTACTTCGGCGACGTCGAGAAGATGACCTACGCCCAGTGGCTGGAGCGCTTCGTCGAGCTGGCCCACCCCTTCGTCGATCCCACCTGGGATGACCGCTTTTTCGACCTTCTCCACCGCGTGGAGGCGCGCCTCAACCCGGCGGATCACGGCGAGATCGACACCCTTTTCCCAAGCATCGATGACGTCCACGATGCCCCTGCCGCTTTAAAGCTTTTGCTGGAAACCTACCCGGAGGCGGCGTCGACAAGCGTGTCCCCACGGGACGCCGCCTGGTGGATCTCGCTGCACTACAAACATGTAAAACCCATGCCGTGGGTGCCTGCCATCGACGGCGATCTCAAGACGTGGTTTGGCAAAGACACGCTGTGGCAGGCGCAGGACCCGCGCTACACCGCCGACCAAGTGCGCATCATCCCGGGCCCCGTGTCGGTTGCCGGAATCACGCGCAAGGATGAGCCCGTGGCGGAGCTGCTCGCGCGCTTCGAGGCCGCCACCACCCAACAGTTGTGCGATACAGGCGAAGAGCCACAACGCCTCTTCTCCCGCTTGCACGCGGTTGCTGACGCCGCGGAATTCATCAAGGCTTCCCCCACCCTGGTCTGGCATGGCCACTTGATGGATAACCCGGCCTTCCACATGGATGCCTCCGCTTTTGAGCTACGCCAGGATGAGACCGGCCAATGGGAAATTGTTATTCACGCCGACTCCTACTGGGATAACCTGCCGGATAACCAGCGCCCCTTCTACGTCCGTGAGGTCACCGTGCCTGTGGACTTGCCGGCCGATGTGTCCACGGGCGGCTCGCCGGTGGTCTCCCACGAGCGCCTGCCCGATGCCGTCTACGCGCTCCTGCGCGGCCTCGCCGGCGTGGGCTCGGTGGCCGAGCAAGGCGACGTCATCGACGAGATGCCACGCATCGAAGAAGACAGCATCGACGCGGAGGCGCCTTTCGGCCGCGCGCACTACTCCTTCCACCTGCCTGCCTCTCTTTTGGAGGCGCACACCGCTGTCACCGGCGCGGGCCTGCCCGTGGCTGAGACGGCCCTGCCGGTGGGCACCCCCGATGTGCTAGTCGGCCCCTGCTGGCCGGCCATCTACACCGCGCTGGGCTCTGGCCTGCTGCCCGATGGCTACCCAGTCATCGAGGGCCTGCTCAACGCCGTGCACCTAGATCACCTCGTGGACCTGCGTGTTCCTCTCGCCCAGCTGGCCGACGGCCGCCGCATCGACGTCACCTCCCAGTGCACCTCCATCGAGGAATCCGCCTCCGGGCGAATCGTGACCGTGGAGCTCGAACTGCGCAACGGCCCCGACGTCCCGGAAAATGCGGGCGAAATCGTCGCTACGCAAGTCCAGCGCTTTGCCATCCGTGGGCGCGCGAGCGGCACCGCGGCACCTACGCCGGCTCCGGAGTGGGGCGGCGGCAAATCCTCGACCAAGATCACCTCCACCCCGCGCTCCTTTATCGACCGCGCGGTAGTCACTGCCCCGCAGGATATGACCCCATTCGCGCTGGTCTCGGGCGATTACAACCCCATCCACACTTCTTATAACGCCGCCCAGCTCGTGGCTCTCGAGGCTCCGCTGGTTCATGGCATGTGGCTTTCTGCCACCGCGCAGCCCCTCGCGCCCCGCCACGGGCAGGTGGTGGGCTGGACCTATTCCATGTACGGAATGGTTCAGTTGCACGACGTCATTGACATCGTCGTCGAGCGCGTCGGCCGCAAGGGAATCCACGCCGCGCTCGAAGTCACCTGCCGCATCGACGGCGAAGTAGTCTCCCGCGGGCAGGCGCTGCTTGCACAGCCGCGCACCGCCTACATCTATCCGGGTCAGGGCATCCAAGCCGAGGGTATGGGCAGCACGGACCGCGCCGCTTCCCCGGCCGCGCGGGAGATTTGGCGCCGCGCCGACCAGCACACCCGTGCGGCGCTGGGCTTTAGTATCCGACACGTCATCGATGACAACCCCACTTCCCTGCGCGTCAACGATGAAACCTTCGTCCACCCGCAGGGCGTGCTGCATCTCACCCAATTCACGCAGGTAGCACTGGCCGTGGTGGCTTATGCGCAGACTGCGCGCCTGCGCGAAAACGACGCCGTTGCCTCAAATGCGATGTACGCTGGCCACTCCCTCGGCGAGTACACAGCGCTGGCCTCGCTGGCCAATATCTTTGATCTCGAAGCGGTCATCGACATTGTCTACTCGCGCGGCTCCGCGATGGGAAGCCTCGTTCCACGCGACGCGGAGGGGAATTCCGAGTACGCCATGGCCGCGCTGCGTCCGAACATGATCGGCGTGAGCGGTGATGAGGTGGACGCCTACGTCGCCTCCATTGCGGAAGAAACCGGCGAGTTCCTAGAAATCGTCAACTACAACATCCGCGGTCAGCAGTACTCCGTGGCTGGAACCAAGGCCGGCCTGCGCGAGCTGGTCCGCCGCGCCAACGCTGTCAAGGAACGCGCAGCCGTGATGGTTCCGGGCATCGACGTCCCGTTCCACTCCCGCGTGCTGCGCGATGGCGTGGCCGCGTTTGCGGAGAAACTCGACGAGCTCCTTCCGGCTGAGCTCGACCTCGACGCGCTGGTCGGCCGCTACGTGCCGAACCTCGTGGCAGTGCCGTTCGAGCTGACCCAAGAATTCGTCGACACCGTGGCCCCGATGGCTCCTTCTGGCAAGCTCGACGGCCTCGACGCTTCCTCTCTCGAACCTCAGGCCCTCGCCCGCCTGCTGCTCATCGAGCTGCTGTCCTGGCAATTCGCCTCCCCAGTGCGCTGGATTGAGACCCAGGAGCTGCTCTTTGAGGAGGTCGATCAGTTAATTGAGATCGGCCTTGCCGCCTCCCCAACCCTAACCAACTTGGCCAAGCGCTCCCTGTCCGTGGCAGGCCGCGACCTGCCCGTATTCAACGTCGAGCGCGACCAAGACCAGGTCATGCTCCAGGACGTCCAGGCAGCACCAGAGCCCGAGACCGCCTCAGAGACAGAGGAACCGACTGTCGAGGCCGCGTCGGTCCCAGCTGCTCCAGCCGCCCCAGCCGCTGAATCCGCGCCAGCCCCGGCCGAGTTCGCTCCCGCAGTTCCTGCCCCGGCTGCGCCTTCCGCAGGTGCCGCCCCCGAGCTCACCTTCCGCGCGGCCGAGGCCATCATGGTGCTCTTCGCGTTCCAGAACAAGATCCGCATCGACCAGATCAACGACTCCGACACCATCGAGGAGCTCACCAACGGCGTTTCCTCGCGCCGCAACCAGCTCCTGATGGACATGTCCGCTGAGATCGGCGTGCCTGCAATCGACGGTGCCGCAGACGCCGACGTCGCCTCGCTGCGCGAAAAGGTCAACGCCGCTGCCCCTGGCTACGCGCCTTTCGGCAGCGTCCTTGGTGAGGCCGTCACCGCACGCCTGCGCCAGCTGCTCGGCGCTGCGGGCCTCAAGCCCGCCGCGGTGGCCGAGTACGTCACCGGCACCTGGGGCCTGCCCGAGTCTTGGGTCGCCCACGTCGAGGCCGAAATCCTGCTCGGCTCCCGCGACGAGGATTCCGTCCGCGGCGGCAGCCTGAACACGGTTCCGTCCAGCGCCACCAGCAAGTCCGCGGCGCACGAGCTTATCGACGCCGCCGTCCAGGGCGTCGCCAATGCGCACGGCGCCAGTGTCTCCAAGGGCGCTGCCGCAGGTGGAGCCTCCGGCGGGGTCGTGGATTCCGCCGCTCTCGAGGCCTACGCCGAGACCGTGACCGGTGAGAACGGCGTGCTCGCCACCGTGGCCCGCCAGGTCCTCACCCAGCTCGGCCACGTCGCCGAGCCTGCCGAGGCCACCGCCCCAGACACCGAGGTCATCGAGGCCGTCGAGGCCGAACTCGGTTCCGGCTGGCTCAAGTCCGTCACCCCTTCTTTCGACGCGGCACACGCCTTGCTTTTCGACGACGCCTGGGCCACCGCCCGCGAGCGCCTCGCCCGCGTAGCACTCGGTGAGATCGTAGCCGACGACGAGCTCGCGCAGCCTGCCGTCTTCCAGGGCGCCGGCGCCACCGTGGCTGAACAGGCCCGTTGGTGGGCACGCTCGGGGAACACCGCTGTCGACTCTGCCCACTTCGAGCAGATAGCCGCAGCCGCCGAGTCCACCGAACGCGGCGCTTACGCCGACGACGTCGCCCTCGTCACCGGCGCCGCACCGGGCTCCATTGCCACCGCCGTGGTCGAGCGCCTCCTCGCAGGCGGCGCAACCGTCATCATGACGGCATCGCGAGTGACCCAATCCCGTAAGGAATTCGCCCGCCGCCTCTACGCCGAGCACGGCCGCCAGGGATCTGCCCTGTGGTTGGTTCCGGCCAACCTCACCAGCTTCCGCGACGTGGACTCCCTGGTGGAGTGGATCGGTTCCGAGCAGCGCGAATCCGTGGGCAACGAGGTGAAGATTCTCAAGCCAGCGCTCACCCCAACCTTGGCATTCCCATTCGCGGCACCGTCTGTTTCCGGCTCGCTTGCAGACGCCGGCTCCTCCACGGAGTCCCAGGCTCGCCTGCTGCTGTGGTCGGTCGAGCGCCTCATCGGCGGCCTCTCTGACCTCGCGGTCAAGGCCCCGAGCCCCACCCGGTGCCACGTAGTCCTGCCGGGCTCGCCCAACCGCGGTACCTTCGGCGGCGACGGCGCTTATGGCGAAGTCAAGGCCGCGCTCGACGCCATCCTGGCCAAGTGGAACGTCGAGGCTGGTTGGCCTGCCAGCGTCACCCTTGCGCAAGCCAAGATCGGCTGGGTTGCAGGCACTCACCTCATGGGCGGCAACGACGTCCTCGTTCCAGCCGCGCAGAAGGCCGGCATCCACGTCTGGTCGCCGGAGGAAATCTCCTCTGAGCTGCTAGACCTAGCTTCCGCCGAGTCCCGCGCCCGCGCCACCGAACGCCCGATCGAGGCAGACCTCACCGGCGGTCTCGAAGGCTTCTCGCTGACCTCCCTAGAGGTCGAGAAGCCTGCTGCGCAGTCCGCTGCAGAGAGTGCCGTCAAGAACACCACCGCCCGCATCAAGGCACTGCCTTCCCCGGCACGCCCGGTGCAGCCGCAGCTGGCTGAGGAACTTGGCGACATCACCACCGACCTCGACGACATGGTGGTCATCGCCGGTATCGGCGAGGTGAGCTCCTGGGGTTCCGGCCGCACCCGCTTCGAGGCCGAGTATGGCCTGCAGCGCGACGGCTCCTGCGAGCTGACCGCCGCCGGTGTCATCGAACTCGCGTGGATGACCGGCCTCATCGCATGGCACGAGGAGCCCACGCCGGGCTGGTTCGTCGGCGAGACTGACGAACAGATTGCAGAAGAGGACATCTACGAGCGCTTCCGCGACGAGGTCGTGGCCCGCGCCGGCGTCCGCGAGCTCACCGATAAGTACCACCTGGTTGACCGCGGCTCCATCGACCTGACCACGGTGTTCTTGGACCGCGACATCACCTTCAGCGTCAGCTCGGAAGCACTCGCCCGCGACATCGCCGAAGCCGACCCAGAGTTCACCAGCATCCGCGAGGCTGACGGCGAGTGGGAGGTCACCCGCCACAAGGGCGCCACCGCAAAGGTGCCGCGCAAGGCCACGCTGACCCGCACCGTGGCCGCGCAGATGCCGGACAACTTCGACGCCGCCCGCTGGGGCATCCCGGACCACATGCTGGACTCCCTCGACCGCATGGCCGTGTGGAACCTGGTCACCGCCGTCGATGCTTTTACCCAGGCAGGCTTTAGCCCCGCCGAGCTCCTGCAGGCCGTCCACCCAGGCCAGGTCGCCACCACGCAGGGAACCGGCATCGGCGGCATGGAGTCCCTGCACAAGGTCTTCGTCTCCCGCTTCTTGGGCGAGGACCGCCCCTCCGACATCCTGCAGGAAGCCCTACCCAACGTCATTGCAGCGCACACCATGCAGTCCTTGGTCGGCGGATACGGCTCGATGATCCACCCCATCGGCGCCTGCGCCACGGCCGCGGTGTCCATCGAGGAGGGCGTCGACAAGATTACGCTGGGTAAAGCCGACGTCGTGGTCGCCGGCGGCATCGATGACGTTCAGGTCGAGTCACTGCAGGGCTTTGGCGATATGAACGCCACGGCGCAGACCTCCGCCATGACCGCGCAGGGCATCGACGAGCGCTTCATCTCCCGCGCCAACGACCGCCGCCGCGGCGGCTTTCTCGAAGGCGAAGGCGGCGGCACGGTTCTGCTCGTGCGCGGTTCGCTGGCGGCCGAGCTCGGCCTGCCGGTGCTCGCCGTGGTCGCCCACGCCGCTTCCTACGGCGACGGCGCCCACACCTCCATTCCGGCTCCGGGCCTCGGCGCTCTGGGCGCCGGTCGTGGTCGAGAGAACTCTCGTCTCGCACGCTCGCTGCGCGGGCTGGGCCTTAGCCCGAACGACGTCACGGTGCTGTCCAAGCACGACACCTCCACCAACGCCAACGACCCGAACGAGTCCGAGCTGCACTCCATCTTGTGGCCAGCTATCGGGCGCGACGCGGATCAGCCGATGTTCGTCATCTCGCAAAAGACGCTCACCGGCCACTCCAAAGCCGGCGCCGCGCTCTTCCAGACCGGCGGGCTCATCGATGTCTTCCGTACCGGGCGCATCCCCGCCAACGTCTCGCTGGACTGTGTCGATCCCCTCATCGCACCGAAGGCGAAGAACCTGGTGTGGCTGCGTTCGCCGCTGGATCTGGCAGCCGCGGGCCGCAGCGTGAAGGCCGCGGCGCTGACCTCGCTGGGCTTCGGACACGTCGGCGCGCTCATCGTGTACGCGCACCCGGGCGTGTTTGAGAAGGCCGTCGCCAAGCAGCGCGGCACTGACGCTGCAGCTGCTTGGCGCGAGCGTGCCGAGCAGCGCCTAGCCGCCGGTCACGCCCGCTTCGAGGCCGGCATGTTGGGCCGCGCGCCGCTCTTCGAGGTCATCGACGGCCGCCGCCTGCCGCACGCCGACGCCAAGGTGATGATTGACGGCTACGGCCTCGTCGACGCCGACAAGGCCGCGGAAATCTCCATGCTCCTCGACGCCGATGCGCGCCTGGGCAGCAACGGTGAATTCCCGAGTGTGTAGTCGTTAGCTAACTGGCTGGCCAGACCAGCCAGTAGTAGATAGAGCTCAGGCCCGCTTCCGGAAAAGGGAAGCGGCGCGACGAACCACTCATGTGGATTGTAGGTGCGCCCATCGATCCCAACCTGAGACACCTTCAACCGCACGTCTGCAAAGCAGTGGCTCACGATAAGAGTTATCTGGCGCATTGCGCTCGCAGTCCACCGGGATAACAGCTATCCCGGTAAACTAGGATATCGATCTACCGGGATAAGTCTTATCTCCAATGCCCCAAGCGCATGACAGGAGTCAGCTGTGGCAAAGACAGGCGAATTGGAATGGATCCCCGCTGATGGCAGTGGTCTTTCTCGACGCGCCAAACAAGGAGGTAAGTATCACGCTTTCGTTCCCGATCCCCTCGCAAGCATGTCGTTGAAGCTTCCGTCCGAGCTCTCGCGACGTATCGTTCGCATCGAGCGGGAGATTCACAATCTTGGGATGAGAGACAATACCCACTCCCTTGAAGGAGTTGTGCGACTCCTGCTCCGTTCTGAGGCCGTCGCTTCCTCCCGGATCGAGGGAATCGCTCCCAACTCCGACAAAGTGGCCATGGCGATCCTCGCGCGTGAATCAGATTCCGAAATTCGGGGTTTCAAAGAATCCGCAACAGCTGTCGCCCGCAATGTCGCCATCCTCGACACCATCAATGCAGACTTAGCTTACAAAGACGAGCTGGTCCTGGATGACATTGTTGCAATGCAGACAGCGCTCGTTGCAGAAAAGCCTTTGCAAGGAGTACGAACTACTCAAAACTGGATTGGCGGGTCTGACTATCACCCCATCGATGCGGCTTTTGTCCCCCGCCTCCTGTACAAGTCCCAGGACTCCTCGACGATCTCATTGAATACTTCAACGGGGCAGACCACGCCGCGCTCGTTCAGGCAGCGCTGGTTCATGCACAGTTCGAGACCATCCACCCATTCCCGGATGGGAATGGACGCGTGGGGCGAGCCAAGATTCACGCGCTTTTGCAGCGCAGAGGGCTCACCGATGCTACGGTTCTCCCCGTCAGTATGGTTCTGGCAACGCTCGGTGACCGTTACGTCAACGGACTCACGAAATTCCGCGAGGGTGACGTGCTGGCATGGATCTCTTTCTTCGTCAAGGCTGCACAAGTCGCCACCACCAAAGCAGCTGAACTTGCGGATAGCGTCGCCGCCCTAGAAGCAGAATGGATGGACAAGGTCAATCACCACCGCACTGCGCAAGGAAGCAAGCGCGCATTGAAATCGAATTCGACGGAGTTCCAACTGCTCAAGAAGCTACCTGCCATGCCTTTGGTCACGGTGCCCATCGTGAAGTCCGAGCTGGGGATTTCATCGACAAGCACGGCCCGAGATGCTCTCGATTCACTCACCGACGCTGGCATTCTGCGTAAGAAAGTCATCGGTGTGGGCGGGCTTCTCGGTTACTTCGCTGACGATGTTTTCATGTTGGTCAACGATGCTGAACGCCAACTCGCCTCGACGCAGTTTAATACTCGGCTTTCACCTCCGACCGGCCGAGCGGTTCCAGCCCTTCGCGATAAATAAGCAGTAATCATTAGTAGTCACGCGCTTCGTTTCCTTACATAAGGCAAAGCGTCGTGCTGGTGCGACGCTGCAGGAAAGGCATCGGAAAGCGCAAAAGGGACAGTCACTCAAAGTGACGGTCCCTTAATGGCGCAGATTAGGTGCCCTTAACGTTGAGGATCTGGCGCAGGGTGTGCTTGACCTCAACGAGCTGGGTGGCATCGGCCATCACGCGGTCGATGTCCTTGTAGGCGTCCGGAATCTCATCGACGAACTCGGCGCCGGGACGATAGACGATGCCTTCCATGCGTGCGGCAAGGTCCTCCTCGGTGAAGCGGGCCTTGGCCTGGGTGCGCGACATGACGCGGCCGGCGCCCTGCGGCGCAGACTTAAGGCCCGGCGCGTAGCCCTTGCCTTCCACGACGTAGCTGGCGGTGCCCATCGAGCCGGGGATGAGACCGCGGTCGCCCTCATCCGCCTTGATGGCGCCCTTGCGCGTGAGCCACACGTTCTTACCGTAGTGGTTCTCGCGCTGGGTGTAGTTGTGGTGGCAGTTGATGCGCTCGAGCTCGAGGTTCTCGCGATCCGCGCCGGACCAGGTGGCGACGCAGTCGAGGAAGCGGTCCATCATCTCATCGCGATTGAGCAGCGCAAAGTGCTGTGCCCAGTGGAGATCCGCAATGTAGGAGTCGAACTCTTCCGTGCCCTCGACGAGGTAGGCCAGGTCCTTGTCCGCGAGCTGGATCCAGTGCTTCTCGCAGTGGCGCTGCGCAGCTTTGATGTGCTTCTGTGCAATCTTGTTACCCACGCCGCGCGAGCCGGAGTGCAGGAACAGCCAGACGCGATCTTCTTCGTCGAGACACAGCTCGATGAAGTGGTTGCCGCCGCCCAAACTGCCTAGCTGCTGGCGCCAGTGCTTCGAATGACTAAGGTCCACGCCGGTGTCCTGGGCCAGCTGCGCGAGCTCGCGCGTGCGGGCCTCGGTGCGCGGGTCCATGATCCAACCGTTGTAGTTTCCGGGCGAGAGTGGAATGGAGTCTTCGACCGCGGTGCGCAGGTCCTCGAGAGCGAAGTCCTGGATATCCGCGTGCGTAAGGTGGGTCCGCACGGCAATCATGCCGCAGCCGATGTCCACGCCGACGGCCGCCGGGATGACGGCACGCAGCGTGCCGAAAACGGTGCCGACCGAGGAGCCCTTGCCGAAGTGGGCATCAGGCATGAGCGCCACGTGTGGGTAGACGAAGGGCAGGTCAGCGACGAGTTGTGCCTGCGCCACCGTCTTGTCTTCAACAATGGAGGCGAAGTTGTGCAGGCGCATAAAAGAGCCTTTCTCTGCGTTTGCGTAACGCAGTTCGTGAGAAAGGGCCTGCTTGGGCGGCTGACTTATAAGTTTGCGCGCGGGTCGCGCGGCTGGCACCAACGTCCGGGATAAGCAGGGCCGCTTTCCCGGGAAATGGTCAAGTCAGCCTGTTAGAAGAGTTGCTTAAAGAAGCGTCCTAGCGGCTGATTGTTATAGGTCATCATCGCGGTTCGCCTCCTTTATGCTTTCTCGTTCTTCTTTCGGGCTGTTAGTGCTGCGTGTGAGCCTACACGATGTACGCGATTTCTGCATGCGCTTGATGATGCGAAGAAATTCACCCAGCCACGAAAAACTTGACACCGTCCATTCAACCGCATTCGCTGCCTGCTCATTTGTTCGTCCGTCTGGCGGGGTGTCGTGCGCCGTGATGAGCTTCGTTTAATCGTTCAGCCCACCTCGACCTAGTCGAGAGTGGGCTGGATCTTTATCTGGGTTATGCAGCAAGATTGCTCTGGGTAAAGCCGACGTCGTGGTCGCCGGCCGCATCGACGACGTGCAGGGCGAGTCCCTCCAAGGCGGGTGCCGCGCTCTTCCAGACCGGCGGTATCATCGACGTCTTCCGCACCGGCCGCATCCCGGCCAACGTGTCGCTGGACTGCGTTGAT
>NZ_KV800720.1:130922-142546 GCF_001810285.1 Corynebacterium sp. HMSC071F07
GAAGAACCTGGTGTGGCTGCGTTCGCCGCTCGACCTGGGGGCCGCTGGCCGTCCGGTCAAGGCCGCCGCCTGCCGCACGCCGACACCAAAGTGATGATTGACGGCTACGTTTCAGCTAACGCTCGACCAACTTTTGCTTCTCAGGGTCATAAACGACGGAAACGATATCGCCAGTCTGAATCATCTGAATCGCTTGATTGATCACCGGAAGCAGCGCGACGAACCACTCATGTGGATTGTAGGTGCGCCCATCGATCCCAACCTGAGACACCTTCAACCGCACGACCACAAATACCTTGTGCAAGAGGTTTTCCAATGCCGAAGAGCGCAAGTTGTAAACACGATAATCAGCCCCAATCTCTACTGGGGCCATAAGCTAGGTCGGTTCTCTCAATGCAATCGCAACCCGCTGTTTCACCGGATCGCTGATCAATAAGGCCTTCGATGACACGAATGTTCCGTACCAACCCCTCGTAGAGGATTCATGGCGACTAAACAGTCAGGATTCACAAAGTCGCATGGATACAGCGCTACGCCTCTATCGCAAGCGAGACGCTACGACCGCTGACAAACGAGCGGCCTGCACAAACCTGGCGTACATTCTTGGGGATAAGAGACAATTGTTGAAGACCCATCTGCTCACTAACGGCGAAGCCGCCCCCTTCCAACGTGCAAGGTCCCATATAAGTTTGATATTCGACACAGCAATGACCCAAACAAGGTGATCATGATGGAGCATTTCGCGATTGGGTTTTGGTGGTATCGCGCCACGGTACAGCTCATCGAACGGCTGCTGGAACGATAAAGCAACACACTACAAGACAAAAGTTCATGAAAATTTGGGTAAAAGTATTGCCATCTCTTGAATTCTTCAGTAATTTCCTCAACAAAACCAGATTGACAAGAGAATTAAGGAAATGAAGTTGAAGAATACATTCCAAAAAGTCTTTCCCGTTCTTGTTGTAGCCGCAACAATATTCGCTACCCCCACCGGAAGTTTTGCTCTGGAGACCACCCCAACAGTATCCGCCGCATCCCCAGCTGATAGCACGCAAGACAAAAACTTAGTTGGCAATCAAGCTTTAGCAATCCCTGCAAGCGAGGTATCAGAGTCAACAGATTTTGATACTGCGATGGCCACACTGTCTCACTACCTCGTATATCGGGCGGACGGACAACGCCATTTCGACACCGAAAAAGCCAAAGAAGAAAATGCGTCGCATTATTTACTCGTCGCAGGAGAAAACCTCAACCGCGTAGCCGACAATAACGAGGTCATGATATACAGCCTTGAAACGCGCGACATGCCTGGGTATGGAAACTGGTGCGGCCCAGGGCACAGTGGTCCGGGTGCCCCAATCAATACTCTCGACTCTCTCTGCCAAAAGCATGATAAATGCTATGGCTCGCGAGGATACTTCGCTTGCTCATGCGACAGGGAGCTGGTTCAAGGAATTCGTAAAAACCGGGGCAAATTCAATGGAGTCGGAGAAAACGCGATGGCCCTTGCTATTGCTACATATTTCAATTCCGCCCTGTGCAATCCATTAGCATAGTGGATCCCCAACGGTCCGGGAAGGAGAAAGAAATGAACAGGCACAAAAGCAACAAGAGCCTAAAGTTAAGTAAACTTCTCTCAGCTTTACTCTCAACAACTGCGATTGCGTTCCCGTATCTTTTTCCTTCCATTTTTCCGGAAGGGACCATGCCGTATTTCATCATTACCGTACCCATAGGTGTAGCAGCTGGAGTCCTTGCATACAAAAGCCAATCGTGGTTGCTGGTTGCATTCTCTATTCTTGCCGGATTATCCCCTCTACTGTTCGCTTGGATAATTTGGGTTGTTATCAAGATCATATATTTTGTCACGGGCGGTCGCTTACCCAGCGCTGAATGGCTCTAAAGAATTCAGAGCCGCAGCACACCCTCGGCAAACAAAATATGCATGAAATTTCCAGATCCCGCGCCCCCTACTGCGGTGCGGGCTTTCCGCAGCTTTAACCGTAAAGGTGTCAAAGTGAACTGCTCCCCATAAACCGGACTGAAAAATCAGAAACCAGATTGTGGGGAGTTTTTCTATGCATCCAGCAGCAAGTTGAGCCAAGCTCAGCGTGAACAAACAGTGGAACTATTTGAGCAGGGCTATGGCGCTAGAGCGGTCTCTAATCCTCTCGTCTCATACGCTTCGCTAGGTCTATCCTCCCCGGACGCGGCTGCCCTACTTTCGCCCTCATCACCAAGCTCTGGCGAACAGCACATGTCATGTCAGCGCACCTAAGTTTTCCAACGATCATTTCACTGATAGTCGACCTGCGTTTTAGTGGAAGACCATGCCGCCGTCGACGATGATGGTCTGGCCGGTGATGTAGTCAGAGTCGGAACCAGCGAGGAAGCCGATGATCTTGGCAACATCCTCAGACTCGGAAAGGCGTCCCAAGGAAGTGTCCTTGGTGAACTGCTCCCAGCCCCACCTCGGCGGGCTTGCCAGCGTTTTCTGCGAGTTCCTCAGCAAGACCCTTCATGAGCGGAGTCTTTACGATACCCGGCGCGTAGGCGTTGACGGTGATGCCGTCGTCCGCAAGGTCACGGGCGGTGACCTGGGTCAGGCCGCGCACGGCGAACTTGGGGGAGCTGTAGAGTGGAATGCCCTTGTTGCCCTTGATGCCGGCCTGGGAGGTGGCGTTGATGATCTTGCCGCCGTGACCGAGCTCCTTGAACTTCTTGGCCGCAGCCTGCGTGCCCCACAGGACACCCTTGTAGTTGACGTTGAAGATCTTGTCGACTTCTTCTTCGGTGATGTCCTCGAGCGGGATCTGCGGAGCGATGCCGGCGTTGTTGACGATGACGTCGAAGCCGCCCGCCTCGGCCAGGACGGCATCTACCCCGCGGTTTAGTCCTCGGCGTCGCCGCCGTCCTCAGCACCGTGTCTGAGGATGGCGTCGCCTCGCGCCTCAAGGTTTTTCTGGGTCTTAGCCTGGGCGCGCGCGGCGACGTCAGAACGCGGCGCTGCCTGGATGTAGTGCTGCGACTCGAGGCCTATCTGCAGCTCCTTCGCCCGCAGAACCTCGGCGTCGAGCTTGAGCCCCAAGATCAGCACGGTATTCATAATCCAGACTGCAACGAACAAAGCCAGCACGGTGCTCAGCGCGCCATAGGCGCTCACGCCTGCAAAATGGCTCAGGTAGAGACCGAAGAGCCACCACACCACGACGTTGACAAGCAGCGTCACCACAGAGCCCAAGGTGATCCAACGGAAGCGCGGTGGGCGCACGTTCGGGGCATAGTGATAGAGAACCGCAATCAGCACCATGACCATCACCACCGTCACCGGAAAGCGCAGCCAGTTCCACACAGGAAGGAAAATGCGCAGCAAGAAATCCACGGCGGATTCCAGATGCAGCGGACGCGAGACGGGTTCAATAAGCCCAGTGATGACGGTATCGCGCAGCAGGTTAGCAAAGACCAAAATCACCGCGCCGACCACCAAGAAGATGGTGAGAACCCACATCATCGCCCAGGTACGCAACAGCCCGCGGCCCTCCACGCGGCCATAGACCATGTTGGCGGTGCGCGAAAAAGCGCGGACGTAACCAGAGGCCGAGAACAAGGAAACCAGCACGGATAAAACCAGCGCTATGGTGCCCTTTGCACTCGAGCCAACGATGGTATTCACGATGTCCGTAGCCTGCGCCGAAACGTCCTGCGGCAGATAATCTTGAATGAGCTGCTCAGTCAGCTGCTCCACCTCTTGCTTCCGATTGGCAAAAAGCAAAGTGGCAATCGAATAAACGGCCAGGACGGTCGGAGCAAAAGCCATAAGCGTGAAATAGGTCATCGCCGCGCCGCGGTCGCCCAGCCCCTCAAGGAAATAGTCCGACCATGTCCGACGCAGCACAAGACCCCAGCTCTCCTTGCGCAGGCGGTTTTTACGCGAGAGCGGGTTTCTCTCCGTTTGGTCGATGTCCAGCACCTCAGTGCTGTGCGGGGGAAGAATCTTGGAAGGCTCCTGCTGGCTCATTTCGCCAGACTAAGCACATTCAGCTAGCTGCCAGAGAAGTGACACCCGTGGCACGCCAAGTAGATACTAGGCTGTTATATATGACTGAACGCAGCAATGTTGAATCCTTCGAGCTGGACCACCGCAACGTCAAGGCCCCTTATGTCCGCGTGGCCGGCCGTACCCCGCTGGGAGGCGGCGCCGAGATCATCAAGTACGACCTGCGCTTCTGCCAGCCCAATGAGGCTCACCTCGAAATGCCCACTGTGCACTCCATCGAGCACATGATGGCCAACTTCATGCGCGATTACACCGATAAACTCATCGGTTTTGCGCCGATGGGCTGCCAGACCGGCTTTTATGCCATCACCAACGGCATGGAGCAAGAGGAGCTGCTCAACGCACTCGAGCACGGCCTCGAGGATATCCTCCACGCCACCGAGGTTCCCGCCGCCAACGAGCGCCAATGCGGCTGGGGCGCCAGCCACTCCCTCGAAGGCGCACAGGCAGCCGCCCGCGAGTTCTTGTCCAAGAAGGACGAGTGGCTCGAGGTTATGGCCTAACCTTTATCCGCGGGCCTTATCTACGAAGCCTTCGTGCAGTTGCGCCAACCGCGCGCCCTGCACGGGCTTTCGGCTTAGTACCTCGTCAACGGCCTCGCACTCCTGCGTGCTCAGCGCAGTGACTGCGAGGTTTTCTTTGATCCGTGCGAGGTTCGTCGAACCGGCAATCGGCACCACGTCCTTGGCCAGCAACCAGCCCAGCGCTATCTCGGAGACGTTGCGGTCAGACACTGCTGCCGCCACTTCCTGCGCCAGCTGCTTGTTGGCCGCGAAGTTCGCAGAGTGCAAACGCGGCGAGGAAGAATCATCATCTGGCTCGCTGCGGCCTGCCAAAAGCCCCTTCGCCAGCGGTGAATAGGCCATAAACTCCGCGCCCAATTCGCGGGCTAGCGGGATGATTTCTTCTTCTACGTCGCGGCTGAAGATGGAGTATTCATACTCCAGATACGTCACCGGGCAGACCTTGTTCGCGCGGCGAATGGTCTCCGGGCTTGCCTCGCACAGCCCGAAAGCGGCCACGTCACCTGCATCGATAAGTTCTTTTACTGTGCCCGCTACTTCCTCAATGGGCACGTCTTGGTCCACGCGATGCTGCATATACACGTCCAAGCGCTCCCGTTTTAGTCGGCGTAACGAACCATGGGCGCTCGCGCGAATAACCTCCGGGCGCGAGTTCAAAGCGCCGGTGGGCTTTCCTTCCTTAATCTCCCATCCGACCTTGGTGAGGACGCGGGCGCGGTTGCCCAGGGCGTCGCCAAGCATTTCTTCGCCCGTGAAGGGCCCCTGGATTTCAGAGGTGTCGAAGAGCTCTACGCCTGCCTCCACCGCGCCACGCAGGACATCGACCATCTCGGCGCGACGCGGGGAATCGGGATAGGAGTGCGGAGTCATTGAGGTACAGCCAAGCGCAATCATGGACACCACCGTAGCTGCTTCCCTCGTGTGCGTGTACCTCCCTGTGTAAATAGCCCCCTCAAACCGGCCCTATTTCCTGCACTAAATACACACAGAAGTACGGTGCCGCGGGCACAGCGCTCACCGCCACACGTTCTCGTAGCGGAAATAGTGATGCCACTTCCACGCTGGCGGCAGCAACTGCCCTCCCCCGCGGGCCACGGCGATGACCTGGTCGATGGCAACCTGCAGATGATGCTCAATCATCCCCGCCGTGAAGTGCAGCGGCTTCCACCCGCGCTGCACCGCGTCGTTGAGCTTCTGGCGGTCCAGCTCGAAACGTTGGATGCGCTCACCTTTGTGGTACTCGTAGCCATCTATCTCGATTGCGACCTTCTCCTTGGCCAGCACGATATCCCAGTAATACGGCCCGATGCGTTGGTTGTTGGCCACTGCGAGGCAGGCATCGGCAAGGGCTTGGGTGAGAAGACGCTCGTATTTGCTATCACTGCCGATGACGCTACGCTGCATAATCCGCCGCGTGCGCGAGGGAAAGCGCTGGAAATCCTCCTTATAAAAGGCCAGCCGTTGGTGGCCATCCTTGCCGTTGCAGAAACGCTCCAAGAACTCGATGGCTTTGTCTTCTTCCACAACCTCCAGCGCTTGCAGCGGATTGCACGCGTTTAGGCCGTTGACCATATATGGGCCCTTGGGCATGGCGCGCCGCGTGGAGAAATACGCGCAGGTGCGAGCGTGACGTGCCGCCATGAGCTGCAGCGGAAACTCCAGCTTGCGCTCTGTATAGACCGCAACGGCCGAGCCTCCATCCAGCACGGTGCCAGGATAACGCTCGTTCAAAATCCCCGCGAGTTCGCGCGGGGTGGGTTGGCGCGGCAACGCCAGGCCCGGCGTGATGCGCACGGCTTTGCCCTTCGCCACGAGACGGTCAATGGTGCGCGAGTGTTTCCCCCGAATTGGTTGCAGCATCCTCTACTTCCCCCAAGTGTGCGTGCTCCCCCAAGCACACGGATACCTCTCAATGTAAATAGGCCCTCCAATTCGCGCAATTGGAAGGCCGTATTTTCACACAGCGGTACGTCCTGGGGCAGGACGCCCTAAATGGACACCCCAATCCAGACCGGCTCCGGCACGAGCTCTACGCCGAAGCGCTTGGCGACGCCCGCGCGAATCTCGCGCGCCAACGCCACGATGTCGGAGGCCGTCGCGGCCCCACGGTTCGTCAGCGCGAGAGTGTGCTTCGTGGACAAGGTAGCCGGACCAACACCTGGATAGCCCTTGGCGAACCCGGCGCGCTCGATGAGCCAGGCGGCCGAGAGCTTTATTTCCTCGCCGTCCGAGCCTGCGAGGACGGCGTGGCGCGGCATGCGGTCTGCGTCCTCGGCACCGCGTTCGGTGCGCACGATTTCCTGGATGTTATCGGCAACCGCAGAGTCCACGATGGGATTGGTAAAGAAGGAGCCGGCGGACCAAGTGTCGTTGTCGGTTGGGTCCAAGACCATGCCCTTGCCGCGGCGCAGCTGCAGCACCTGCGAGCGCACCTCCGCGACGGGACGGCGCTCGCCCGGGGTCTGTGTGAGCTGGCCAAAGCGCAGCGGCTTGGAAAGCCCATCCGTAGAAAGCTGCAGTTCCACCTCGAGCACGACTGCACGGTGGGTGAACTTCAGGTTGGAGTAGCGATAAGCCAGGTCCAGGTCGGAGGCGGGAACCCACTCATCGGCACCGGTCTCGCGGGTATACAGGCGCACGCGGTTAAGCACGTCCGAGATTTCTGCGCCATACGCACCCACGTTTTGTACCGGCACAGCGCCCGCGGTTCCCGGGATTCCGGACAGGCACTCGATACCGCCGAGGCCCGCCTCCACGGAAGCGGCAACCACTTCGTCCCAGTTCGCGCCGGCTTCCGCGCGGACCACGCCAGTCTCCGCGTCCACGCTCACCTCAGCGAAGTCGAGGACGAGTGCTACGACATCGATGCCCTCATCGGCGACCAAGAGGTTAGAGCCGCCGCCCACCACGACGAAAGGAATAGAAGCTTGATCCAGTGCCTTGACAGCGGAAATGGCGGCGTCGGCAAGCGTGGCCCGCAAACACAGCTCAGGTTTGCCGCCTACGCGCAGGGTGGTCAGGTCTGCGAAGGTGGTCTCCGTGTCGAGGACGAGGCCGTCGATCGCGGAGAGCTTCTGGGTCATAAATTCATCAAGCACGTCTACCAAGGTAGTCTGTAAAGCATGTCAACCCGTAGCGAAAACACCGTAACGATCAATCAGCCCATCGAAAAGGTTCACCAGGCGCTGCTCACGCAGGGTTACTGGGAGCACATTGTTGCTAACCTTTCTCCGGATCCGGGCCAGGTTCATGATTTCACCAACAACGTAGCCATCCTCTTCGAGGTGCTGCCAACCACCCTGCTGCCTGAAGCTGTCCGCGCCATGGTTTCTCAGGACCTGAAGGTCAAGCGTGTCGTCACCATTGGTGAGCTCAACGGCAATGCTGCCGATGTTAAATACACCGCAGACGTCAAGGGAACCCCTGTTGACTTCGGCGGCGACATCGCCCTGACCGGCGAGGGTGATACCACCACCCTGTCCTACGTCAACGAGATCTCCGTGAAGATCCCGATGATGGGCGCTGCCATCGAGCCGAAAGTTGCCGATGCCCTAGGTGAGCTCTTCAATAACGAGGGCAAGCTGACCGAGCAGTGGATCGCTGACAACCTCTAAACGCTACTTTTAACAGAAATGGCCGATCACGCACATAACCTGCGCGCAAGCGCGAGTGCGGGTCGGCCTTTCGGCGTTATTACCCGCGGTACCACCAATCAAAACAGGCTTCGTCGCTGCGATAGGTGGGTCGCCGCACACCCCTCCATCACGGCTTTGCTGCGGTCCGTGGAGGAGCCGCTGGCTCTCGACGTCGGCTATGGCGCGTCCCATTTCACCACCGTGGAATGGGCGGGCTGGCTGCGGCGGGTCAATCCCCGTGTGCGGGTGACCGGCCTGGAGATTGCGCCGGAGCGCGTGCTGCCGCCTCGCGACGGCGTGACCTTCGAGCTGGGAGGCTTCGAGCTGGCGGGGTATCGCCCGCAGCTGGTGCGTGCTTTCAATGTGCTGCGCCAATACGATGTCTCCCAGGTTCCCGAGGCATGGGAAGAGGTTACCTCGCGCTTGGCCCCTGGTGGTTTCTTCGTGGAAGGCACCTGCGATGAGCTGGGCAGGCTATCCACCTGGATCCTGCTCAACCGCGAAGGCCCGCAGAGCCTGCATTTGGCATGGGATCCCTTCAACGTGGAGCGTCCCTCTGACTTAGCGGAACGCCTGCCCAAGATACTTATCCACCGCAACATTCCGGGCGAGCCGATTCATGAGCTTTTGCAGGCCGCCGACCGCGCATGGGATCACGCCGCGGGGTGGGCTCCCCACGGGCCTCGTGTGCGCTGGCGAATGGCGCAACAGGCGATGATTGATGCGGGGCTGCCCGTGCATCCGGTGCGCAGGAGAATGCGCGATAGCGTCTTGAGCGTTAACTGGGAAGTCGTTGCGCCAAAGCTGTGAAGCAGGTTGCCCTCATTGGCGCTGTGAGTTCACATAAGTAACACTGGTAGGTATGGCTCAAAAGAAGACGTCTCTGGCTTGGAAAATACTCATCGGAGTGCTCGTGGCATTCCTCGTTCTCATTTTGCTGGCGGAGTTCGGCCTGCGCTGGTTCATGGGCAACCAAATGAAAGACCAGTTCGCCCAGGCCGCCAAGGACCAAGGAATTGAGTCCCAGGAGGATCCGAACATTAGCTTCGGCACCACTCCTATCCTGCTTGGACTATTCGGTGGCAAGCTCAGCGAAATGAACATGGAAACGCCGTCCACGCTGCAGATCGACGGCACCGAGATCAAGGGCCAGCCGGCTACCAACGTCCACATCGAAGACATGACGCTGTCCGATGACCCGGTGGCAGGCTCCCTCCGAGCTTCCACCAAGGTTCCAGATGATTACCTGTTGGCCACCTTCCAGAAGGGCATCGCAGACGAGTCCGGTAGCGAACAGGTCGGCAACTTGGTGGTCACCAACATCACGGCTAACGACGCCGAGAATCTTCTCGACGTCGAGTTCGCCGGCGGCCTCGCCAATCTCGCGTTGGAGCCGAAGGCGCAGGACGGCAACCTGTCGATCACGGCAAAGAACGCCTCCCTGCTGGGCTTCGACTTGCCGAAGGAAGCAACCGACGCCATCTCTACTGCGCTGCAGAAGGGCATGAAGGATCAGTTCATCGGCGAGGGCTTGAGCGTCGACGAAGTGGATGTGGCTGACGGCGAGCTCAACCTCACCATCACTGGCCAGGACGTGCCGATGAGCGAGCTGGGCAGCGCCGCCAATGCGGCGGGCAAAGGCGCGAAGGAAGGCGCCCCAGCACCCGCGCAACAAGGCCGCTAAAAGGCGTTTTCACTTAGGCTAGCTCGCGGGCCAGACCTCGGCAGGCAACAAACCTGCCGGCTGGCCCGCGAGCTTTTCTTGTAATTGCTCGGCTTGGGCAGGCGAGGAATAGATGAGTTTATCGAAGCCCGCCTGCGTCGCAGCTTGCGCCGCGGTGAGAGCATTCTCGCTCGCGGGAAGGATAAGCCCAAGCTGGGCCGGCTGCGGGCAGGCCTCGCGGACGGTGATGAGATCGGTGAGCAGGCTGGTGGCGTCGCCAAGCAGGGCGTCTACCGCGACCCATACCTCCGCGGCGCCAGACTGCACCGCCAGGCGCGCCTCGGAGGCCTTGATGAGGCTATGGTGGCGGCCGGTGGGATAGCCGGCGACGGTGACCACGTGGGCGGCGCCCTGTGCGGCAAGCACGTGCGTGGGCGCGACGAGCACGGCCTCATCCGGCTGCGCGGCGGCGCGGACGTCGTCGAGAGCGGCGTTTAAGAGATTGCGCATCTTAGTAGCTGTAGTCGCCGTTGACGATGGCCTTGAGCTGCGGGCGGACGTCGAACCAATAGACGCCGGTCACGACTGCGCCAATCCACGGCAGGAAAGAAAACGGCAAGTTCAGCGCCAGCGCGGAAGCTGCCAGCATGCCCACCCAGGTCCACTTGCTCTTGCGGTCACCGGCGCGGTAGGCATCCTCGCGAGTGGTGGCGGCGAGGATGGCGCCAACAATGGCGAAGATGCTCAAGAAGGTAAAGAACCACCCAGCTGCGTGGTTGAGAAGGTAAATGATGATGTCCATAGACATCCCAGCCTAGCGGGCCGGGCCAAACGGATTTTCTTCGCCTTCTCCAATGCCCTCGCCGTCGATGATGTTGCCGTTTGCCGAGGTGGAGCCGGAGCACTTTTCCTTCACGCTGGCAATCGCATTCTCGACGCCCGCGCGCCCCTCCTCATAGGCCGCATTAAAGTCCTTGCGGGCGCGGGCAAAAGCCTCGGAGTCACGCACCTCACCGGCGGCGTTGCTGACGCTTTCTCCAAGGCCGCGGGCGGTGCCGGTGACCTTGTCGAGGAAAGAGCCTTCCGGTTTCGGCTGCTGCGCGCGCTCTGCCTTCACACGGCTCGAAAAATCCTTGGCGGCTTCCAAACTGGAAGCACCCGCGGTCTTCAAAGAATTAACGAAGGAATTAGCCATTATTTTCTCCTTTAAGCACCAAAGACGAGGTGATTTACAGTGTAGATAACCAATCCTGCCAGCGTTCCCACAACCGTGCCATTCAGACGGATAAATTGCAGATCCTTGCCCACCAAAAGCTCGATATTTTCGGCGGCTTCGGTGGCGTCCCAGCGCTTGATGGTCTCCGGGATGATACTGATGATGTCACCGGCGAAATTCTCCGACGCCCAGCGCGCGGCTTTATCCACGATTTCATTCGCCTTGTCACGAAAACGCGGGTCCTGCTGAATGCGCACGCCGAAGTTCTGCGCTTCGGCCGCGATCTTGGTGCGCAGGAAGGATTGCGGTTCGCTCGCCTGCTTGGCGACGCCCGCCCTAAAGGCCTCCCACGCTGCCCCCGGCATGGCTTGTACCTGCTCGGAGTTCATCATCTCCTGCTTGATACCCTCAACGCGGGCGACCATCTCGGGGTCGTCCTGCAGGCGCCGTGCAAACAGCTCCAGGTTGCGACGGATGGACTGCCGCACGGCATGGTTCTTGTCATACTTGACCTCGGAGGCCCACTCCA
>NZ_KV800720.1:142646-152161 GCF_001810285.1 Corynebacterium sp. HMSC071F07
GATGGAGACGTAAACCTTGTCACCGGCCATACCGCGGGCGAAGCGGGGAAGCCAAGCCGGCATCTTTTCGTCGACAAGCTCGATGACTTCGTTTTCAAGGGTGAGGACTTTGGCATGCGCCCAGTCAATGAGGTCGTCGACAAGCGGCTCTGCTTTGCCGTCGGCGATGTAGCCTTCCAGCAAACGTCCTACCGGCGGCCCCCACTCGGGCTCCAGCATGCGGTCGAGGATTTGGGTGCGGATGAGATCCTCGGCCTCGGCGGAATCGAAACTATTGACAGCGCGTGCCAGGATATCGGCCGCCTTCTGCGCGGCTAGCTGCGAGTTAGGCTCCTGGGCCAACCAGGCGCCGGCCTTTTCGGGAATGTTGTTTTCCGAAATCTTCGCCGAGAGGGCGTCCGGGGTAAGGAATTGCTCCTCCACGAAGGTGCTCAAGGCCTCGCCGACCTGATCCTTCTTCTTCGGAATGAGCGCCGTGTGCGGAATCGGAATGCCCATGGGATGGCGGAAGATAGCGGTAACGGCGAACCAGTCAGCCAAGCCACCGACCATGCCAGCCTCCGCGCCCGCGCGCACAAACCCCACCCACGCCGGAGCAGTCGCGTCCTGATGCTGCCACCAGGAACATGCGAAGAAGATGACGGCGGCCAAGATCAAAAGGCCGGTGACACCCCACTGGTACTTGCGTAGCGTGCGGCGACGCTCGGCGACGTCGGCTGGGTTAGGGCCTGGTACGGCAATGCTCATGTTGGCGGTGACTCCTTTTGTTGCTCCGTATAACTGTACTAACGGATTTGGTACGTGACCTCTTCCCTGGTGCAGATAGGGAAATGAAAAGCGCCCCTAGCCTCCATCGAGGATGGCTAAGGGCGCTGTGGCAGGAATGCTAAGTTCGCACCAGCTTAGTTGATACGACCGGTCTCAGAACGGTACTGACGGTAGTAACGACGACCGTAATGGATGAGACCAACGCAAGCGACAGCGATGACGACGAGCAGGGCAGCACCGACGATGATGGAAATCTTGGAGCTTTCCTGGCCCACGCCGTACTGGAAGGCACCAGCGCCGAGGCCCCAAATCAGGGTGCCGGCTGCCGGCAGCAGAGAAAGGATCAGGCCCATGCCGACCCAGGTGGAGGTGCGCAGCAAAGAAGAGTGCGGTGCGCCGAAGGATACTGGGTCGTATCCCTCAATGTAGGAGTCCTGGATCTTGCCGGTAAACTCCGGGTAGGTCTCACTTGCGTGATCAGCAACTGCGTGGGTGTTGTCGCTCATGGCTGAAACTTTCTCTCGTTCCTGTTATTCCTGTGAATGACTATATCTTAGTCGTCCTTGCCGCGGAAAGCAGCACGTGCACGTTCGCGGGTAACCGCGGACACAGCGGTCAGCGGAACGCCTGCCGGGCAGACGTCAGCGCATTCGCCGTAGAGGGAGCAGTGACCGAAGTTCTGCTCAAGGTCATCGACCATGTTGCGTGCACGACGGCCACGCTCTTCCTTGCCCAGCGGCATGAGGGAAAGGTGAACCAACTTCGCGCCGGTGAACAGGTGAGCTGCACCGTTCGGGCAGGATGCCACGCAGGCACCGCAGCCGATGCAGGCAGCGTGGTCGAGGGAGTACTCGGCGGTCTCGTGGTTGAGGTGCAGGGTATCGGCATCCGGAGCGGTGCCGGCGTCCATGGAGACGTAGCCACCCTGCTCCATGACGTGGTCCAGCTTGGAGCGGTCCACGATCATGTCCTTGATAACCGGGTATGCGGCAGAGCGGAATGGCTCCAGCTTGATCTTGTCGCCATCCTTGAACTGGAACAGGCGCTGCTGGCAGGCCGGGGTGTTCTGGCCTGGGCCGTGTGGGCGGCCGTTGACCAGCAGACCACAGGTGCCGCAGATGCCCTCACGGCAGTCAGATGCGAATGCGAAAGGCTCGTTGCCAGCCTCGACCATGCCCTCGTTGACGTGGTCGAGCAGCTCCAGGATGGACATCTGCTCGGCGGCGTCGTCAACCTGCACGGTCTCGAACTTGCCTTCTTGCGTCGGTCCGGCTTGACGCCAGATCTCAAGTGTCAGTTTCATTACTTGTAGTTCCTTGTCATCAGCGGGATCGAATCAAAGTACAGCGGCTCTGCGTGGCGGATGAACTCGCCAGCGTTTGCGCCTGGCTCCCAGGCAGAAACGAAGCACCAGTTCTCATCGTCACGCTCAGCCTCGCCATCCTCGGAGAGGTGGTCGTCACGGAAGTGCGCACCACAGGACTCGTCACGGTCCAGGGCGTCAACACACATGAGCTCACCCAGGTCGATGTAGTCAGCAACGCGCAGACCGTACTCGAGGACCTGGTTCATGTCGTTGGCGTTGCCGGTGATCCGGACGTTAGCCCAGAATTCCCCGCGCAGATCGCGAATCTTCTGGATAGCAACCTTGAGGTCCTCGACGTTACGGGAAACGCCGCAGCCCCAGTAGAGAATCTCACCGAGCAGGCGGTGGTAGTGAGCTGGGCCGTGCGGGTCATTGCCACGCACTCCCATCAGACGGTCGATGCGATCTTGTGCGCGCGCAACAGCCTTCTGTGCCTCGGCCGAATCCTCAGCCAGCTTGTCCTCACCGAGGTGCTTAGCCAGGTAGTTAGGAACCGTAAATGGCAGGGTGAACCAGCCATCGACGGATGCGGACAGCAGGGAGTTAGCGCCCAGGCGGTTCGCACCGTGGTAGGTCCAAGAGCACTCACCGGCGGCGAACAGGCCGTCGATAGCGGTCATCTCGTTGAAGTCGGTCCACAGGCCACCCATGGTGAAGTGGCAGGTCGGTGCGATACGCATCGGGGTCTCGTATGCGGATTCGCCGATTGCCTCTTCGTACATCTCGATGAGGTTGGAGTAACGCTCACGGATCTTGTCCTTACCCAGACGCTGAATTGCATCGCGGAAGTCCAGGTAAACGGAGTTGTGCAGCGGTCCGACGCCCAGGCCCTTGTTGATCTGCTGGGAGATCGCACGGGAAGCAACGTCACGCGGAACGAGGTTGCCGAAGGCCGGGTAACGGCGCTCCAGGAAGTAGTCGCGCTCCTCCTCCGGAATCTCGTTGGCGGGGCGGTCGTCGCCTTCCTTGATCGGGGACCAAATGCGGCCGTCGTTACGCAGCGACTCGGACATGAGGATGGTCTTGGACTGCCACTCGGAGTTGACCGGAAGACCCGTCGGGTGGAACTGGATGAATGCCGGGGAAGCCAGGTATGCGCCGTGCTCGTAAGCACGCATCATGGCGCCAGCATTGGAGTTCTTAGCCAGGGTGGACATGTGGTAGACGTTGCCGTAGCCGCCGGTACCGAGGATTACTGCGTGGCCGGTGAAGGCCTTCAGCTCGCCGGTAATCAGGTTACGGGTAACGATGCCGCCCGCGCGCTTCACACCATTGTCGTTGTAGGTGATGATGTCCTGCATGTCGTGGTGAGCGAACAGCTCCACGTTGCCCAGGCCAATCTGGCGGTACAGCGCCGAGGTGGTGGACAGCTGCAGCTGCTGACCTGTTTGACCACGGGTGTAGTAGGTACGGGAAACCTGAACACCACCGAAGGAGCGGGTTGCCAGGGTGCCGCCGTACTCGCGGGCGAAAGGTGCGCCGATGGCGTTCATGTGATCGATAACGCGCACGGACTCATAAGCCAAGCGCCAGCAATCGGACTCGCGGCAGCGGTAGTCGCCGCCCTTCACGGTGTCCTTGGTGTGGCGGTATGCAGAGTCGTTGTCCACCTTCTTGTGGCGGGAGGAGTTGACGCCGCCCTGCGCAGCGATGGAGTGCGCACGACGTGGGGAATCGTGGTAGGTAAAGACCTTCACGTTGTAGCCCAGCTCGCCGAGGGCTGCGGCAGCAGCGCCAGCGGCCAGGCCGGTACCGACCACGACAACCTCAAACTTGCGGCGGTTGAGCGGGGAGACCAGATCCATATGATCCTTCTGGTAGCTCCACATTTCCTTCATCGGAACGCCGTGCGGCTCGTGGGACTCCAGGATGCGACCTGCGGTGACGCCCGGGACAATCGACGTCGGGTGCGAGAACTTCGGATGCTCGCGCTTGAGTTCAGTGTTAGTCATTTTTTAAAAAGCTCCTTTAGCTGACCCAACCCAGGGCGACGGACAGCGGCATAACGATGTTTGCGATGCAAACTACAGCCGGGATGATGTAGGCCAGAATCACGAAGACCTGACGCCACTTCGCACCGGTGATACCCAGGTCAGAAGCAGCCAGACGGATGCCGTGGGTCAGGTGCAGGAACAGGCAGCACATCGCCAGAACGTAGAAGATGGTGACTGGCCAGCGGCTGAAGGTGGCAATCATGTTTGCCTTGACCTCGCCGTGCACGAATGCCTCAGGCGCAACCGGCTGCACACCCATGGTGAGGTCCAGCAGGTGGAAGATGATGAACAGCAGCAGGACTGCACCGGTGACCAGCATGGTCTTGGTTGCAAAGGAGTCGAGGCCACCCATCAGATTGGTGCGCTTGAACTTGCCGCGGGACTGCTTGGAGCGAGCGGTAAGTGCGAATGCACCGTAAATATGTGCAATAACGCAAGCCAGCAAAACAATGCGGATCATCCAGAGCAGGTGGCCGTGCGGGATGAGCGGTGCACCCAGATCACGCAGGAACTCGCCGTAGATATCGAGTGCTTCGTCGCCGTCGTGTGCCGGCAAGTAAAGCTTCAGGTTGCCGGCCATGTGGCCGACTACGAAAAGCGCAAAGAACAGGCCGGTGATGGCCATCGTAATCTTCAGTGCCCAGGTGGGTACGGAAGGCTTAGTACGAATCGTTTCGTTAGTGATGCGGCCGTGAGCGATTGCCTCACGGTCAGGATTTTTTACAGACATGACACCTCCATAGTCGCTATTACCTTACGCAGCCTTATCTGCTGGCAACTAGTCAAATTCGGGCCAACGCAGCCTCTTCTTAAGGGCCTGAGCAGTCCGTAGAAAATTCTTTAGGTAAGGATCGCCTAAAACGGAGTATTCGAAAAGCCGTTTACCTTGCACGCTGCTTTTTACGCAATACTCACGTTGCGTAATTCCCAGGTGTCTATGAGGTTCGTCACAGCTAATTTTCGGAGTGACTAGTTCACCCCTTTATGTGTCAAACTTTCGCAGGAGTCACACCGCCCACACTCCACACATTTTTACCCCTATTCGCAGGGAGGTTAAGAACCTTCACACAGTCTTTGCAAAAATCCTGTTACAGGATGGCAGGGGCCGGTAATCTTTTTCACATGAGTAAGACTTACGTGGGTTCACGCCTGCGCCAATTGCGGCGCGAACGGGATCTAAGCCAAGCCTCTCTAGCCTCTACGCTGGGGCTTTCGGCTAGCTATGTCAATCAGATCGAACACGACGTCCGCCCTTTAACTGTACCGGTACTGCTGCGCATTACTGAGGTATTTGGCGTCGACGCCACCTTCTTCTCCCGCGATGATGACTCCCGCCTGCTGGCTGAAATCCAGGATGTCATCCAAGACAAGGAGCTATGCCCCTCCCCCGTTGAACTGCAAGAATTGTCCGAGTTGGTTTATAACCACCCCACCGTGGCCCGCACGCTGGTGGAGATTCCCCGCCGCTACGGCAATGTTCGCGACAAACTGTCCCTTGCCACCGATACCCGCCGCTCCGCAGGCACACAGGCGCTTTCCATGCCACACGACGAAGTCCGCGACTTCTTCTATGCGCGCCAAAACTACCTGGATGAACTAGACGTTCACGCTGAGACGCTCGCTTCTGAGCTGGACGTTTCGCAATTCCGCATCCGCGATACCGAGGCCGCCCTTTCAGCGCGGCTGCGCGACAAACACGGCGTCGAGATCGTAACGACACCACAAATGGATGGCACGCTTCACCGTTTCGACCGCGAAAGCGGAACGTTCCGCCTCGCCAGCCGCCTCTCCGAGGGGCAGCGCGCCTTCCGAATGGCTGCTGAGCTGGGATTTCTGGAAGCTGGCGAGCTCATCGACTCCCTTGTCGACGAAGAGCCCTTCACTTCCGACGCCTCGCGCAACCTTGCTAAGCGAGGCATCGCCAGCTACTTTGCGGCAGCCACAATCCTTCCTTACACCACTATTCATTCTGAAGCAGAGCAATCGGGCTATGACCTGGAATACCTATGCCAGGTCTTTGGCGTGGGCTACGAAACGGTGGCTTCGCGCCTTTCTACCCTGCAGCGCACGAACAAGCGTGGCATTCCATTCACGTTCGTCCGCGTGGACCGCGCCGGCAATATGTCCAAACGTCAATCAGCCACCGGCGTCCACTTCTCCAACTCGGGCGGTACCTGCCCGCTGTGGAACATTTATGAGACCTTCTCTAACCCCGGAGTTATCTCCCGCCAGCTCGCGCAGATGCCCGATGGGCGCAACTACCTGTGGATTTCGCGTTCGGTTCAGCACCACCAGGGCCGCTACGGCGATACAAATAAGCTCTTCGCCATTGGCCTGGGTTGCGAGGCTCGTCATGCTGACCGCACGGTATATGCCGAGGGCCTTGATCTGGGCGACCTATCTGCCGCGACCCCGATTGGCAACGGATGCCGCACCTGCCCGCGTGCCAGTTGCGCCCAGCGCGCCTTCCCCGCCATCAACGAAACGCTGACAATCGACGCCCATCGCTCTGCAGTGGCGCCGTACTAAGCACGCGACATCCCGGGCTTGCGGCGTCGCGCTTCGCTGCCGGAACGCAAATACCCAGCCCCGAAAAACCAGACCTCGTGGTCGCACAAGCATCCCGTTTGTTCTCGCGGGATCGCCACCCCCCTGGCTTGAACATATGGCGATGAAAACTAGACTTCAAGTAGTTGAACTTTTGGTATGGAGATGCCTATGCGTAAGACCTTAATCAGCCTCACCGGCCCCGCCTTCGTTGCTGCAGTGGCTTACGTCGACCCCGGCAACGTAGCCGCCAACATCAGCGCCGGCTCCCACTACGGCTACCTCCTGGTGTGGGTACTCGTCGTGGCCAACCTCATGGCCATGTTCATCCAGTACCACTCCGCCAAACTGGGCCTAGTCCCCCACCGCTCCCTGCCGGAAATCATGGGCGAGCGTCTCTCCCGCCGCGCGCGCCTAGGCATGTGGGCCCAGGCCGAGCTCATCGCCGCGGCCACCGACCTCGCCGAAGTCATCGGCGGCGCCATTGCCCTGCAACTCCTCTTCAACCTCCCCCTGTTCGCGGGCGCGCTCATCATCGGCGCGGTCTCCATCATTCTCCTCATCTTCCAGAAGAAGAACCAGTGGTTCGAGGGGCTTGTCATCGGCCTGCTCCTGGTCATCTGCATCGGCTTCCTTGCCGGCCTCGCCATCGCCCCGCCCGACCCCGCCGACGTGGCCGGCGGCCTCATCCCCCGCCTAGAGGGCAAGGACAGCATCCTGCTGGCCGCCTCCATGTTGGGCGCCACCGTCATGCCGCACGCCATTTACCTACACTCCTCCCTGACCAAGCAGCGCTACCCCGACCTGGAAATCCCCCACGTGCTGGCCGGCACCCGCGCGGACATCGCCGTGGCGCTGTCCATCGCCGGGCTCGTCAACGTGGGCCTGCTGGTCCTGGCGGGCTCGGCCCTCTACGGCGTGGACGGCACAGAGACCATCTCCGGGGCCCACACGGCGATTGCCAGCCACCTCGGCCCGCTGGCCGGCGTTCTCTTCGCCATCGGCCTGCTGGCCAGCGGCCTCGCCTCGACGTCAGTGGGCGCCTACGCCGGCTCCGAAATCATGGACGGCCTGCTTCACATCAAGGTCCCCCTACTAGTCCGCCGCCTGGTCACGCTCATCCCGGCGCTGGTCATCATCGGCTGCGGGGTCGACCCCACTATGGCACTGGTGGTCAGCCAGGCACTTCTTTCCCTGGGCATCCCCTTCGCCATCATCCCGCTTTTCCGCTATGCCGGCTCCCGGGACGTCATGGGTGAGTTCGCCGCGAAACCCTGGTCTATGGCCGTGGGCTGGACGCTTGCCGCGCTGGTCATCGCACTCAATCTCGCCCTCGTGCTCCTGCCGCTGCTCTAGGCCGCCTACAATCAGCAGCCATGATTGAAGTAGCAGCCGTCGTCATCCGCAACCCACAAGGCCACGTGCTTACCGTGCGCAAGAAGTCCTCCACCAAGTACCAACTGCCCGGCGGCAAGCCCGAGGCGGGCGAGGCGCTTGTCGACGCCGCCCTGCGCGAAGTTGCCGAAGAAGTAGGCCTCACCCTCGACGCCGAGAGCCTCAACAAACTCGGCACCTTCGACGCTCCCGCCGCCAACGAACCGGGCGAGGTCGTCGTCGGCACCATCTTCACCTACACCCGCACCGTCACCGCCGACGAACCCCATGCCGCCGCCGAAATCGGCGACACCGCCTGGGTCAACCCAGCAGCCCCCGACCGCGAGCTTGCACACCTGCTGCGCGACCGCGTCTTCCCCACGCTGGCCTAGCGCCAACTGTCAACACTTCGGCGTCATTGACCTCGAAACCATCAAGAGCTACCCTTTTGAACATGTTCACTGAACACGTTCACTCATCGCGCTCGGCCGCCAAAGCTGGCACCGTCAGCAAGGTCCTAGCCACCGCCTACGAACTCTTCCTCACTCAGGGCTACGCCACCACCAGCATCCGGACTATCGCATCCGAAGCTGGCGTTAGCGTGGGAACCGTCATGGGAGTCGGCGACAAACAAACGCTGCTCATCCGCACCATTGGCCAACACATTTCAGAACTCCACGATGACATCCGGGGACAATCCGATAGCCTTCTCGATGTCCTGAGACCTTTCCTCCAGATGTTTACCGGCCACGAAGAGCTCTCCCGCGCCTTTGGCGCAGCACTCATCCAACAAGGCAATCAAGGCGAAGCGCTCACCGCACTCAAAACGCTCCTGACCGATGAAATCACCCTGCGACTCGGCACCAGGCTCAGCAGCGCCGATGCGGCCGAGTACGCCGACCTGCTGTACAACGTCTACCTCGGCTTACTCATCGGCTGGGCCGCCGGAATCTACGACACCGAGCACCTCACATCCCAAGCCGCCTCATCGATCGAACGCCTCAACACCGCATTCGGAGTAACCCAATGATCCTAGAATCTTCCCCAGCCTGGCCCTCCCTTCTACTAGCAGCCATTCTGCTTGGCGACGCCGCCCTCTCCCTCAAACCAGTCCCCTTCATCGAAGCCTGCCTCAGCGGCGTCAAACTCCCCAAGGACTGGTGGTGGGCGCTCATTGTCATCAAGTGCCTCGCCGCCGTAGGACTCATTGCCGGCCTCTGGTTCCCCGGCGTAGGAATCACAGCCATGATTGGAGTCATCGCCTATTTCTGCGCGGCCGCAGCAGCCCATGTCCGCGCCCACTTCCTCGGTAGCGCATTCTGGATCAACTGCTTAGGCATGCTCGCATTCTCCATCGGAGTACTGATCCTGACGCTCGCACTGAATTAAGACACCAGTCAACCTTTCACGGCTTCCTGAAGGCAGATACATCATTGCACCTCTTGAATGATGACTTGATGCTTTCT
>NZ_KV800720.1:152261-156715 GCF_001810285.1 Corynebacterium sp. HMSC071F07
CCCTAAAGGTATGCGCACGACGATAAACCTCCCGCCGAAACTCCTTGAAGAAACGAAGGTCCAAGCCAAAGCCAACAATGTCACTTTGAGCTCATACGTCGAAGAGGCGGTCCGCGCTGCCCTCAAGAAGGAAGCCCGCATCAGTACCGAAGACACCCCCGTTAACCTGCCCTCCTTCGATTGCGGCGGACCGGCTCTAGTTGATCTCAGCAACAAAGAAGCTGTGTGGGCGGTACTCGATGATCATTCCTGATGTCAACATTCGCGTTTATGCCTTCCACTCCGCTGCACCGCAACATAAACCCGCTCAACAATGGCTAAGTAGTGCTCTAAATCGGCATGAAACAATTGGACTCCTGGATGTTGTGGCAACGGCAGGTCTGTGTTTCCAGGACTGGGGATTTGCCAGAAGATGCAGAAAAGGCCCCCTCGCGGGGGCCTTAACGCGAAAAGCGCTTAGAGGTTAATCATGTGGCCGCCGATGCCCTCGGCAGCTTCCTTCATTGCCTCAGAAAGCGTTGGGTGGGTGTGGATATTGCGTCCGATTTCCTCAGCGGTGAGGTCGAAGCGTTGCGCCAGCGTCAGTTCCGGCAGAAGCTCGGAGACGTTGGAGCCAACCATGTGTCCACCAATGAGCTCACCGAACTCACCATCAGCAATGAGCTTGACGAAGCCGGCGGTCTCGTTAAGGCCCGCTGCCTTGCCGTTTGCGGAGAACGGGAAGGTTGCGACCTTGATGTCGCGGTCAGCAAACTTCTCGCGTGCCTGCTCCTCGGTGTAGCCGAAGGAAGCAACCTGCGGGTTGCAGAAGGTAGCACGCGGCATGTTCATGTAGTCACCCAGTAGCTGGGTCTCAGCGCCAGCGATAACCTCAGCAGCAACCACGCCCTGTGCCTCAGCAACGTGTGCAAGCTGGAGCTTTGCCGTGACGTCGCCAATTGCGTAGATGCCCGGAACGTTGGTGCGCATGTAATCGTCGATTGCGATAGCGCCGCGCTCGGTGAGCTCAACGCCGGTGTTTTCCAAGCCGAAGCCCTCAACGCGCGGTGCGAAGCCGATGGAGACCATGCAGCGGTCAACGGTCAGGGTGTCGGTCTTGGAGCCGTCCTTGGACTCGACCTCGACGGTGACATCGTTGCCATTGTCCTTGATGGAGGTGGTCTTGAAGCCGGTCAGCAGCTTCACACCAAGCTTCTTGTACTGCTTAGCAATCTCCTTGGAGACGTCCTTGTCCTCGTTCGGCAGGACGCGGTCCATGAACTCGACGATGGTGACGTCCACGCCGTAGTTAGCCAGAACGTATGCGAACTCCATGCCGATTGCGCCGGCGCCCACGATAACCATGGACTTCGGAGCTTCATCCTTGAGGATTTGCTCCTCGTAAGAAACGATGTTGCCGCCGATTTCAACGCCTGGGAGGGAGCGAACGACGGAACCCGTTGCGATGATGCAGTTTTCAAAGGTGACGGTCTTGCCCTTGTCATCACCCTCGGTGATTTCGATGGTCTTTGCGTCTTTGAAGGAGCCAAGGCCGTTGATCTCGGTAATCTTGTTCTTCTTCATCAGGTAGTGGACACCCTTGACGATGCCCTCAGAGACCTTGCGGGAGCGCTTGTGAGCAACACCGAAGTCGAAGGAGACATCACCAGAGATGCCGAAAGCCTTAGCTTCATGGTTGAAGGTGTGTGCAACCTCGGCGTTCTTCAGCAACGCCTTGGAAGGAATACAGCCAACGTTGAGGCAGACGCCTCCCCAGTACTGCTTCTCAATGACAGCAACCTTCTTGCCAAGCTGGGCTGCGCGGATGGCGGACACGTAGCCGCCTGGGCCCGCGCCGAGTACTACAACGTCATAATGTTCTTGAGTCACGCGTACAAGAATACGGAAGATTATCCGCGCTGTCTCACTCTCCCCCAAGATTGAGTACCTTTTAACTTTCTAAGACGAAAACGCAGCCCTCACAGGAATTAAAAAATCTCCCTTTCCTGCCTTAAAAGCAAGGTAGGAAGGGAGATTGGTTCAGCCGAAGCAGTGTCTTAGAACAGACCCATGCCCAGCGCAGCCTCGGAGGACATGGAAGAGCCAGCGTGTACCCAAGCGCCGAGGACGTTGTTGATGGCGACAATGAAGGAATCAAAAGCGTTCATGAAGTCTTACTTTCTGTTGTTGCTGCACAAATGCAGGGAGGCGGAAAGAAACCTGCTGGTGGGGATGGTTTCCTGCGAGCAAATTGCACTCTTTATAACGGCATCTTAGGCACATACGTTACGCAGTGCGCTAATTCCAGCCGAAATTATGACACAAAAGCCACATGTTCACCAGCATTCACTTTTGTTACTTGATAGTTTGACTGTAGCTCCCTCGTTGTCTCCTCTCTCCTACCTCTTGCCTTTGGCGAGGGCACAAGGGAATATAGTCAACGAAAATGCGAGGACCCTCTCACGCATTACCGACTCCCTCTAAGGAAGCAAACCTAAATGAAGACTCTCCACTCATTGGTCAAAGTCGCTGCCTCTGCAGCGCTGATTTTGGGGTGTACGATCATTCCGGCCACCGCATCTGAAGTGCCTGCTGCCACCGTGGCAGGCGCCGCCACCCCTTCCACCATCACCGAGGATTCCGCCTGGAAAGTCCTTAACGCGGATCCCTCCATTCAGGGCCTTTTGGTCTCCGAAGACGAATACCGAGAAAGCATCGAAACCTACCGTGCAGCCGCAGCGGACGGCACCCTCGATGCCGCGAAGTACAAGGAGCTGAGCTTCGACCTGGATCTGGCGAAGTTGCCAGACGAGTTGAAGTGGTACGGCTACGTTTACAAGTACCCGGACTACCGCGCCAAAATCGTCACCATGCAGGCCTCTTCCCCTGCCATGAATGGCCGCGAAATCCCGCTCGCCGTCATCACCCCTGACGGCAAGTTCGATTCGCAGCGCCCGACGCTATACCTGCTCAACGGCGCAGGCGGCGCTGACCAAGGCATGGATTGGATCGTCAGCACCGCTGGCCGCGACCTAGATCCGGAAAAGCCGGGCACCCAAGACATCGATGACTTCTACGGAGACCGCAATGTCAATGTCGTCATCCCGCAGGCCGGCGCATTCAGCTACTACACCAATTGGCTGGAGGAACCGGACGGCAAGTACGGGCTTAAGGGCCCACAGAAGTGGGAGACCTTCCTAACCAAGGAGCTGCCTGGCCCGCTGGAGGATCACATCAACGGCAACGGGCAGCGCGGCATCGCTGGTATGTCCATGTCCGCCACCTCTTCGCTGCTGCTGGCTGAGCACAACCCACGCTTCTACGACGCAGTCGGTTCCTACGCCGGCTGCGCCGCTACCTCGAGGCCGCTGCCGCACTTCTACCTCCAGCTAACCCTGGGCCGCGGCGGCGCTACCCCAGAACAGATGTGGGGCGAAATGGGTGGCGAGTACAACCGTTATAACGACGGTCTCATCAACGCGACCAATAACAACCTGGGTGACACCGACATCTACGTGTCCGCCGGCTCCGGCCTCGCGGGCGCAACCGATTTGGGCTCGACCAAGTCTTCTTCCACCCTCGTGTTTGAAGGTGGCGCCATCGAAGCCGCAATGAGCGCTTGTACCCATGACTTGCAGGCAAAGCTCAATCACGAAAACGTCCCGGCTACATTCAACTTCCGCAACACCGGCACCCACTCCTGGCCGGGCTGGTTGGAAGACATCAACGCTTCCTGGAAGGTCTTCGGCACGGCATTCAACGCCCCAGAATCGGAGGCTCACGTCGCCGAGGCAAACAATGCTGATGAAGTACTTGCTAACGAAAAGCTTGACGACGCCGATATCCCTAATGTTGAGCAGCCTGCCCCCGCTGACTCCCTGCCGGTAGACCCAGCAGCGCCAGCACAGTAAGCTCTCCTTAAAACTCTCGACACGTTGGGAAAGAAGTTAATGAAGCGTATTAGCTCTATTATCGCCGCAGCCGCAATCGCTGCTGGCGCACTCGTTGTACCATCTGCTGGTGCTGCTACCGTTGCACAAGCAACCATTGCAGGTGACACCGCGCTGTCCACCATCACTGAGATCGACCCGAGCGCCGTTCCTGCCGATGTGGCAGGCACCAAGTGGTACAAGAAGTACAAGGATGACGGCCGCGTCGAGAAGCTGCTGGCCCATTCGCCTTCCATGGATCGCGATATCCCGCTGGCTGTCATCAAGGCTAATGCCGCTAACCGCCCAACCATCTACCTGCTCAACGGCGCTGGATCTGCAGAGCAGGATTCTGACTGGCTGAGCTTGTCCGACGCGGTTGACTTCTACCACGAGAAGAACGTCAATGTCGTCGTTCCGCAGGCTGGTGCTTTCTCCTACTTCACTGACTGGGAGCAGGAGCCAAACGGTAAATACCTGCAGGGCCCGCAGAAGTGGGAGACCTTCCTGACCAAGGAGCTGCCAGGACCAATCGAGCAGCGCCTC
>NZ_KV800720.1:156815-175452 GCF_001810285.1 Corynebacterium sp. HMSC071F07
ATGTCGATGTCCGCTACTTCTTCCCTGCTGTTCGCAGAGCACAATCCAGGCTTCTACGACGCAGCCGGCTCCTACGCGGGCTGTGCCGCAACCTCCTCCCAGCTCCCTTATGAGTTCCTGCGCCTGACCGTCAACCGTGGCGGCGGCCAGCCGGAGCAAATGTGGGGCCCAATGGGCAGCGACTACAACCGCCACAATGACGCCCTTCTGAATTCCCACAAGCTGAAGGACACCGCTCTGTACGTCTCGTCTGCCTCCGGCCTGGCTGGCAAGACCGATATGCCTTCTTACTACACCGCACAGGGCATGAACCCGGCCGCCGCATTCGTCGGATCCGCACAGCTCCAGGTCGAGGGCGGCATCATCGAGGCTGCGGTTAACAGCTGCACCCACAACCTGAAGGCCAAGCTGGACCAGCAGAACATCCCGGCTACCTTCAACTTCCGCAATACCGGCACCCACTCTTGGCCGGGCTGGCGCGAGGACATCGAGAAGTCCTGGCCCGTATTTGCATCGGCTCTCGGCGTATAGGCCTATAAGGCCTCAACGCGAATAGGGTTTCATCCTTAAAGGGCGGTAGGATCGCAGCATTATGAAGCTGCTTTCCACCGCCCTTTCGCACGTCGCACCCACCGCCGGTCAACTATCTGAACAGCGCGATAGCTACACAGGTGTCGCGTTCAACTTAGGTTATGAGGTCACCCATTATGATCTGGACCTTACCTACCGCGTTGAGCCCAACCTTTTGCAAGGTGAAGCGGTGCTGCATATCCGGGTGCTAGAGGACGTCGACAAGCTCACGCTCGATCTCGGCGGCGCCATGGTAGCCCGCCGCATCACCGCCAAGGGCGCACCGCGGGTGGCGAAATTCCGCCAGTCCGTGGGCAAGCTGCGCCTGATTTTCGCGGATACCATCGCAGATGGAACCGAGTTTGAGCTACACATCCGCTACGGCGGCTCCCCACGCCCCATCCGCACCCCGTGGGGCGAACTCGGCTGGGAGGAAACCGAATCCGGCGCTCTAGTAGCTAGCCAGCCCAACGGCGCCCCGAGCTGGTTCCCATGCGACGATACCCCGAGCGAGAAGACCACCTTTGACATCAAGATCACCGCAGATAATCCGTTCCGCGTGATTTCGAATGGAAAGCTGGTTTCCCGCAGATCCGCCAGCGGTTCGATGACGCGCTGGCATTACCGCACCGAACACCCCACGGCTACTTACCTGGTTACGGTTCAGATAGGCGAGTTTAGCGAGGTCAGGCTTGGCGACTCGGTGCGCGCCTGGGTTCCGCCGGCGCTCAAAACGCCTGTCCAAGAGGTCTTTGCCCAGCAGCAGGAGATGTTGGACTTCTTCTCTTCCTGCTTCGGCGCCTATCCGTTTGACGAATATCAGGTTGTCATCACCGAGGACGAGCTGGAAATCCCGCTGGAAGCCCAGGGCCTTTCGATTTTCGGCTCCAACCATGTCTCGCCTACCTTCGAGCGTCTCATCGCTCACGAGCTTTCCCACCAGTGGTTTGGCAATGCGGTGGGCCTTAGCGAGTGGAAGGATATTTGGCTCAACGAGGGTTTTGCCTGCTACTGCGAGTGGTTGTGGATGGAGCACGCGCATGGCCGGGCGGTGCATGAATCTGCGCGTTCGCACTACAACGTGCTCGCTCGCAAGGCGCAGGATGTGTTGCTGGCAGATCCGGGCACTCAAGACATGTTCGATGATCGCGTGTACAAACGCGGCGCGCTCACGGTACATGCAGTACGCGTGCTGCTTGGCGACGCCGCCTTTTTCGACGCCGTTCGCTCCTACCTGGCAGAAGGCCGCCACGGCGTGGTTACGCCGGAAGACCTGCTTTCGAAGCTGCGCGAGCGCGCGGAAGATACGGCCGCGCTCGATGACCTGCTGGAGCAGTGGCTGGAACAAGAAAAATTGCCGCACTTCCCGGCTTAAGCACCACCCCCCAAAATTTCGAACTTATTTTCCAATTTACCCTTGACAGGTCGTTGTATGTGGATAAAATAGAACATGTAATCGAAACACCGAGGGGGATGGGGTGCCATGCAAGACAAACACGAAGCGATTATTTCCACAGTCAAGGAAATTGCCACATCGCTAACAGACCTGCGGGAGCTTATGAAAGAACCCGCGGACCTATACTTCGGCCGTCTGCACCCTGCTTTCGAGCACCTCGAGAATGCAATGGGAAAGAAGACCACCATCGATGCCGCCTTTGCCTTCCTTGCTGCCCGAGATGACGCTGGCCGTACAGTCGGCTCCAGCAAGCCGGAAGATTATCTCACCGCACGTTTGGGCCTGACCTATCCGGAGGCACAGGCGCGCATAAAGACCGGGCAATCGCTCTTTGCCCCGCTTTCAGAGGAAGCGGCCGCAGATGCGCCAGCTTCTGCCCATTCAAGCGCGACGGGCAGTGATAGCGAAACGGTAGAACAAAAGCGTGAGGACGCCACCCCGGAACGCGCCCGTCGGGAGCGGGAAGCCGCAGAAAAGCGCCGCCAGCAAATGCTTGAAGAGGAAGCCGCACACGCGCGCACTATCGCACTCATCGAACAGGAACTTGAGCACCTCACGGAGGGCGCGCTCCCTGGCCCACAAGAGCTTAGCCAGCGCGCTTTGGAGAAGTCTCGGGAGATGTCACATACTGCGCTCCGAGCCTGGCTGCGCGAGGCCATTCGTGCAGCAAACAAATCAGTCTCCGATGCAGACGCAGTTATTAAAAAGCGTCGCTTGCGCATCTCCCAGCCAGATGCTGATGGTGGCGTCTTCATCAGTGGATACGTCGATGCCGCCACGGCAGCAATGCTAAAAGCCGCATTTGCCCCAGCTCGCCATCAGGGAGGGCCAAATCTTCCGGCAGAGGAAGATTCCCGCACATACTCCCAAAGAATGGCAGACCAGCTTTCTGCCATCGTCCACAGCTATCTCGAATCACATCAGCACGGCACTGGTGGTGTGGGTTCCTTGCTTATCACCACCACGCTGAACGAGTTGGAAGAGATGGATTCTTCCACCCGGTTCGCCACCAACACTGGCGTGGAGCTCTCCCCGCTGGACCTGCTACGTATTGGAGCGGCATCACACGATTTCATCTGTGTGGTTGATGATAAGAAATTCCCGCTGGAATTGGGCCGCTGCAAGCGCAGCGCAAGCCTTTATCAAAAGATAGCCTTGGCGGCCTCGGAGTTGGTATGCACCCATCCCGGCTGTGACCGCCCTTGGGTCGAATGCGATGTCCACCACCTCCATGCGTGGGCAGCAGGTGGAGCAACGGATCTCAAGAACTTGACGCTCCTCTGCAGAAGACATCATGCGGATAACAATGACCGACGTGACGGTTTCCGCAACATGGGGCATGCAGAGCGAGACCCAATAACTCGAAGAGTTGGTTATCGTCCGGCGGGGTCGGAAAGGATCCATTTCAACGACAGCCCAACTGCACATAAAGCCCCGGCCCACAAACTCAGCGCCTAATCGCAGGATACTTGTGCCCTGCGGGCGGATTGCGCTTGCGTTTTATCGCGAGGTGAAAATAGCGAAGGAAGGTAGCCTAAAATTGTTATCCATGCGCAGAATGCTAGTTACTGGCGGCGCCGGATTCATCGGCGCCAACTTCGTCCGCTTGGTCGCTGCCACGCGCCCAGAAGTCTCCATCACGGTGCTGGACAAACTCACCTACGCGGGTAACCGGGCGAACCTCGAGGGCGTAGAGTGCCGCTTGGTTGTCGGCGATATCGCCGATGCCGCGCTGGTGGATGAGCTGGTGGTGCAAAGCGACATCGTGGTGCACTTCGCAGCAGAGTCCCACAACGATAATTCGCTGCAGGATCCCTCCCCGTTCATCCAGACCAACGTCGTAGGTACTTTCACCTTATTGGAAGCCTGCCGCAAGCACGATGTGCGTTTCCACCACGTCTCTACCGACGAGGTCTTCGGTGACCTCGAAATCGGTGCCGCTACCAAGTTCACCGAAACCACCCCTTATGTGCCTTCCTCGCCGTACTCCGCGTCGAAAGCCAGCTCCGATCACCTGGTCCGCGCCTGGGCGCGCAGCTTTGGGTTGCGGGCAACCATCTCGAATTGCTCCAACAACTACGGCCCTTTCCAGCACGTAGAAAAGTTCATCCCGCGCCAAATCACCAACCTGTTAGACGGCCAGCCGGCCAAGCTATACGGAACGGGTGAGCAGGTCCGTGACTGGATTCACGTCGACGATCACAACAGCGCGGTCCTCGCCATCCTCGATCGCGGCGAAATCGGCGAGACCTACAACATCGGCGCTGACCAGAAAGACATCAACAACAAAGAGGTCATCGAGCTCATCTGCGAGATCATGGGCGCGACCAATGCTGCAGGCGGCGCGCTCTACGAGCACGTAGCTGACCGCCCCGGCCACGATCAGCGCTACGCCATGGACGCTTCCAAGCTGCGCCGCGAGCTGGGCTGGCAGCCGCACTACACTGACTTCCGCGAAGGGCTGGCACAGACCATCCAGTGGTACCGCGACAATGAGAAGTGGTGGCGCCCGGATAAAGGCGACGTCGAGAAGCATTACGCCCAACACGGCCACTAAACCGGCAGCGCAACCCCATTAAACGAAACCTAGACAGGAAGAAACGAGCACACGTGCAGGTAACCAAGACGGCCATCGAGGGCCTACTGTTCATCGAGCTTGACGTCCACGGAGACAATCGCGGCTGGTTCAAGGAGAACTGGCAGCGCGCAAAGATGGTTGAGGCCGGGCTGCCCGATTTCCAGCCGGTGCAAAACAACGTCTCTTTCAACGCCGCGGCGGGCGTGACCCGCGGTCTGCATGCCGAGCCCTGGGACAAACTGGTAAGCGTGGCCCACGGCAAGGTCTTCGGTGCGTGGTGCGATCTGCGCGAAGGCTCCGAAACCTACGGTGAGCTGGTCACCCATGAAGTAAGCCCCGATACCGCCGTCTTCGTCCCGTGGGGCGTGGCCAACGGCTTCCAGGCACTTGAGGAAACCGCGTATTCCTACTTGGTCAACGATCATTGGTCACCTGACGCGGAGTACACCTTCGTCAACCTCGACATGGTGGACTGGCCGCTCGATCCCACCGAAATCTCCGACAAAGACCGCGCGCACCCGCAGCTAGCGGACGTCACGCCCATGGCGCCGCGCAAGGTGCTGGTCACCGGCACCAACGGCCAGCTGGGCCGCGCGCTGCGCAAGGTGCTACCGAACGCGGAGTTCTGCACGCGCGAGGAATTCGACATCACCAATCCGCCGCAGCGTCCTTGGCGCCGCTACAGCTCCATCATCAACTGCGCCGCCTACAACGACGTCAACGGCGCAGAAAGCGACCGCGCCCGCGCCTGGGAAGTCAACGCGCTGGCACCTGCCAAGCTGGCGCGCATCGCCGCCGATAACAACTTGACGCTTGTGCACGTCTCCAGCGACTACATCTTCGACGGCGAAACCGAATTACACACCGAGGAAGAAAGCCCTAGCCCGCTGAGCCTGTATGGGGCGTCGAAGGCGGCGGGTGAGGCGTCGGCAAGCGTGGCACCTAAGCACTATGTGGTGCGCACCTCGTGGGTCTTTGGCGAGGGCAACAACTTCATCAAAACCATGGCTCAGCTGGCAAATAAGGGCATCGAGCCGAAGGTCATCAATGACCAGCGCGGCCGGCCTACCTTTGCAGAGGACCTGGCCAAGGGCATCGCGCACCTGCTGGAAACCCAGGCGCCTTATGGCATCTACAACCTCTCCTCCGGGGGCGATACCGTGGGCCGCGATGAACTCGCCATGGCCACGTTCATCGGCATGGGGCACGACCCCGCCGAGGTCCACTCGGTCAGCACCGCGGAGTACGGCGTCGAGCCTGCCCGCCGGCCCAGCGAATCTACGCTGGATCTTTCCAAGATTGAAGCCACCGGCTTTAGCCCGATGAATTGGCGCGCCGCGCTAGCGCTCTACCTTGCGCTTTATCCTTTGGATTAGGCTTTCAAGCATGAAAGGCATCATCCTCGCGGGCGGTTCAGGCTCACGCCTCTACCCCATCACCAAGGGCATCTCGAAGCAGCTCATGCCGATCTATGACAAACCCATGGTCTATTACCCGCTCAGCACCCTGATTCAGGCGGGCATTCGGGAGATCCTCATCATCACTACCCCCGAGGATTCGGCGTCTTTTGAGCGCCTGCTTGGCGACGGCTCCCAACTAGGCCTCATGCTTTCCTACGCGGTGCAGCCACGTCCAGAGGGCCTGGCGCAGGCCTTCCTCATTGCGGAGGATTTCATCGGCGATGACTCCGTAGCCTTGGTGTTGGGCGATAACATCTTCGAAGGCCACGGCTTTGCCACCGCCTTGGGCCAGTGCCGCGACCCAGAAGGCGGAATCATCTTCGCCTACGAGGTCTCCGATCCGCAGCGCTATGGCGTGGTGGAATTCGACGCGGCAGGCAACGCGCTGTCCATCGAAGAAAAACCAGCCCAACCCAAGTCCAATCATGCCGTGGTTGGTTTGTATTTCTACGATAACTCAGTAATCGACATTGCCAAGGGCATCCGCCCGAGCGCCCGCGGCGAGCTGGAAATCACCGCCGTCAACGAGGAGTACCTGCGCCGCGGCAAGCTACGGGTGCAGCGCATGCAGCGCGGCGACGTGTGGCTCGATACCGGAACGGTGGACTCGATGAGCGAGGCCTCCGCCTACGTCGAGGTGATGCAAAAGCGCACCGGCACCGTCATCGGCTCGCCGGAGGTGGCGGCCTACCGGGAAGGGTTCATCTCCCGTCCGGCCTTGGCCGCGCTGGCAGAGCCGCTCATGAAGTCCGGCTACGGCTCCTACCTGCTGGCCTCGGCGCGCGAGGATTAATCAGGCGGGTTTAATAGTCAGCCGGGGTTAGTAGCCGCGGGCGACGTATTCGTCGATGCGCGCGGCCTCTGCGCCCACGGTGGTCTCATCGCCGTGGCCCGGCAGCACGCGGGTCTCGGCGGGCAGGTTGAAGACCACATTGCGCAGGGATTCGATGATGACGTCAAAGTCGGAGTACTTGCGGCCGGTGGCACCAGGGCCGCCGTTGAAGAGCGTATCGCCGGAAAGCAGCACGCCCTCGCTCGGCAGGTGAAGCACCACGCAGCCCGGCGAGTGGCCCGGCGTATGAAAGACGGTGATGTCTTCGCCGCTGACCTGGAACTGCTGGTTATCCTCCAGCGGGTGGAACGCGGCGCCGCCGTTGGATTCTTCCCACAGCATCTGGTCATCTGGGTGGAGGTAGACCTCGGCGCCAAAGCGCTCGGCGGCCGCCGGCGCCAAGTCGCAGTGATCGTTGTGCGCGTGGGTGAGCAGGATGCCCTTGACCGGGCGATCGCCCACGAGCTCGGCCACCGCATCCAAGTCGTGGGAAGGGTCCACGACGTACACACCCGAAGCATCGCCTACGACGTAGACGTTATTGTCCACGTCCCACTCTCCGCCGTCTAGGCGGAACTTGCCTTTGGTTACGGCCTTGTCGATCTGCATTAGCTTTAGTTCTCCTAATCTATGCGAATTCAACGACGGAGCGCAGCACCTTGCCGGACTTCATGGTGGCGAAGGAATCTTCGACCTCGTCCAAGGAGATGCGCTCGGATACGAACTTATCCAGCGGGAACTGGCCGTTGCGGTGCAATGCCACATATGCAGGGAAGTCGCGCTCTGGCAAACAGTCGCCGTACCACGCCGGCTTGATGGAACCGCCGCGGCCGTAGAGGTCGATGGCTGGGATATCGACGTGGTCGGTGAGGTTAGGCACGCCCACCATCACCATGCGGCCGGCATGGTCGCGGGAGTAGAAGGCCTGGCGCCAAGTCGGCTGGATGCCCACGGCGTCGATGGAAACGTCGGTGCCGAAGCCGCCGGTTAGCTGGCGTACGGCCTCGATGACCTCATCCTCACTCATGTCCTTGGAGTTGACGACATCGGTGGCGCCGAATTCACGCGCGGTCTCGAGCTTTGCCTCGTCGATGTCGACGGCGATGATCTTGGCCGCGCCCGCCAGCTTCGCGCCGGCGATGGCTGCGGTGCCGACGCCGCCGCAACCAAAGACGGACACGGACTCGCCGAGCTGGATTTCCGCAGTGTTGACGGCCGCACCCAAACCAGCCATGATGCCACAGCCCAAAAGTCCCGCCGCCGCTGGATCCTCCTCCGGATCCACCTTGGTGCACTGACCCTCGTGGACGAGGGTCTTCTCCGCGAAGGAGCCGATGCCCAGGGCCGGGGTCAACTCGGCGCCTGCGTCCTTATCATCTTCGGCCAGGTACATCTTGGTGGAGGCGTTGTGGGTATTAAAGCAGTACTTTGGCTCGCCCTTCTTGCAGGCGCGGCACTCGCCACAGACTGCGCGCCAGTTAAGAATGACGAAGTCGCCCTCGGCAACGTGGGTAACGGCGGAGCCTACGCGCTCGACGACGCCCGCGGCTTCATGGCCAAGCAGAAATGGGAAGGCGTCCTCGATATCGCCGTCGCGATAAGCCAGGTCCGTGTGGCAGACTCCGCAGGCCTGCACCTTGACGATGACGTCGTTTGCACCTGGCTCAGGGATCACGATGTTGACGGTCTCGACCGGTGCTCCCTTGGAGCGGGCAATTACGGCTTTAACAGTGTTGTTGCTCATGCGGCCCCAGCGTACACGGATTTCCAGCAAGGCCGAACTAATGAAAATTCATTTCAGCAGATATGCGAAAGCGTGCGCGGGTCGCCCCAGCGCACGCCGAAAATTAGAAATTAAGAGCCAGCAATAACGTTTGCCGCATGCTCGTGGCCGCGCGCATTTACGTGAAGCGGCAGGTTGCCGTCGCCAGCAGTGAAGTCAACCAGGCCAGCCCACATGCGGCGATCTGCGGTGGCACACATGCCGTTATCGCGGGTGCTCGGCTTCAGGTCGAGGAACTCGGTCCCGGTACGAGCGGCCAAGTCCACCTGCATCCATTGGGAAGCATTTTCCCAAGCCTGCACATTCGGCAAGAAAGTGTGATCGAGCGGTGCCGGACCCACGTGCAGCAGGCAGTAGCTACCAGCAGAGCCGATGGTGGGATACCCGACGATCTGAATGCGTGCATTTGGCGCCGCAGCACGGATGCGGCCGATGAGCGGAGCGTTCGCATCCACGAAGCGGCGGCGCAGCTCGCCCTCGCTCATGCCTGGGTTGTTATACGTGTCATTAAAGCCCGTGGTGTAGAGAACGCGGCGGGTATTTGGGCTCAACGCGCCGGTCTGGATCGCGCGATCAACCTGGGCGAACATCTGCGGGCCGCGCGAGAAGGAAACAGCGCCGGAGCAAGAAAAGTCCGCGACCGGCAGGCCCAGCTTCGCGCCAGTGCGGCGGGCATAGTTATTAGACTGCGGACAATTCACGCCGCCAGCACTCTGGGAGCTCAGGCGCGCGGTGAGATAAGCACCCGCGTCTGGGTCGGCCAACACGGAATCACCAAAAGCCACCAGATTTACATCGGCTGCCACCGCTTGAGGTGCCGTGCCCAGGCCTACCGCGATGCAGGTCGCAGCAAAAGCTGCCATTACCTTCTTTTTCAGGTTCATGGATTTCCTCTCAAATTTTGCTGCCCATCATTTTAGCCCAACCTGGACGGTCCGTTCAGAATCAATATATGTTCTATGACAAAAATATACTATAGTCCACAGGGGCAACTTCTGTAACATTAGTAACAATCTTCCGAGCCGTGCAACAGCCTGTGCAGCCCACACGATTAACAAGCCGGTAGCCTAACTGTCGCGCTAGCTTTCTCTTATTGACGTAGGACTTTTACTCAACATGCCTTTTAATTTCTCTGATTTAACCTTCCACACCGCTGCCCTGAGCCGCTTTATCCCGCAGCTTTTTAAGTCCGGCATCATCACCCACCGTGATGGCATTACCCCGCTACTCAAGGCCGGCCCCATCTTAAGCCGCTACCGCTTTACCACTGCCCGCGAGCTCGAGCAGGGCTATATCACCTGCCCAGAGCGCCTCGCGCTAATCGACGACGACGGCACCCTTACCTACCGCCAACTGCGCGACAACGCACAGACCCTGGCCAAGCACCTACGCAGCCTCGATCTGCCAGAAATCCGCCTCGGCGTGATGGCCCGCAACGGCCGCGGCATCATCACCCCATTAGGTGCCAAGGGATACGCGGGCGCGCATATCTTCCTGCTCAACGTCGGTTCTTCCCCAGAGCAGCTCGCAGGCTGCATCGAGGAAAACAACATCAACGTGCTCGTCATCGACGACGAATTCATCGACCGCCTCGATCCCGCCTATCACGAGAGGATCGCCGTTATTATCGGGCACGACTCGGGCGCGGAACATTTCGGGCTGCCGACGCTAGACGGCATCGTCAAGCACGCCGAAGCAGTGCGCGACATCCGCTTGCCAAAGTATCCGAAGCACGGGCACATCGTGCTGATGTCTTCTGGCACCACCGGCATCCCCAAGGGCATCATGCGCCCGGAGCCGACGCTGCCGGTCGTGCTGGCATCCATCGTGGAAAACATCCCCTGGCGTGCCAACCAGAAGGTGCAGATGACCGCATCCATCTTCCACACGTGGGGCTGGGCCTGCCTCAATATCGCGCTGGGACTGCGCAATACCATCGTGACCCGTCGCGTCTTCGACCCGGCGGCCGCGCTCGATGACATCCAGCGCTACCAGCTCGATGGTCTGCTTTCCTCCCCCGTCTTCTTCCGCCAGATGGTTGAGGTTGACCCGGATTCGGCGTATGACACCTCTTCGCTGAAGTTCATTGCCTCCGCCGGGCATGCGCTGACCCCGGAGATCGTGAAGGAAACCCACGAGCGCTTCGGCCCGATTCTCTGCAACGTCTATGGCTCCACGGAGCTGGCGCTGGCGTCGACGGCCAGCATGGAAGAGGTGGCTAAAGACCCGACCATCGGCGGCAAGATTGCCTCCGGCACTAAGCTGCGCATCCTCGATGAGGAGGGCAATGAGGTTCCGCGCGGCGAGGTCGGCGAGATCTACCTGACCAATTCCACCGCGCTCATTGGTTATACCAATCCGAAGATCCCACTCCACAAGGTCGATGGCCTCATTTCCATCGGGGACTTGGGCTATATCGACCCCGAGGGCTACCTGCATGTGGTGGGCCGCGCCGATGACATGATCATCGTCGGCGGCGAGAACGTGCACCCGCAGTCGGTGACGGAGGTGCTCGAGGCCATGCCGGGCATCGCGGAGGTGCATGCCGGTGGCGTGGAGGATGAAACCACCTTCCAGCGCATCGCCGTGTGGGCGGTGACCACGCGGGACGCCCTAGGCAACGCCGTGACTGCCGACGCCATCCGTGCCTGGGTCCGCGAGAACCTGGCGGACCACTCCGTGCCGCGCGATGTCCACTTCCTGGACAAACTCCCGCGCAATGCCACGGGCAAGGTGGTGCCGCGCCTGCTGCACGGCACCGACTAACCCACGCCTATTCCTCTCAAGACGTAGAACCCTCCGAGCCAAAACTGCCCGAGTTGCCAAAACCTTCGCTCCTAACCGCAGGGAACAACGTTGTTTTTGGCAACTCGGGCAGTTTTTGTGTCTGGGATTTAATCCAGCCGGCTAGCTGCTGCGCTTGACGGTTGCTGCGACTTCGCCTGGCAGGGCATGGCCCTCGCGAGCGATGTCGACTCCGGCGACCTGCTTGGCCGTCGGGCACACCACCGGGGTGATGAGGTTGACGCCGCGCTCGCGCAGCTTGCTTGCCTCCACCGCGATGATCGGCGTGCCGGCAGTGACGGTATCGCCCTTCTTAGCCAGGGCGGTGAAACCTTCGCCCTTGAGCTCCACGGTGTCAATGCCGATGTGAATGAGCAGGTCCAGCCCATCCGCGGTCTTCATGCCGAAGGCGTGGCGCGTCTTAAAGATCATGGTGATGGTGCCGTTTACCGGGGCGCAGACGTCGAAGGCATCGACGGCATCAGGCATCACCGCGAAGCCTTCGCCCACCATGCCCTGCGCAAAGGACGCATCCGGGACCTGGGCGAGCTCGACAACGTCTCCGGCGAACGGGGCGCGCACGTCGACGCCAGCGGCATCACCGCTTCCGCTCTGAGCGGCAGCGGCGCTGGCCGGCGCGCTGGCTCCAGCACCTGCCGCGCTCGCTGCACCAGTCGTGGCCAGGGCCGGGGAGCCGTGGCGCAGCTGGTGGCTGACCTCGTCATACATGAATTGCACGGCCGGGCCCACGATGACCTGGACGCTCTTCTCGGAGGGGTGGATGACGCCGGAGACGGCGGGGCGTTTGATCACGGAGGCGTCGACAAGCGCCTGCTCCTTCACGCCGACGCGCAGGCGCGTGGTGCAGTAATCCAATGAGTCAATGTTGTCCTTGCCGCCGAGCCCCTCGATGATGCGGGCGGCATCACGAGCAGTCTTCTCATCGCCGGTGGCGGAATCCTCCATGGAATCTGCTACCGCATCGTCCTCGCCGCGGCCCGGGGTCTTGAGGTTGAGCCAGCCGATGAGGAAGTAGAAGATGACGAAGTACAGGGCGAAGAAGCCCACACCCATGACCAGCAGCATGTACCACTTATTAGCCAGCGGGTTCTGCGAGGAGAGCAACATGTCCACGAAACCGGCAGAGAAGCCAAAGCCGGCGGTCCAATCCATGGCGGAAGCGATGAAGACGGACAGGCCCATCAGCAGCGCGTGCACCACGTAGAGCAGCGGGGCGACGAACATGAAGGAGAACTCCAGCGGCTCAGTCACGCCGGTGAAGAAGGAGGCCAAAGCACCTGCGGCCATCAGGGAACCGACGACCTTGCGCTTGTTCTTATCCGCGCGCAGGTACATGGCGAGTGCCGCGCCCGGCAAGCCGAACATCATGACTGGGAAGAAGCCCGCCTGATAGCGGCCGACGACGCCCTCGACCGTGCACTGGCCGTTGGCCCAAATGCCCGGGCAATCGGCGGCGGAGGTAGCAGTAGCGGCTGCCTCGATGGTCTTCTGACCGGCCTGGAAGTTGCCGATGTCATTGATACCGATGACATCGAACCAGAAGACGGAGTTCAGCGCGTGGTGCAGGCCGGTCGGGATGAGCAGGCGGTTAGCCACGCCATAAATACCGGCGCCCGCCGCGCCCAATCCTTGGATGGAGGTACCAAAGTTAAAGAGCGCGTTGTAGATGAACGGCCACACGAAGTAGAGGATGCCGGAAATCACTATGGCGATGACGGCGGTAAGAATCGGCACGAGGCGCCGTCCAGAGAAGAAAGCCAAAAAATCCGGCAGCTTGGTGCCGTGGAAGCGGTTATATACCCAGGCCGCCATGACGCCGGCGAGGATGCCGAAGAGGACGTTGCCGCCGCCCACGGCGTTCCAGCCTTCCGCGGCCCATTCCAGGGCCTCATCGCCGGTCAGCGCGGTGGGGTCTTCGATGCCGCGGTAGCCGGCCACGGCCTCTGGGCCCAGCAGCTTCATGAAGGTGGCGAAGGCCAGGAAACCAGAGAGCGCCGCGGCGCCGTTGGAATCCTTGGCCAGGCCGAAAGCAATGGAGATGGCGAAGATCCAGCCCAGGTTGGACAGCACCGCGTCGCCGGAGCTGATCAGCAGCTGGGCGGCGAGGTTATCCGGACCAGCCGCGCTGGAGATCCAGTAGCCAACGCCACTGAGGATCGCCGCGACGGGCAGCACCGCCACAGCGCCCATGAGGGCTTTTCCGAGCCGCTGCAGCGGCCCCATGACATCGATTTTCATGCGAGGAGTCCTTTCACACTAGTAAGGAATTAGATGGAGCTTTTTAGGAAAAGAGTGGGCGGTGCGGACGGTGCTTGTCCGCGAAAACGTAGTACTCGCGGTCCTCCAGCTGGGAGGCGGCGGCTTCATCGAGGATCACCGTGGCGCGCTGGTGCCACTGCAGGATCGACGCGGGGCAGTGCGCGGAGAGCGGGCCTTCCACCATGGCGTGGACCGCGCTGGCCTTGTTGCTGCCAGTGGCCAACAAGAGCAGGTGGCGGGCCTCACTGATGGTGCCCAATCCTTGGGTCAGCACGTGGCGCGGGACCTCGTCTTCGTTGTCAAAGAAGCGGGCATTGTCCTGCACGGTTTGCGGGTGCAGCGTCTTGATGCGGGTGCGTGATTGCAGGGAGCTCGACGGCTCGTTGAAGCCGACGTGCCCGTTGGCCCCGATGCCCAGCAGCTGGATGTCCACGCCGCCGGCATCACGGATGGCCTTGTCATAGGTGGCCGCGGCGGTGGCGGGGTCATCGGAGTCACCAGCGGGGCTTTTTACCAGGTCATCATCGAAATCCACGTGGCTGGTGAATTCGCGGCGGATGGTGGAATAGTAGGACTGCTCGTGGGTACGCTCCAGCCCGATGTATTCATCAAGCAGGAATGCGCGGCTGCGGGCAAAGCTCACCTCGCCGCGCTCATGGCGCGTAATGAGCTCCTTGTACATCGCTACCGGGGTCGATCCTGTGGCCAGGCCCAAGGTGGCGCCGGCGTTGGCGTAGTGCGCGAAGATGTCAGCGGCCTCCACGGCCACTTCGGCCGGCGTGGAGCGGATGAGGATTTCCATGAGATGCCTTCCTGTGTGTTTAAGAGAGTGGGATGTCCGCGCCGTCGACGATGACGCGCACCGGTTGGTAGTGAGAGTTAAGGCCAACCAGGTTGGCGCGCGCGCCAACCGCGATGCGGCCTAGATTCGTCTCCCCCAACACGTCGGCTGCCGTGGTGGAGGTAAAACGCACCGCCTCGCCCAGACCATGGCGCTCGGCGAAGCTGGCGAATTGCTGGGACAATGTAGAGGTGCCGCCCGCGATAGCACCGCTGGGCACGCGCGCGACTCCCCCGCTCACGGTGACAGGCAGCGAACCCAGCTCATAGTCACCGTCGGCCATGCCGGCCGCCGCCATGGCATCAGTGATGGCGAAGGCGCGGTGACTGTGAGCCATGTCCACGGCGCCGTCAACAAGATGCACACCATCTGCGATGAGCTCGACGGACACATCCCCCGCCTTCGCTGCGGTGAGCAAAGCCGCTACCGGGCCCGGCGCTCGGTGGTGAATAGAAGGCATGCCATTAAAGAGGTGCGTTCCAGTCACGGTCAGGCCGAGCTCCTTAGCCTTGGCGATAACGCTCAGCGTGGTGTCATAATCGGCCTCGGTGTGGCCCAGGCTGGCGATGATGCCATGCTCCGCGCAGACGTCGAGCAGCTTGTCGACGTTCTCCGTTTCCGGCGCGAAGGTAATCGAACGCAGGTGGCCGCGGGCCGCGGCGATGACCGCGCGGAAGAAGTCCGGGTCACCGGGCACGATGCGCGATGGGTCCTGTGCGCCGCATTTGGCCGCAGCGATGAAGGGGCCCTCCATGTGGATTCCGGCGATCTCGCCTTCTTCAGCCAGCTGGGCTAAAAGCTCCGCCCGGGCGCAGAGTTCTTCTTGCGTGCCGGAGACCAAGCTGGCCAGCAGTGTCGTTGTGCCGTGCGCGCGGTGGAAGCGGGCGGCGGCTAGGCACTGCTCGTAGTCGCCGTTGGGGAATCCCCCGCCGTTGCCGCCGTGGTTGTGTAGGTCCACGAAGCCGGGCACCCACAGCAACGCATCCGAGTCCCCGGCGCGCCAGGCAGCCTCGGCTTGGGGGACGTCGCCAAGCACTATGCCCTCAATACTCTCCCCGAACGTGACGGCCCCAGCGCGCAGCTCGAAGTTTTCATCAATATAGAGGCCCTCGACGTGGCCTTTCTCCTTTGTCTGCATGGTTCATTCGGTCCCGCTTGTACGGGCTGACGTGGCGCAGCCCGGTTGACAATTCACTTGAAATTTATCAGGGCTACCAATTTTTGGGAACCACACTTCCTCCGAAGGGGGGGTGTGAGCGCAGATGGCTTTTAGCGCGTTAGGTGCACCGCGCGGAATGTCGAAAGGCCCGGCGAGCTACCAGCCGCGGGTGACCACTCGGTCCCAAAGCGCGTTGCTCGCTAGCTCACCGGCGCCCGCTGGTGAGGTGCCAACGAACACATCTCTCGCATCAGGATCATCAGCAAGAATGTAGCGGAACCACGCGGTGGCGTAACTGTCCCCGAACTCTAGAACGTCCTTGTGGTCCGCGCCCAGGCGGCGGGCAATGATTGCCGGACCACCAGCTGATTCAAAGCTCTCCTGCAAGTCTGACCACGGACTAACAAGCCAGCGGTCCGAACGGCCATCGCTCGTCATCAGGAATAGCGGTTCCTCTACGTCAGCCGTGTTGTAGTCCCAGTCATTGGACTGTGCCACTTTGTGGGAGGCCGGGCTCGCCGCATACACAGCTGCTACCTCCGTGTGGGCCGCAGCGTTGATGGCACCCGCACCACCCTGTGAGTGGCCAAAAATGCCGACTCGTGATCGGTCCGCACGAGAATCCAGTTCCGGCAAGCGCTCAATCAAGTGCACGACATTCTCTCCTGTACCTGTGTGGGGAGTCTCATCGCCGACAACCACGAAGCCCCAACTAGCCAGGTGCTCCGCCACGGGCAGGTAGCTGCTCAGCGGCGTGTTCGTGCCATTAGCCATGACCGCCGCCGGAAACGGTCCCGCGCCTGTCGGTGCCGCGATGGTCACGTCGCCATCACGCCGCACGTCGACCTCGTGCGGCCCTCGCCCGCAAACGACGCTTCCAGCGGGCCACCTGTCTCAGCGCTATATCCGGCAGCCACGCCGTCATCACCGGTCACGCTGTCTGCGTCCACCCACTGCATGAATCCCACAAACCCTACAAACGCCACCACAATCACGGCCACCACGGCAATCATGCCAACCACAAGCTTTTTCATGCTCTGTATTGTGTTTCGCACGAGAGCGAAGGTCACTAGCGCTAGCACTACTTTTTCCTGTACACAGTGCAAGAGCTGCCTCCGCTACGCCCTTGAAATGAGAGACTCACATCATTACCTTGTTGTATGTAATCGTCATCACATATGGGAGAAATAATGCTTACCTCCGAAACGCTTTCCGAAGTAGTCACAGTAGGAGGTTCAGGTCCGTTCAGCGGCCAGGGCAACGAAACAGTTGCAGCCTAAATGCATCCCCCTAGAAACAGTGGTGACGAAGGACTTTCATCTATCTACACCTTGACCGCCACATATTTTTTATTGTCAGTGTGCGGGTCAATGACCAGCCTCTCGATTTCACTCCACTTCGCCGAACTCAACAAAGGCGAACTGTTGGTGGCAAGCATCTTCATCTCGGGTACTTGCGCTCAAGTTTTTGCAGTCCCCTTTCTGGCCCCACTCTTCAACAAATTCAACAGCTATCACATTGCGCTTGCTGCACTCTTCTTAGATCTTCTGGGCCTGTTATCAATGGCAGCCTATCCAGAGCCATTGATCCTCATTGTCGGAAATCTCGTCACCGCATGCTTAAGCGGACTGTCAATTCCATCCATTTTCACCATCGCTGACTCTCAGGTCGGCGAAGGACAGCAGGCGAAAGCCTTCTCCCTCTTGGACACAGCCCGACTTGGCAGTGGATTCCTTGGACCACCTCTAGGTGGATTACTACTGGACCAAAGAAACCTGCAGACAGCGCTCTTCGTTGAAGCTTGCGCCGTTGGAGTCTCGCTACTTGCTTTTTATTTCCTTTATAAATCCTCGCCCCCGAAAACACTGCTTCATTCAGAAACCAAAGATTCTTCACCGAGTTTTCTCCAGAAGGTCCTCGAAGCACCTTCCCTTTTGCTGAAGAATAGAAGCGCTCGGTCCGCGTTAACCAGCATTTGGGGAGCAATTATCTGCACCTCGGTTTTCAACGTTTCGCTTGTCTTCTATGCGACACAGACCCTCCACGTCAGCGGTACGTTATATGCCATCATTGCCCAAGCATTTATCGTGGGCCGCATCTTTGGCGCACGGCTTTCAGCTCGCCTTCACTCACAGAACGCTGGGAAAGTCCTGGCCGGGGCAGGATTCGCTATGGGGTGTTTCATAGCTTTACCTGGACTATTTCCCTCATTGTGGCTCTGCATCCCATGTTTCCTCCTGGGCGGAGTCTGCAATGCTGCTCAGGTGGCCGCACTACGCATAATCGTTGTCGGATCCGTACCTGATGAAGTGAAACCCAAAGCCCTTTCTACGATGGGTTCAATTAACAGCTCCGCAATGCTTATTGGATACATCATCGGGGCACCTGTTGTAAGTGCCATCGGCCCAGCTGCGGCCCTTGTCGTATCAGGGTTTGGCACCTCTATCCTCACTCTGGGGCCAATTCTGAAGACCACCATGTACGGTGCCTCCGGTGACCAAGACTACGACAACAAATAGCATTCAATTCTGTAGTAAATCTACTTCGCCAGTTATCTGGAGATATAGCCAAATGTCACCATGGCAAACGGCACGCTACGGACCGAAACTATCCCCTATCCCGTAACGGTAGAGTTGGCGCCATTTAGCCCACCTGTCCCCCACAACTCATACGGAGCTTTCCTCATGGCCCGCTTTTCTGCACGCCAGCTCAAGCGCTTCATGGGATTCTGGCCGCCCTTCTTGGGCGCTGGCATCAAGATCCAAGAATTTGCTGATGACGGCACTCGCGTCGTTGTCAGCCACAGGCCAAACATGCTGACCAAGAACGCCATGGGTGTTGCCTTCGGTGGCACGCTCTCCGCCATGACTGTCAGATGCGAGTTTTTGGTACCG